>JAFZFU010000060.1 GCA_017555745.1 Bacteroidales bacterium
AAAATTTTAATGTTATAGAGAAACCCCGATGTACAACTGACTCTCGGTTTAAAGTAGTTTCTCTGTTTCTTTTGCAAAGATACTACAAAAATAGAGGAAATGCAAGTATGTGTATATCTTTATTTGTTAACAACTTATGAAGATATCAACTTTTATGGGACTTTTGCATCCTTCACCGACTTGCCTACAATATTAAAAACGTTAATACCGTATATATACCTATATATACGGTAGCTATAAAAGTATGAATACTTCGCATCACAGACAATAAATCTTTTATAGAAACCATTCTGTATCAACCTGTTGATAAGTTCACGTGAAAATATGTAGTTTTATTGGTTTCGGGTAGAATAATAAGGAGGCTTTTAGGCGGCAAAAATTGTGTTTTTGGCAGTATTTTGGTGTAAGTTTGCATGGTATGCAAGCAATGTTTAAAGCCGCTACTAGGACAAACAAAGAGCGGTAGGCTGCCACCGAAAACTCGGGAAAACCTACCGCATCATCTATCACAAAACTTATGATTTATATCTCATGACACATAGTCGCAACCTTATTGCTCATAAAGATTAAGCAATGCCAAACCACCTTCGGCTGTTTCTTTATATAAACTTGGTAAGTCCTTACCGGTTAGGTTCATAGTATCCACCACCTTATCAAAACTTATTATATGTTTTCCGTCGGACAACATCGAGTATAGGTTAGCATCCAATGCACGCAAAGCGGCAAAAGCGTTACGCTCTATACATGGTATCTGCACCAATCCGCATATAGGGTCGCATGTAAGCCCGAGGTTATGCTCCAACGCTATCTCGGCGGCATACTCTATCTGCTGCGGACTACCACCGAATATCTGGTTGGCGGCGGCGGCACTCATTGCACATGCCGACCCTATCTCGCCTTGGCATCCCACCTCGGCACCCGATATCGACGCATTAGTCTTTATTACATTGGCAAACAGTGCGGCAGTGGCCATAGCTTTAAGTATAGCTTTATCCGAAAACTCGTGGTTATTCTTCAAATGATAAAGCACAGCCGGCAGCACACCCGACGAGCCACATGTGGGCGCCGTTACTATAAGTCCGCCGGCAGCATTTTCTTCGGCTGTGGCCAAAGCATACGACATAACAAAACAACGGCCCTGCAACGATGGTTTATAACTGCGTGCTTTTACGTAATAGGTGGCAGCCTTGCGTTTAAGACATAGTCCGCCGGGTATCACACCTTCGTTTTGCAATCCCTGTTCGATGGTGTTTTGCATTATCTTCCATCTCTCATTGAGGAAATCCCATATATCTTCGCCTTCGTGGTTAACCACATATTCCCAATAAGTGAGTCCATGACGCTCTATGTATTTCAATATCTCGGTCATGGTATTGTGTTCATATATATGTTCTTGTGTAAAATGAGTGTTTTGGTCGGCAAGGTTTCCACCGCCAACGCTATATATCTCCCATTTGTCTATTACAGTCTTGTCGGCATCCAACGCCTCAAAAAGCATGGCATTGTTGTGGAAAGGCAAAAATGTTTCGGGTTTCCACACAAGTTCTACATCGCTTGGTGCCAACGAGTCTGTTATAGCCTTATCGGTAAAGTGACCTTTGCCTGTGGCTGCCAAACTGCCATAAAGGGTTACACGATACGATGCAGCCTGCGGTGTGCGACTTTTAAACTGTTCGGCGGCTTTGCGCGGTCCCATGGTATGACTACTCGAAGGACCTAAACCTACTCTGTATATCTTCTTTATCGACTCCATATTGTTGTTGTTGTTATTTTTACTTATTGAACGTTATTGTTTACATCTGTCAGTGTGGCTCTAAACACCTCAAAATCGGGGTCATTGGATTTATACACTATATTGTAGGCATTATACAGAAGCATATAATCCAACATATTATAGTGGCCATAATCGTTTAAATGCCAAGGACAGAAAAGGGATAGCGAATGCCACGGAGCTTGCGAGTGTTCTGTTCCATCGGCAGTGCGAAGGCGGAAACCACCTTCGTCGGGTGCCGACTGCAAATAACGTTCGTATACTTGCGGTGCTATGGGGTCGTTGCCTTCATAGCCATGCAATATGGCAGCTATAAGCGGAAGATGTGGAAATACGAATTCTTGTTCCAAATCGGGACGCATATCGGCTATCTTTTCGCCTTGTATCTTCATCCAATCGTATATATTGTCGGCACCACGCCCCCAGTCGTTGCCCACCACCGAGCAACAGTATATACCATACCATACGAAGTTGCCTTTTTTGCGCATCAGGCAGTTGTTTTGCATAAAACGCCATACCATACGCCACAAACCGTTGTCGAACTTTCCAAAGTGCAAATCCTCGTTGGTAATATACTCCGCAGCAAGGGCATGGCCATGTTGCAACCATTGGATATCGCCACTCTTTTGCACCAACTGTCCGGTAGTGGGGTTTATAATCTCCCAACTCTTGTTACCTTTTTGGTCTTGGCTCTGCATACACTTAACAAAACTGCGTGCCAAATCGGTTACATCGTTACGCAAAGGCTCGTCGTCGACAAGTTTAACCACCAACGCAAAACCAAGATAACAGGCCCATATCTGGTCCTGACTTGGAGTATTACTTAAAGTGGTGGTATCGCCCAATCGCGACTTATAATCACTATTAATTATATCCACATTCATGGCAGTGTTTAAATCGGCAGGCACATCGTCGCGGAGGAAAAAGCCATTCAAAGTGTCTTTGCCATTCCAATAACTTTCGGCATGCTCGTCTAAACGTTTTAGTGAAGCCACCGCCCAACGCAACTCCTGCAATGTGGAATCGGTAGGACGACCTTGCAACTGCAAACTACGATACTCCAAAGCCAACATGGCAATGTAGTGTCCCTGCCACCAAGTGGCATCGGCCCAATAGGCAGTAGTTCTGCCTTTGGCATCTACTTGGATAAGTTCGACAGGCAAGTGTGACCCTCTTACAGTGGCATCTTGCGTATAATACATAAAGCGTTGCTTTAACTGGGTTCGGTAATGATTATACTTTTCGTCAGCACTCATAGTCGATTGCGAAAACAACGACAACACCGATGTTGTCATTGCCAAAAGAAATACTATATGCTTTGTTTTCATATACAATACGTTTTATATTAGATTTTGATTTAGCAATGCAAAGGTACAAACTTTTCGGATAATATACAAGGGAGCAAGCAACTATGCTGCTTTAGCTACATCCGGTAGGCGGATTTATAGTTTAGGTGAGGATATTCTATCGGCCTTGGAGAGTATTTCTATTATCATACGCTGCGTATCACACAAATCTTCCGACAAGAGCACTTCTCTCCTATCTTCGTCGCTTAAATCGAAGTTTTGGGCAAAATACTGCCAATATTCTTTGATCTTCCTCAGTTTTGAAAGGTCGGGAACATTTCGGGCATTAATCTCGTCGAACAATGTGTTTACAAACTCGACATAGCTTTTATTGTAGTTGCATACAGTTTGTCCTTTTATCTCGAGTGGCAAAAGAGGGTTAAGCACAGCTCCACGCCCTATCATCACATCGGACATAGTTGGAAACAACCGCTGTATTTCGGCATAATCGGCCACGCTAAATATATCGCCGTTAAAGATTATCTTGTGCTTGATATCGGCAATGGCTTTGGCAAAGACATCTAAAAACAAATCGCCCTCGTACATCTGCAAGCCTATTCGTGGATGTATAACAACACTGGCAAGCGGATATCGATTAAACACCGAAACGAGATTGAACACCTCATCTGGACTATAATATCCTAACCTTATTTTCAAGGAAATACGTGTAGACACATTAGGCAATACTTTAGATAAGATATTATCCACCATATCGGGATATGGCAGCAGGCCCGAGCCTCGTTTTTTGTGAGCCACCTTTGTTACGGGACACCCCATATTCCAATTTACCTCATCGTAGCCAATCTCGCCAAGACGGTTTGCCATCTCGATAAACTGAGGTATTTCGTTCCCCAATATCTGTGGTATAAGCGGCAACGATTGGGCATTATATTCGGGCAATACATCTTTTATCTTCTTATAAGCATTGGCTAAGGTGCCATGGGTTAAAGATATAAACGGACTTATGGCCATATCGATACCCGATAGGCCAAACACTTTGTAATAAGCCTTACGAAAAGTTATCTCGGTGAGGCCTTGCATTGGTGCCAAATATATCATAACGGGAGATATTACATCAATACTTCAACCACTTCCACAACTCTTTATAGGTTATCTTTTTGCCATACATCAATATACCGGTACGATATATTTTTGCGGCCAGCCATGTGCAAACCACAAACGATATCAGCAACAAAGCCATCGAAAGCCATACCTGCCATATAGGCAAACCAAAAGGCACACGCAACATCATGGCCACCGGCGAGGTAAAAGGTATGATGGAAAGCCATTGCGCCAATACGCCGTTTGGCGAGTTAATTATCATTGGCGAAAGCACTATACTTATTATCAAAGGTATGGTAAGCGGCAGTATAAACTGCTGCGAGTCGGCCTCGTTTTCGGTAATGGCACCCACTGCGGCAAACAACGAAGCATATAACAAATATCCCAACACAAAGAAGAAGAAGAATATGGTTAGTATAACCTTAAAGTCTATAGCCAATAACCCTTGAATGATTTCGGGTAATTGATCGACCACTGTTTGCGATGCTTCTTTGGCTACCTGAGTGTCGGTGGTAACAATATTCTTTATATTTTGGGCTTGCGATATTTGAGCGAACATATCGGCATTGGTAACATTAACCACTGTTATGGCCCCCACCGAAAGCACAATCCATAGTGCAAACTGGGTAAGCCCCACAGCCGCTATGCCCACTATCTTGCCCATCATAAGCTGAAACGGACGCAACGACGACACCATTACTTCTATTATTCTGTTGTTCTTCTCCTCTATCACGCCCCTCATTACCTGCGAGCCAAACATAAATATCACAAAGTATATAAGCAATGCCAACACCAATCCCAATGCAGTCTTTATCTCCAAGAAATCAGCACGACCTGTTTCCAAATCCTTGGTATGAAGATGCATTGTGGCATTGTTTATCATCTCGTAGTCCTCTTTGGATATCTGGTGCACCTCGAGTAAGATATTATTCTTAAGTATCCGTTGCAACTGCGTTTCGATATTGGTCTTTACAATAACATTGGGCGAATTGGAATAATAATACAAATAAGCATCGGAAGGAATACGTGTTTCGGTTTTGGGTATATAAACTATGGCTGAGTAATCGTCGTTTTGGGTAAGCAGGAATTTAGCCTCATCGATATCGGTTTTATGATGATACTTTACCTCATCGTCGGTGCGAAATTTACCAAACAACGATGTTTCGTCGACAACGATAATATTGGTTCTTTCCAACGAGTTCATCGACAAATAGATTGGCACCACATACAATGCCACCAACATTATAGGCACCAACAATGTGGCTACCCAAAATGTTTTTTTTCTAACACGAGTAAGATACTCGCGTTGTATAACCAGCCATATCTTCTTCATATCTACACCTCATTAATAATTGCCCATATATCAATCAAACCTCAAATGCTTGATGGGCGTATTGCTTTTGCTCAACTTCATCATGGTTGTAAGCCCAATCTCGAAGTGAGTGTTCACGTACTTTGTAGTAACTAAATTGTCGCTTTTTTCGGTTTTTATACCGGTCGAAATCATCGGTTGGTCGCTTACCAATAGCAAAGCACCACAAGGAATACGATTGGCGAAACCTACGGTAAACAATGTTGCAGTCTCCATATCTATAGCCAAACAACGTATTTTCTTCAAGTAATCCTTGAAGTCCTCGTCGTATTCCCATACCCTTCGGTTGGTGCTATAAACGGTACCAGTCCAATAGTCCTCTTTGTAGTCGTTAATCACAGCCGACAATTCTTGTTGGAGGGTAAAAGCAGGCAACGCCGGCACTTCGGGTGGAAAATAGTCGTTCGAAGTCCCCTCTCCTCTTATGGCTGCTATGGGCAACACATAATCGCCAAGGTCCGAAATATTTTTCAAGCCGCCACATTTACCCAAAAAGAGTACCGCTTTAGGCATAATGGCAGTAAGCAAGTCCATTATAGTAGCGGCATTAGGGCTGCCCATACCAAAGTTTATCAGCGTTATATTGCCATAGGTTACCGATGGCATTGCTTTGTTTTTTCCCATTATCTCTACACCAAACTTTTCGGAAAAGAGATTAAGGTAATGTCCGAAATTGGTCAATAATATGTATTCACCAAACTCTTCCAATGGCGTACCGGTATATCGTGGAAGCCAGTCTTTTACTATTTCGTTTTTTGTCTTACTCATTTCACTGTTTTTTCTAATACCGAAGCTTTCAAAAGTTTTGTAAGCTCGTTGTTAAACATAAAGTCATTAAGCTCCTGATTGGTGGTATTGGTTATCTCGTTTCTAGTACCTTCCCACCATAGGTTGCCTTGATGAATAAATATAATATGTTCACCGATACCCATCACCGAATTCATATCGTGAGTATTCACTACTGTGGTAATATTATATTCTTCGGTAATCTCTTTTATAAGATTATCGATAAGTATCGAGGTTTGCGGGTCGAGGCCAGAGTTTGGCTCGTCGCAAAATAAATATTTTGGATTGGTAACGATGGCCCGTGCAATAGCCACACGCTTACGCATACCGCCACTAAGCTCCGATGTGGTAAAGGTGTGTACATTGCCAAGATTGACTCTATCCAAACAAAAGTCCACTCTCTTATCCATCTCGCCGGCCGTCATATTTGTAAACATACGCAACGGGAAACGCACATTGTCGGCAACATTCATCGAATCGAACAACGCTCCATTCTGAAACACCATACCTATACTTTCTCTAAGCAAATGGCGTTCCTTCTTACTCATCGACACCATATCTTTGCCATCAAAGAGTATTTGTCCGCTATTTATGGTTTCCAAGCCCACCATAGTTTTCATTAACACCGTTTTGCCACTTCCACTACGACCTATGGTAAGATTGGTTTTACCGGTTTCGAACACAGCATTAATGTTGTTCAACACCGTTTTATCGCCAAACGACTTATATAATTTCTTTATCTCAATCATCAGAGTAATAAATTAGTTATTATAAGATTAGCAACTATAAGAGTAATACAACTTTCGACCACAGCCTTTGTACTCGAACGGCCCACCTCCAACGCTCCACCTTTGACGGTGTATCCCCTATATGCCGGTATCGACGATATGATAAAACTATACACCAAACCCTTAACCAAACTAATGATCAAAGATTTATTGGTATAGTCGAGTTGAAGGCCATCTATAAAGTCATACGACGATATTACCCCTGTTAAGGTACCTGCCAACCAACCGCCGGTAAGAGCCAAAAATATACTTACCACGATAACTACCGGACTAAACAACACACATGCTATTATCTTGGGCAATATAAGATACGAAGCACTGTTTACCCCCATTACATCTAAGGCATCTATCTGTTCGGTAATACGCATAGTGCCTATCTCCGAGGCTATATGACTACCTATCTTGCCAGCCAATACAAGATTTATCATAGTGGGAGCAAATTCGAGCATTATACCCTCGCGCGAAGAAAAACCTGTTATCCATCGCGGATAAATAGGATTGCTAAGATTAGCCGCCAATTGTATTACTATTGCGGCACCCACAAATATGCTTATAACAGCAATAATAGGCAGCGAATCCAAGCTCAAAACCCTTAATTCAAAAAGCACTTTCTTGCGATATAAACGAGGATTTTCGGGCAGATGAAACACATTTTTCAACAATATTAAGTACGATCCTATCTCGCTAAATATTTTCATAAGTTACAACCATTTACGATGTTATAATCTGTATCTATATAGTTTTACGTGTGCAAAGGTACACTTTTTTATTCAAATGAACAATCTATATTGAAAAAAATTTGTACCTTTGCAACGAATTATCTCATACAAAGTTTTATCACTAATGGAAGAAAACAAACGTCATAAAGCAGGGTTTGTAAACATAATAGGAAACCCAAATGTAGGAAAAAGCACATTGATGAACGCCCTTGTAGGCGAAAAGTTGTCTATAATAACATCTAAAAGCCAAACCACACGCCACCGCATAATGGGTATAGTTAACGGCGAAGACTTTCAGATAGTTTACTCCGACACCCCGGGCATAGTAAATCCGCACTACAAACTACACGAAAGCATGATGACTTTCGTAGACTCGGCCATCAAAGATGCCGACCTTTTTCTGTTGGTTACCGAAGTGGGCGAGACATTCAAACGCCAAGAAGTATTGCAAAAGATAATATTGTCGAATATACCGATTATCTTAGTGATAAATAAAATAGACCTAAGTAATCAAAATATGGTTGCCGACAAAATTGCCTATTGGCAAAACCAAATACCCAATGCGTATATAATACCGGCATCGGCCACCGAACGTTTCAATGTTGATGCCATATTCGAAAAGATATTGGAGCTTTTGCCCGACAATCCTCCTTACTTCCCTAAAGATGAACTTACCGACAAAAGTATGAGATTCTTTGTAAGCGAGATACTACGCGAAAAGATATTGCTTTACTATCAAAAAGAAATACCCTATAGCACCGAAGTTGTTGTTGAGTCGTATCAAGAGTGCGAAGACATAGACAGAATTTCGGTTATAATATACGTAGAACGCGAAAGCCAAAAAGGTATAATTATAGGACATCAAGGCAAGTCGCTGAAAAAGATAGGCACCGAAGCACGAAAAGACATAGAAGAGTTTACCGGCCGAAAGTGTTTCTTAAACATGCAAGTAAAAGTGCTTAAAGATTGGCGAAACAGCGACAAAGCGCTAAAACACTTCGGATACGAACAATAGTTGACTATAGTAATTCAATAATGAAAGAAGTAGATACCAACGTACAGATGATGTCTACTTCTTTTTTTTATTATAATGAGTTTATGTCGCTACCCTATTCCAAAAAGAATTGCTCTATCTCTGATTCGCTTATGCTACGGTATTGAAATGCCTTTGCAATGGAGCCGTCTTGCAGAAGCAACACTGCCGGAAAACGCCCATAGGTAAGCGGCAAAAACAAATCGCCGTCCATAAACATTGGCTGCAACGGCGGTGTTTCGGTATCGGCATAAAAAGGCGTAAGGTCTTTAACTTCGCCACCAAATACCGTTATTATATTTTCGTCGGGAATATTAACGCGTTGACGTATGGTGTTTATCTTGCGTGCCGACATCTTGCAATACTTACATTTGGGGCTATACAATGCTACCAACTTTTTACCTTTGCTTATATTTAGGGTATCCAAAGCACCATTGGTGGCTATATGCTGTGCAAACAATTCTTCATTAACACTATACTTGGCCTGTGTGGGATATTTCATTAAATTGTCGGGAGGCGACACTATAAACACAACGGCAAAAGGAACAAGCATCGCGAGTGCTGTAATATACCATCTTATTCTTATTTTAAACGGCTCCACATTCCAACAGAACAACAATACAGCCGTAAAAACAATATTCTTTACAATACTTTCGATAGGATTAAACTGCACATACTCGCCAAAGCAATGACAATTATCGTTGCGTCCTATAACGATAAGATATAATAAAAAGAGAGTAAAACCCATCAAGGTAGCCAAAGTGGTACGCATCACATATTTATTGAAGATATTAACTACCAATGCCACACCTAATAAAAACTCAAATGCAATAAGCAACCGTGCTGCTATATACGACAACGAAAGACTTAGAAAATTGAAACTATATACATATAACTCAAACTTATCAACATCTATCAGTTTCAATACTCCGGACAGTATAAACACTAAGCCCAAAAGAATCTTCAGTATCAACTTAACCTTTTGCATATCTAATTTATCACTTTTGTTGTTTTGATGCAATTAAAAAACGAAAATATAAACCAAAAACAAACACGATAGGTTATCTAAAATTGCAACTAGCGTAACCTATCGTTATTTGATTATAAATAATTTAAACCTATCGTTATTATTCTTCCAAACAATATTTAATAACCACCAAAGTGCTATCGTGCCACATTTCGTTTATGTTCAAATAATGGCATTCTTCAGCTGTTTCGTGTGTTACCACGCTATCGGGATTGTAGCAAACGCACTCTTTTTCTTTAGAACACGACGATACTGCACTTGCTACAAACAACGATGCTACAAATATATAAAATACCTTCTTCATAAGTTGATATGTTTGTATGTTTTATAGATGATTGTTTAATCAGATATTTTTTCGCATCTGGGGTTTAGGTATGTTACAGGATCCAAGAGCCAATCTTCGGGTATGTAGGTACTACAACTCTTATCTTCGATATGAAATTCTTGATACACCACGGGACTTGCACCCGGCACTTTGCTATAGCTACACATGCAATATTCGTGTTTTGTACACGAGCCTATCATTGCTGCTATGCCTATTATTCCTATTCCCATTAATATTTTTTTCATCTTTCAATTCTCTTTCTTTGAACTTGCAAAGGTACAAACTTTTTTTTAAATATTCAAATTTATATCATCACTTATTACATCAAAGAAACATAAAAGAACTGATTGACAAAACAATATCAACTTATTTTTTATGTGTTTTTATGGCTGATTTACCCAATATAATGCATCTATATCATATCCTCTATCGGCAATTCTGCTCAAAAGATAGTCCAAATCGTCGGGCTTCATTTTAGGTGTTCGGCTTAGTATCCACAAATATTTGTCGCTATCGGAGCCTATCAATGCATAACTGTAATTCACGCTATCGAGTTCCAATATCTTATAGTCGCTATAGAATATCCAGAAAAAACTCACCTCCAAATTACCCGCCGACTCGCCGCTTTTCTTGCGGGCTTTACCTATTATCTCTTTATACTTTCCGCCCAAACTATCTTTGTAACCACTATTCTTTACCCTTATCATACCGTCGTCCATCAAGGTGTAGTGGGCTTGCACCCCTTCCAAATCCTTCTCGAAATGATGTTGATATCGTGCTATCTCGTACCACTGCCCCATATATTTATTCACATCCAACTGTTTCACAGTGGTCATATCGAGTTCATCGGTGCTTTTACAACTATTAAAGAGCAATGCTGTTGCCATAATTGATGATATTATTATATGTTTCATAAATTTAATTTTGAATATGAAACAAACAGCAACACCATTTGGTTTAAGACATATAAAATAGTGGCGACATACCTTTCGATACATCGCCATTGTTTTTTATCTTCTACGTTTCTTCTTGCTTTTCTTGTCTACAAAATCATTGTCTTTGGCACGCTTGGATGGTTTTTCGTCGCGGCGACGGCGAGTTTCTTTTGCCATACTTTTCTTATCAGTATCTTTAGCGCGACTGCGTCCCTTCTTATCATTGCCGGCTTTCTTGGCATTGGCGGCCTCCACTATAAGTGGTTTTCTACGATAGGTTTCGCCATGAAATGCTTCTATAATATCGTTGGCATAAAAACCATCAACGTCCACATACGAGAAACGCTCCATAATATCAATCTTTCCTATCTTGATATCCTTATTGTTGCATGTGTCGTTTATCAGTCCTATAAGACGTTGAGGCAATATCTTATCTTCGTATCCGAGGTTAAAGAATAGGCGAGCCATACCTACATCGTTGTGTTGCACCTTGCTTTTCTTTTTCTCTATCTGGGCTTTTTCTTCTTTTTCGGCCACATTCAAGTCGGGCGAATTGCGATAGTATTCCAAAAAGCGGTTGAACTCCAACGATACAAAGCGGCTTATCAACTCCTTCTTGTCCATCCATTCCAAGCGCTTAACCACTTCGGAAACAAACTTGCTTATCTCGTCGTAATTAACCTCTACCCTTTCCACTTTGGCAATAAGATTATAGAATTGTTTTTCGCAAACGTCCATACCTGTTGGCACCGACACCTGCTCAAACTTCTTCTTTATTATTTTTTCTATAGCCTTAATCTTGTGGCGTTCGCGAAGATTTACTATAGCGATGGATATACCTGTTTTGTCGGCACGACCTGTACGACCGCTACGATGGGTATATTGCTCTATCTCGTCGGGCAGATTGTAGTTGATAACGTGAGTAAGATTCGATACGTCCAAACCACGTGCTGCCACATCGGTAGCCACCAACATTTGCAAGTTTCTACAGCGGAAACGCTCCATTACATGATCGCGTTGCGCTTGCGAAAGGTCGCCGTGCAAGGCATCGGCATTATAGCCGTCGCGGATAAGAGCAGTAGCCACTTCTTGTGTTTCGGACCTTGTGCGACAAAATATTATTGCATATATGCTTGGATAATAGTCGGCAATACGTTTAAGAGCCAAGTAGCGGTCTTTGGCATGAACAAGATAATAGCAGTGTCTCACATTGGCCGAACCCGAGTTGCGCACTCCTATGGTAACCTCTTTTGGGTTGTGCATATAGTTAGAAGCTATACGCGACACCTCGTCGGGCATGGTGGCCGAAAAAAGCAAAGTGTGTTTGTCTTCGGGTGTTTGAGCCAAAATAAAATCAAGGTCATCCTTAAAGCCCATATCCAACATCTCGTCGGCCTCGTCGAGTACAGCCCAACGCACATGCGAAAGGTCGATATACTTGCGACGCAAAAGGTCGTTGATACGTCCGGGAGTAGCCACTATTATTTTGGCACCCTTCTTTAAAGCCTTCTTCTGCAACTCTATGCTTGCACCACCATACACAGGCACCACAGTGCACGAGGGTATGTATTTGGCATAGTTGGTAAGGTCGTTGGCTATCTGCACACATAGTTCGCGTGTGGGGCTAAGTATCACAGCCTCGGTATAAGGATTGGTATAATCGAGGTTTTGGATTGTAGGAATGCCGAAAGCGGCCGTTTTGCCGGTACCGGTCTGAGCCAATGCTATCAAATCGGTTTCTTCGTTCAACAATATAGGTAGTACAACTTCTTGTACAGGCATAGGGCGTTCGAAGCCCAATTCGGTGATGGCTTGCAATACCTTTGCACCAACACCTAATTCCGAAAATGTCATAAGTCTAAATGGTATTACATTATTATTTACTCAAAATTGAATCATCAAGCCGCACAATACACCGATAGCATCATTAGATTGAGTGCTAATAATTTGCCAACCAAAATACATTCGACTTTATGACCAATTAAGCCCTGAAATATTTTGCAAAGGTACGAAATTTATTTTATATACAAGAGAAAGGGCATATATTTACCACCACAATTTGATGTCTCTCTTAGGGAAATAGCTTCGAAATATAGTCGCCAATTTGTAAATACGTGGCAACTCCGACTTAAAAAGATTTATGTCTCCCTTTCGTATAGCTTCTTTAACCTTTTCGAATACGCAAAAAAATGGGCGTATAGGCCCATCGCATCTATATCCTACACCATCATTACAAGCCCCTTCTGCCATAGCCCAACGGTAGTTGTACATTAACACTAAACTTGGACAATCTAAACACTCACAAAGATAAATGGTATCATCACTTGATGTACAATAATCTTTAGCATCGAAATAAGATGTGGTAAGTATTGCAAGGCGAACCAATGTGCGAAGCGAATCCATATCGGCTTGTTCTATCTTTAGGCGATGAGTATTTGTGTCATATAAGTACTTATAATCTGCTCTGTAAAGCAGTTCGGTAGAATCAGTTGCGTATATCCATTCCGGTTCTCCCGTCCATCCACTTGCCAAAAGCATCGAAAACAAGAAACGGTCATTCGCATCGATTTTCGGCAATCTTGTGTATACTGAAAGGGTACTCATTCCACCATGCAGAGGTTTAAACCTAAAGTTTTGTGCAGTTATATTCGAAAATGCCATAAGCATCAGTATGTAAAAAACTATTCTTTTCATATTATTATTGTTACGTTGTGTTATAAATCTTTGTTTGGATAAATGGGTTTGCCGTTCCAACTGCCGGTATACATACCATATAAGTCTATATGTTCAATATCTGTAAAAGTGAATGATTCGTTTACATAACGAAGTATTCCGTCGTTATCTACATAAAGGCGTGACCAATAGGTGAGACTATCGTCGCAAGCACGCCAATCGTGGAAATAACAGGGATAGCCATTTGAAAACTCGGGATATTCAACCACAAGACCTCTTTTATTTACATTAGTAACCATATCCATAATGGGATCTACCTTGTCAAGCCTGGATTGACATTCTTCGAATACCTTATCCCACTCTCGTCCAACGCACGATAAAAGAAACTTATACAATGGTGCATAGTCATATTCATGCCTATGTTGTTTTCGCTTTATCGCTATGCGGTTTTTATTTGCATATTTTTTCTCGTGCTTCTCAAACCTATAGCGGTCTGATTCTTGGCAATAGAACCGAAAGCCATTGTGTGTTATTTTGTTCACTTTTCTGTAAAGAGGTTTCTTATTATCTATGCTCATAATCTATTTTAACTTGGCCGTTTATAAATAGGATAAATTGAATAAATTACATTTCTTACACTGTATACTAGATAAATACGCATGTGTTTGATAATCGCAATCCATTGCAAAGTAACTAAAAATATATCACTTATCCAAGCATACCATCAATAAAAATAAATCATTCCCTACCAATAAATTTATCACACCCTCCCTATAAAAGTTTCCAACCCAGGCATAAAAAATTATTTTACCCTACTGCAATTCTATATCCCAAGCTTTGGTATATTCGTCCCAAACTTTGAAATATTTATCCCAAAGTTTGAAATATTCGTCCCAAAGTTTGGGATAAAGTTTTAGAGTGGAGAAAAAGAAGTTTTGTAGACCGTTATTGATTTTTTCCACGGGGATTAAAGGCTATTATAGCGGAGAAAACAGATACTGAACAAAGATATTGTTTAAAACATCTCGGCACAAAAAAACAACTATATGTGATGTTTCTAACAAATATTTCTTGATAAGTTGAATATTCCAATTTGTGTATTTCAAAAAAAATACGTACATTTGTGGTTTCAAAGAAAACTCCAAAAGAGGGCGAATGACTTTATAACAAACTGTTTATCAATAGTTATAACAACACTTGATTACAACAGCAATGTTTGCAAAAACGGCGAAACACATTTGGTAAGCTATATATATAATGTATACGTCCCCGACACAGAGATGACAATTTGAAGTAAATAATATAATAAAAACATAAAACATAATAACGAGATATGAAAGTATATCAAACATCCGACATCCGTAATATTGCCCTTGTAGGAGGAGCAAAATCGGGAAAAACCACCTTGGCAGAAGCTATGCTTTTCAACGGCGGTGTTATCAATCGTAGAGGTACTGTTGACGATAAAAATACAGTATCGGATTATCGCGACATAGAAATAGACAGAAAAAACTCTGTATCGACAACTCTGTTATACACAGAATTTGGCGGTAAGAAAATAAATATATTAGACGTTCCAGGCTTCGCCGATTTTCAAGGAGAATTAGTTAGCGCTTTCAACGTAGTGGAAGCTGCTGTTGTTACAGTAAATGCACAAGCCGGCATCGAAGTGGGAACCGAATTGGCATACCGCTATTCCAACGCTTTAAAAACTCCCCTTATTTTTGATATCAACCAACTTGATACCGAAAAAGCCAACTTTGACGAATGTGTGGCTCAACTAAAAGACTACTTTGGAAACAAATGTACAGTTATCCAATATCCTGTTAACCAAGGTATAGGTTTCAACTGCATAATCGATATCGTATCGAACAAAATGTACACCTTCAAAGGTGGTAAAGTAGAAATAAGCGAAATTCCTGCCGATCAAGCCGACAAAGCTGCTGAAATGCGTAGCGCATTGGTTGAAGAAGCTGCTGCTGCCGACGACGAATTGATGGAAAAATACTTCGAAGAAGGCGATCTTTCGGCCGAAGACCTTTCGAAAGCTTTGCGTTTGGCTATCGACAAACTTGACCTTTATCCTATCCTTTGCTCTAATGCAAAAGACGATATGGGTGTAGCCCGTATATTGGAATTCATCGTTGACAACGTACCTGCTCCTAACCAAGTTTCTAACGCTCCCAAAACAACTACCGGCGACGAAATCAAATACGATGCTGCCGCTCCTACTTTGTTGTTTGCTTTCAAAACTGCAAACGAACAACACCTTGGCGAAGTTACTTACCTAAAAGTTATGAACGGCGAAGTAACAGAAAGTTTGGACCTTATCAATGCCAACACTCAAGGTAAAGAACGTTTGTCGCAAATATTGGTATGTGCCGGTAAAAACCGTCAAAAAGTAGAAAAAGCCGTTGCCGGTGATATTTTCTGCACTATCAAACTTAAAGACGTTAAGACCAACCAATCGTTGGCATCGGCCAAAAACTCTGACCAACAAGTTACTCCTATCGAATTCCCAAAACCAATATACACAGTAGCAGTAAAAGCTGCCAACTCGTCGGACGACGAAAAGGTAGGTGCCGTATTGATAGAAATGGTAAACAGCGACCGCTCTTTGACTTTGGAAAACTCTCGCGAATTGCGTCAAACTATATTGGGATGTCAAGGCGAACTTCACTTGAACACAATAAAATGGTATTTCACCAACGTTCATAAACTTGAAGTTAACTTCACCGATCCTAAGATTCCTTATCGTGAAACTATCACTAAATCGGCCGAAAGCATGTACCGCCACAAAAAACAATCGGGTGGTTCGGGACAATTTGGTGAAGTACACATGCTTATCGAACCTTACTACGATGGTATGCCAAACCAAACAAAATATCCTATCCGTGGTACCGAAACTCACGAACTTCCATGGGGTGGTAAACTTATATTCAACAACTGTATCGTAGGTGGTTCTATCGATGCCCGCTTTATGCCTGCTATCCTTAAAGGTATAATGGAAAAATTGGAACAAGGTCCTTTGACAGGTTCTTATGCTCGCGACATCGTTGTTAACATCTTCGACGGTAAAATGCACCCGGTAGACTCTAACGAAATGGCATTTAAACTTGCCGGACGTAACGCCTTCAAAGACGGATTTAAAAACGCCGGTCCTAAGATTTTGGAACCTATCTACGACGTAGTAGTTACCGTTCCTGCCGAAGCTATGGGTGGTGTAATGACCGACCTTCAAGGTAGAAGAGCCATCGTGATGGGTATGGATAGCGAAGGTAAATACCAAATAATCCGTGCTAAAGCTCCTTTGGCCGAAATGAACCGCTACTCTACTGCTTTGAGCTCGTTGACAAGTGGTCGTGGTACTTTCGCGATGACTTACGCAGAATATCAACAAGTACCTACAGATGTTCAACAAGCTCTATTGAAAGCTTACGAAGAACAAGAAGCAAACGAAGAATAATAATTCAACGTTTTATCATAAAAGAAAAGGCACTCAATCGAGTGCCTTTTTTATTGGGTTATATTAACACATAGTATCAAAATAAGTGAATGGTATTTATAGTATCAACACATCATATATAGCTTATTCTAGTCATATTTTATCATTCACAAATCCAAAATAGAAACAGGAGGGTTTGTAGCCATCTTGTACTTTTTATTTCATAACGAGTAATCATATGCCTGACTCACTTCCATCAAATAGCGATTTCAGTTGTCGGTCGAAGTCGCTCATAATCTCTCTATCTTGTATGACTCTGTATTTCTCATACTCCATCAGAGCCTTTTCTTCTGCTTGCTCGTGTGTGACACGTCCTGCATCCGGAAGCAAAGCTTTATTGTTCAATTCCATATATCTACCGAGTACATCTTTCCAATCAGCCATTGTCATAAGCACATGATCTCTGGCTCGTAGTTCAGCCATATCTATGAAGGCATTACTCAAAAGATTTAGAGATTCAACCTCTTTTTCACTCAGATAGTTTTTTGCTATTGTAACATCTGACTTTACAACTCGCCCATCCGGAGCATTCTTCCAAGTAGTAAGCCCCATGTGAGGACGCTCTGCATCGGCACGGTCATATATTATTTCCGCAGCAGTCTGTTTTGTTACGGCATAGTGCATCATATTCTGCACCGTTTTGAAGAATAACTTGGTTGTTTCGCTATCCTTGTCGTAATCTGCACTACATTCGCTATAAATATCAGTAATTTTCTGATAGTAACGACGCTCTGACAGGCGAATCTCACGAATGCGATCAAGCAAATCATCGAAGTAATCTGCCCCAAATACATTCTTACCCTTAAGTCGTTCATCGTCCAGCACAAAGCCTTTTGTAAGGTATTCTTTCAGAATCCTAGTTGACCAAATGCGGAACTGTGTTGCCTCATAACTGTTCACGCGATAACCAACGGCTATTACAACATCAAGATTATACATAAGGACCTCACCGGACCATTTATCCGAAGGTATTAGAATTTTTCTAATTGCATCGGATAAATGTATTTCTCCACTCTGCTCTATTTGGCTTAAGTGGTAGTTGATAGTAGGTACAGTTACACCAAACAATTCAGCCATTCGCTGTTGAGACAGCCAAAATGTATCGGTATCGAAGATAACTTGCACCTGTGTTTTCCCACGCACTCCCTTGTAAAGAAGAATAGTCGATTCCATACTGCGAACTGCAACATCGCTCGTCATAGTGGAAGAGAAATACTCCTGTGCCACCTTCACCATCTCCTTCTTCCGGTCGGCATTCATTGCAATAGCCATACATGCAGCCCGAGATAGTCTTACACTTGTCACTTCACGCACAGCACCGTTACCAAGTTCTGCCATCTCGGCAAACTCCACAAAGTGCTCTCCAAGGTGATACCTCTTCTGCGATGTCCAAGCCTGTGCCTTCGCCATCACACGCTCGAAGTTCCAGTACTTTCCATAACCCATCACTCGCGCCAACTTACGCGAGTTCCACCATTCCTTACCATTAGCATCCACCTCTCGTAGTTGTTCGAAAGGAGACTGTAATTCAGATATGTTTTTATCTTTATCCATATTAATTATCCATTATTACCATACATCAACGATAAAGAAACACCATTTCTCGTGCTCATCGTCCCAAACTATACGAGCTTTCTGTTCTTCAAATAACTATATAGCTTGTTTATTTGTCATTTCTAAATATTCAGAGTGTATTACAAGAGTTTCTTACCTTCTTCATCATTTCTTATAGCTCTAGTTTTCTATACAATTGGTTTGATTATTATAACGCTACTTAAAGTATAATATTGTAAACGGGATATGCAATTCACCAAACACATAACTTCGTTTTTGAAAACCTAGTGGTTTAGCCATCAAAAGTGCCATAGTTACGATGCAAAACTCCGGCACTTTCAACCCAAAACTCCCATACTTTTGATGCCAAAGTGTGGTGGGTTATTTTTGCAAACATTAGGGTACTAAATTAAGAGTAACATAAGTGTGACATATATAGCTATAGGTACTACTACACAAATGACTACAGAATTGAGCACATAGTTTCCACCCCATCGATTGAAATAGTTTAGAAAATCGACAGATTTATTATAGGCCCAATCGCTCCATGTAATAAATTTTCCCCGTATGCCTATCATAATACCTATCCAAACTACAACCAATGTATAGGTAAACAAAGGATATTGTATATAAATATCTAACATTATTGTCCAGGAAAGAGGAATAAGCATATAGTAAACTATAATATTTATAGCATTGTAGGTAATACCAAAACAAGCTGCCAATCTACGCAGTACTATCATAACTACATAGAATATAATGGATATTATCTTTTTCATATTTCGTTTATAACTGATTCATTTAACTTTGCAAAGATACGACTTTTTTTGAGAGTAAGTAATAGTGTAAAATTACATCACGAGGAAAATTTTACTACATCACGATGTAAGTGAAAATGCATCACGATGAAATTTTATCTACATCGTGATGCATTTTTTGCCTACATAAAGTTTTGTATAAGTTTCTATTCCTTGTCTTCGTCTTGCAATTCGAACGCTACCGGCAGATTGAATTGTACACGTACCGGTTTACCATCTTGAGTGCCGGGTTTCCACTTTGGCATAGTCCTTATCACACGTAACACTTCCTCGCCACAGCCTCCGCCTATGTCGCGAAGGATTCTTTCGCCTGTTATCCGGCCATCTTTCTCTACAACGAAAGTTACAAACACTCTCCCCCGTATATCGGCTTTCTTCGCCTCGTCAGGATATTTGATATTTCGGGAAAGAAAAGCAAACAGCGAATCTTCGCCTCCCGGAAATTCAGGCATAACGTCAGAAATTACCACAATCGCAGTATCATTCTCGGGCAATGTCGGATCTATTACAGGATCTTCTGTAAGTTCAACCATTTCTTCATTTGCATGACGGGATTCGTTGTCCTCTGTAGCTACTTGGCCACACGAACAGTACATCGTTGCTACCGCAACAAATAAAATCAACTTCTTCATATCGTATTGTGTATTAATTATTATTAATTAGCATCCTTTCCCAACATAAAACTTACCGGCAAGTTGAATTGAAAGCGCACCGGATTGCCACGTTGAGTGCCGGGCTTCCACTTTGGCATACTCTTTACCACACGGATAGCTTCCTCGCCACAGCCGCCACCTATATCGCGAAGAATTTTGGCACTACTCACTTGGCCGTCTTTCTCGATAACAAAGGTAACAAAAACACGTCCCTCTATTTTTTCTTTCTTTGCCGTTTCGGGGTACTTAATGTTTCGGGCAATGTAGGCATAAAGCGAGTCGCTGCCACCCGGAAATTCGGGAGCATTTTCTGCAACAACAAATATTGCATCGTCTTCCACCTCGGTTTGTGCCATTGCATATCCACTGCAAAGCACTGCTAATACGAGCATTACAATCAGTTTTTTCATATCTTATCCTGTTTAAACACATCTGCAAAGATACACTTTTTATAGGAATATAGCCTTGTATTGCAAAGATTTTCGGCACAAAGCGTTTGTCAATTACAAATAAATGTGTACCTTTGCAACGATAAATTAATAAATTAAAAACCGTAACAAACAATGAAAAAAGCACTTACAATTTTATTAAGTATTGCGTTCGCAACGACTACTTATTCGCAAGTCAATTACAAGGCTCAGATTTTTTACATGAAAAACATTTTGAAGCCAATATTGAGTCAACCTTACAGAAACATCGAATATAGGATAATTGAAGATGCTGACATCCTGTATAATGCGTCAAACTCCTTTACCAAAAAGGTAATGAAGAACAAGAATGAAATTGCTTTTTTGGATGATTATTTCTCTCAACAATATTATCTCTTTTCAAAGAAGGACTTCAAATTCATCAACAACGAAAGTTTGGAACTTATGAAGGGTAGATGTAATGGCTCCCTGAACTTTGGCGAAGACAAAGATGGGATAGACTTTGGATATAGTGCACATTGGCGGTATAACAACTACTGTATGAGACATATCGACAACTTTTCTCAGCTTATAATGCAGAAAAAAGCCACGGATACTGAGTTTATGTACATTTTATTCAATAATATGTTCGACACCACAATCAACAACGTTCCTTATACAGCCATATCATACGACAAGAAAAGACACATTTATAACGACAGCACCGAGAGTTTTGACATACCAAACTACATTACCATAACTTACTATTACAACAATGTAGAAAAACGTTTGCAATACATCCATTCCCGCCCAATGGATTATCCAGGCAACGAGGCTTGGCAAAAGAAGAAAATAGAGCTTAATATTACTTTCGAAGACAACAGAAATATCATAGATTCCATATTCAACTTTGACCAAGAGAAGTATAAAAATTATAGCCGACACAACAATACTGATAGTTTGCCCCTCAGCTGGACTTACCATAATGTAAAGAGTGAGGAACTGAACGACACTGTGTTGGACTATCCTATTGTATCGCTGGCCGACGGAAACACCACCACACTTAGAAGCCACAACGGGTGGACTATGTTATATTTTTGGATTTTGGGGTGTGGACCTTGTTTTGAAGAAATGAACAGTCTTTCTAACAATACCGAAAAGATAGGTTTGGAATACATGGAAAAACACAACATAAAGCTTATGATGATAAACCCCATTGCAGGTAGCGCCGAAACCCTTCTGCCCGTAGTAGGTAGGTTCAACATCAACCATATACTATATCATTCTAAAGGTTTCGGAAAAATATTCAACACCTACAAATACCCAACAATAGTTCTTATCTCGCCCGACAAAAAAACATTCTACAGATTGAAAACAATCGACGAAGTTTCGATGTATATTTAATAGGATAAAATAACGGCATTATGAAGGACATAGACAAGAAACTGAACGACACCCTAAACCTATACACCGCTTCGGGCATTGAACAACAGGTGGATTACAACAAGTTCTACCTCTATTCGCTTGTTACCCACTCTACAGCCATCGAGGGTTCGACCATCACGGAAGTGGAAAACCAACTACTTTTCGACGAGGGTATCACAGCCAAAGGCAAAAGCATTGTAGAACAAATGATGAACCTCGACCTAAAGAACGCCTATATGTTTGCCCTTGAATGGGTAAAAACAGCACAACCCTACACCGCCGATTTGCTATGCCGGCTATCGTCCAAGGTAATGCAACGGACAGGGTCGGAGTATTCGGTATTGGGTGGCAACTTCGATTCGTCGAAGGGAGAACTAAGGCTGTGCAATGTAAGTGCAGGCATAGGTGGCAAGAGCTACATGGCTTTTCAGAAGGTACCTAATGCCGTTGAGGACTTCTGCCTATGGCTCAACAACGAGATTTCGGCAATAGACCGAAATGATAAGACTGCATGTTACAGACTTAGTTTTGAAGCACATTTCCGACTGGTAACCATACATCCGTGGGTAGACGGCAATGGGCGTACATCGAGGTTGCTTATGAATATTGTACAGTGGCAGCTGGGTCTAATACCCTCCATAGTAACCAAAGAAAGCAAACACGAATACATTCAGGCACTGATAGACAGCCAAGAAATGGACGACAGCACTATAATTCAAGACGTAATGATGGCACAACATATCGCCAACCTAGAAGAAAGAATTTCGCAGTACCGGCAAAGCATAGGCTGACGGCGAAAGGAGTGGAAAAGAGAGAGATGCTGCAAACGGTATCTCTCTCTTTTTGCAACTTGTGGCTGGAATAGGCTGAAAATATCCTTTTGCAGGAAAAAGCAATGTAGGCAACATAAAAACACATTGTTCGAGAGTGATAGTCGATAAACTTCGAGAGTGATGGTCGATAAAGTTCGAGAGTGATAGTCGACAAAGTTCGAGAGCGATAGTCTCCTTATGCCATAAGGGCGGTCTCCTTATGCCATAAGGGTGGTGTCCTTATGCCATAAGGAAGGCTTCCTTATGGCATAAGGAGAGTTGCACAATCGAAGTTTGTCGACTATCGTATTCGAACTCTTTAGACTATCACTTTCGAACAAAGTTGTGCATCATTCCCGAACAAAGTTCATATTCACTGAAAAGCAAGCAGATATAAGATTGGGCATTTATCGGCAGAAGGAATGAGGGAATGTAAACAGGGCAGCGGAAAGAAGTGAAACAACGCCTTATTGTTCAAACAAAAAAGCAGGGACGCATTTTGTTGCGTCTCTGCTTTCGTTGATAGATATAGTGGCAAGGGCTACTTCTTGTAGTCGGAATTGTAAAAGACGAAGTTGCCATCAAACACATCCACCACAATATTGTCGCTTGGGCGAATCTTGTCGGCAAGTATTTCCTTGGACAGCTCGTTTAGTATCCTACGTTGGATAACACGCTTTACGGGGCGAGCACCCATAGCAGGGTCGTAGCCTATCTCGGCAAGGTATTCCAACGCCTCGTTGGTAATGGTTAGATGTATATCGTTCTTGGCCAGCATATCTTCCACCGCACGCATCTGTATACGTAGCACATCTTTTATCTCGTTTCTCGACAGAGGAGTAAACATAATAATCTCGTCTATACGGTTCAAGAATTCCGGACGTATTGTTCGGCGTAGCAGCTCCATCACCTCGTCCTTGGTGTTGTTGTAAACGCGGTCGGCATCTATAGGGTCTACATTCATCATCCGTTCCTGAATGATGTTGGAACCCATGTTGGAAGTCATTATTATGATGGTGTTCTTAAAGTCGGCAATACGTCCCTTGTTATCCGTAAGCCTACCATCTTCCAGCACTTGGAGCAGTATGTTGAACACATCGGGGTGAGCCTTCTCTATCTCGTCGAAGAGTACAATAGAGTATGGTTTGCGACGCACAGCCTCGGTAAGTTGTCCGCTTTCGTCGTAGCCTACATATCCCGGAGGCGCTCCTATAAGACGCGACACCGAATGGCGTTCCTGATACTCGGACATATCGATACGCACCATCATGTTCTCATCATCAAACAGTGTTTCGGCCAAAGTACGAGCTAGCTCGGTCTTGCCCACGCCGGTGGTTCCCAAGAATATGAAGGAGCCTATAGGGCGTTTGCCGTCGCTAAGTCCTGTGCGGTTTCGGCGTATGGCATTGGCTATAACGTCGATGGCTTCGTTTTGTCCCACCACCCGTTTGTGCATCTCCGTTTCCAAGCTCAGTAGCTTTTCCTTTTCGCTTTGCAGCATACGGGTTACGGGTATACCGGTCCACCGGGAAACTACTTCGGCTATCTGCTCGCTATCCACCTCTTCGGTTATCATAGCACTATCGGCTTGCATATCCTTCAGGCTTTGCTTTAGTAGCTCTATGGTTCTTTCGGCTTCCTTTATTTTGCCATATCTCAGCTCGGCCACTTTGCCATAGTCCCCTACCCTTTCGGCTTGCTCAGCCTCGAACTTGTAGGTTTCAATGTTCTTACCTTCTTCCTGAATCTTTTCCACTATATTCTTCTCCGACTGCCATTTGGCTTTCATCTTATTGCGTTCTTCGCTTAGGTTGGCAATCTCTTCGGCAAGGTTATGTAGCTTTTCGGCATCGTTCTCACGCTTTATGGCTTCGCGTTCTATCTCCAATTGGCGTATTCTACGTTCTATCTCATCAAGCTCTTCGGGCACGGAATCAATCTCCAACCGCAACTTTGCCGCAGCTTCATCGATAAGGTCAATAGCCTTGTCCGGCAAAAAACGGTCGGTGATATAGCGGTGCGACAACTCTGCCGCTGCTATAATGGCCTCGTCCTTGATATGCACTTTGTGGTGCACCTCGTAGCGTTCCTTCAATCCGCGAAGTATGGATATGGTGTCGGCCACATCGGGCTCGTCGATCAACACACTTTGAAACCTACGCTCCAAAGCCTTGTCTTTTTCGAAATACTTCTGATATTCGCTCAGCGTAGTAGCCCCAACAGCTCTCAACTCACCACGAGCCAAAGCAGGCTTAAGTATATTGGCAGCATCCATAGCACCTTCGCCACCGCCGGCACCCACAAGGGTATGTATCTCGTCGATAAAAAGAATTATCTCGCCATCGGCTTCGTTTATCTCGCGTATCACACTCTTCAATCGCTCTTCAAACTCGCCTTTGTATTTGGCACCGGCTATCAGAGCACCCATGTCCAACGAATAAATGGTCTTGGTTTTTAAGTTTTCGGGCACATCGCCACTCACTATTCTGTGTGCCAATCCTTCGGCAATGGCAGTCTTGCCCACACCGGGTTCGCCTATCAGTATGGGGTTGTTCTTGGTGCGTCGCGAAAGTATTTGCAGCACACGGCGTATCTCTTCGTCGCGACCTATCACGGGGTCCAGCTTACCACTCTGTGCCAATTGGTTCAGGTTTTTGGCATATTTGCTCAAAGCATTATAGGTATCCTCCGCCGACTGCGACGTTACCTTCGAGCCCTTTCTAAGGTCGGCAATAGCAGCCTGCAAAGCCTTTTCGGTTACTCCGGCATCCTTAAACAGCGTGGCCACAGTGTCCTTGGCCTTAAGCATAGCCAACAGCAAATGCTCTATAGACACAAACTCATCGCCCATATCGGTAGCTATCTGTGTGGACTTTACCAACATCTGATTGGCTTCGGAACTAAGATACTGATTGCCTCCCACCACTTTGGGCAACGACAGCAACACTTTGTCTACCGTTTGCATAAGCATAGACACGTTTACACCCATCTTTTTGAGTAGAAACGGAACCACGTTTTCGTCTACATTAAACACTCCTTTTAGAATATGCACATTCTCTATAGCCTGATTTTGATAGGATACTGCTATATCTTGTGCTTTCTGTATAGCCTCTTGCGACTTTATTGTAAAATTGTTCAAGTTCATAGTTTATATATCTTTTGTTATGATTTACATTATAACTACCCATCAAAAACAATACCAAAGCATATTAAGTTTAAAATATGTGTCATATTGTCAGTTTTTCAAATATATAGGGCAGAGAAATTACACAATTTAAGACAAAATGACCTTTATAAGCAGAAATAGATTTTAACGAAAGTTTTTTTTATTGGCTTTTAAATCTCAAGTCTATCCCCTTGTATAAGGGATTCACCCCCACTCATATCGAAATGAAGTATAAAAAATCCCTTGCAAAGCCAAAGCTATGCAAGGGATTAATATAAGATTACCTACACAACATTATTCCACTACAAGAAGATGCATACGTTTGGTTTGTCCGTTGATTAAATTTATCAGCATTACGTACGAGCCGCTCTCGTATTTTTCTACATTACATTTGTGCCATTTGCTACCGGCCACATCTATCATATCCACCATCTGACCGGCCATATTGAACACAGTTATATTCTTCATTTCCACATCCCCTTCTACCATTACATATTTATCGGCGGGGTTAGGATATATGCTTATATTGGCAGTATTTTGGCTTTGTACTATACCTATACCATCTACCTTAACGACAACAGAAGCAGTATCGCTTGGACATCCTTTGGCATAACCCACAACGGTATATCTAGTGGTAGCGGTAGGCATCACATTCATTACAGACACTGTTTCGCCATTATTCCACAAATATTGCGAAGCACCCATAGCTGTAAGTTTTGTACTTTGACCCGATTGTATTTCGGTATTGCCTGTTATTTGCACACTTGGAGCAGACACCACTGTAAGCATTAAATATGTAGTAGTGTTGGTAGAAGTGCTATCGGCATAATAATAAGTACCGGGTTGCAATTCTGCAGTATTTACATTTAAGTTGCCGTTCTCGAATACAGAACCTTGACAGATGGTATCAACAACGTAAGTATATGTATCACTCGAGTTTAATGGAAGTTCCAAATAGTCAATCCATACACAGTTGCTTCCATTGCTTATAGAATAGTCTTTAGTGTATTCGAATGTAAAGGTATGTGTACCTGCCGACACATAAAATGCTGCTCTCTCCCATCCTTTTTCGCCCGATACATTTTCCATTTCTACATCATCTATCTTGAAATAGAATTTATCGTAGTTGCCTTCGCTAGATACTTTGCGGAAATACGATATCGAATCATCAACGCTCGAAGTCCATGTTATGGATATTTTAGATGTTGAACTATGGTCCAAATTGGTTTTAGACTTCATAGAATACTGTCCTTCTTTTTTGTCGTCTACAGCTATTTCCCAAGGATTAGCATCGGTATTATTCCATGGATATTTAGCAAAATCGCCCGTTTCAAAATCTTCCACCAATCCTTTCAACGATATCATAATAGTATCGCGATAGGTATACATACCGTTTGTCATTGTATTGTATATTGGTATTACTACACTTTGTTGCAATGCCTGACTCAATGCTATGGTATATTCCACCTCTATCTGTCCATCGGTAGGTAACAATGTAATATTGGGGCGAGGATTGCTTATAGCAACAAGAGGATTTGCCGAATATACACTGTTTTGAAGATTTCTGAACGGAATGGCACCGGTGTTTTTGTATTTAACAGATAGCAATACTGTGTCGCCGGGCAATATATACGAACGTTGAGTGGTTGTAATATTGTCGATATCTTCATCCACTTTATAGATCTCATATCCAGTAGCAGTAAGACGATAGTTATACAAAGTAGTTTTGTTGTCGTCAAAATGAATAGTTACATTCACAGTCAATCTGTCGCCATTAGGCACATTAGAAAATATATGAGCAGATGCATATAGTGTATCTTTTGCACCTACCTGCATATTTCCTATATTCAACATAGTATCGTATAACACTATTTTTTGGTTATCAGCTGAATTTATTTCTACCCATACATTTTCGGCACTTTCAACACCGACATTCGATATTTCAAAAGTTATCCTTGCATCATCGCCCACATTTACGTTATTACCATTAGCAGTCCAAGCATTTTCTACAAGTACGAAAGGACCATTTGGAGCTATAACATTAATCTCGGTGAATGACATTTGGTAGTTTTGAGCCGATACCGCCAACTCGAAAGTTCCTATAGTATTGAGTGGTTCAAACGATAGAGTTGCTTCGCCATTGGCATCGGCAAATGTAGCAGCAACCAATCCGCCATTATTGTCGGTCAATGCCACATAAGCATGAGGTACAGCTTGAACCAATAGGCTTTGAGCATCGTTGAACAATGTGGTGTTTACATTTACTTCCATAACCTGAGCTTGAGTAAGGTAACTCATTACCGAAGGGTCGCCCATAAGGTGATATATTTCCCAGTAATATGTCTTGTATGAAGTAGACGTTGATGATGATTGCACTGCCATATTTCCGGCCATTATTATAGCGCCATTGCTGGTGTACCAATCAGAATAACTTTCATTGTGAGTATGGAAAAGACGATCGTAAACACCAAGTTTAGAGGCATCGTATGTAGGAGTAGGACAGGTAGAGGTGTTTATGGTACGCACACCCACTGCCCACCAATAATCTTGATCCCAATAAGTGGAGTTAGAACCACCTATGTATCCCACAGCACCACAGTAATTGTCTTTACGCAACAATGCTTCGCCCAAACAAGCCGACACATCAAACTTGTTAGACAAACAACAGTTACCTATCATCAAACCGAACTTTTGGGTATTCTGCATACGAGCCACATCTGATGTGTTAAACTCAGGCGTACTCCAATTGCTATAATTACAATGAGCAGTATAATTAGCAAAACCAACACCTCCGCTTAATGCATTATATACACCTGTTTCGGCTGCCGATGTTCCAGAGTTGGGATTATAGTACGATGTTACTGTAGTATATCCATAAGTAGCATTCACATAGTTGTCTTCCAAGTAATGGATTACAGGATCGGCATGTGTATAACCATGGTCGCCACGTTGACCACCATCTACACCGGCTATTATCAATGCCTTATCCAAATACGAAGGATCGTCCATCAAATATTTTTCATACATAAGAGTCTTTTCGATTTGCGGAGTAAGATGAGCTACGGTTTGAGCTGAAAAACGTCCATAGTAGCAGTCGGGAATAATATCACCATCGGTCCATGTAAAATAATACAAGTCGGTAATATGATCGTTTAACCATGAGCTACTTATACGGCTGTCGAAAGGAGGTATCTGTTGCACATCGCCTACAAGCAACACATAAGTAGGAGCCGGATTTTCCGGTGTGGCATTTGTATATTGCGATTTGATATACGCTTGTATCGACGAAGCGGTAGTACCCACATTTACATCATCGGTATACGCTATATCCACCAAAAAACCTTTACGCCTTTTCCAAGCCACAAATTCATCAAACTGACCTTTGAACGACGAGTGAGATACTATAAGATATTTAAGTGGGCCGGTGGTGTATGTGTCTTTCTCCAATACGTTTGCGATATCAGCTTTTACCGAGAAAGCAGGCGACGAATGTAGTTTTTTCATCTTGCGAGTAGCAGCCACATCGGCATCTTCAAATACTATTTCTACTTCCAATTCCTTTACTATCGATATTTCGTTGGTAACAGGATTATACTTTATAGGCGAAAAATATACGTTGGCAAGATTGATATTACGTGCTACCCCTACCTCTTCGATACGTATAACATCGGCACCATAAAACTCGTTTAGTGAATATGTTTCACTATTCTTTACCAAAGGAAACGGACCTTCTTCGGATTTAGAATACGAAGGCTGAGCGGGATAAACAGTGTAGTTTATTCCCAATTGAGCTGCAGTATACACCTCGGTTTTGCTATTTACAACTCTATACGAAACACCTTTACACAATGGTATTTCGATAGTTTGCGACAATACGGGCAAATTGGGGTTTCCCACATCCGATGAGGGATAAAAGCCGTCTATCGCAAGTAACGAAAACATTCCCTCCGGTGTTTTTAGGTCGTGAACGGAAAGTTTTCCTGCATTAAAAGTTAACGATACTCTACTATAATCAGATTGCTTAACACTGCAATATCTAATATTTTCTGCTTTCACCAACAATGTTGTCAATAAAAACAGTCCAACAAATAATAATCTTTGTTTTGTCATAATATATATTTTATCTGTTCAACAAATTGTTATTTTCATCATTCTTTGATTCCGAACCATCTTCGTCTTGGTCGGTTACATCTTCATAGTCGTCAAAGTGTTCGTTGCCATTATCAGCGTTGTGCGAAAAAGTATTGTTCTCGTCATACTTTTTTTTGTTCACCATCTTCGAAGGAATATCCAACAGATAGTTAAGCAACGTTATCATCAAACTAAATATTAATGCAGTGCCAAATCCATCTACATAAAAATCGGGCACTATCTTAGATGCCATAATAATGATAAGAGCATTTATCACCAACAAAAAAAGTCCCATACTCAGTATAGTGAATGGTAATGTTAGTACTATAAGTATCGGACGTATAAAGTTATTGAGCAACGATATAACCACAGCGGCCAATATTGCCACAAACACATTATCCACCTTTACTCCATCCATTATATACGATGCTATTAGGACTGCTAATGTCATCACTATGGTTTTAGTGATAAAAGAATATTTGGTTGGTTTGTTTTTGTTTACGTTAGAAAATTCTACATGCATGTCTACAAAGTTTTAAGAGCGATACTATAGGCTATACAATCTCATCAACAAGCCAATAATATACACAACAAATATTACATACAACTGATATTGTATAATGTTTTCTCTATTAGTTCGTTCATATTGGGTTTATAATTATTAAGGAAGGTACCCGTAGGACGGTTGGCTATAATAAGACACATGGTCAATGCGCCATGTCCAAGCAGTCTGCCCAATCCATATATAGCCGATGTTTCCATCTCAAAGTTCAACACTCTGTTTCCGTTATATTCAAACGACGACAATATGGTGTTTATATCTTCTATGCGGGTTTCGAGTCTTACTTGTCTGCCTTGTGGAGCATAAAAACCGGGAGCGGTAGCTGTTATTCCTTTATAAGCATCGCCAGCCAACTTATCCAATAATATTTCGTCGCCACACACTACATAAGGTTTGGCAAAACAATTATCAAACTTAGCATGGGCATAAAAAGCCTCTGCCATACCGTGTTCAAATACATTATCGTCGTGCTTGTAATAGTTAAGTAAACCATCCAAACCTATCGCATACTGCGATGCCACTATGCTACCAACAGGTATGTCGCTATGCAAAGCACCAGACGTACCTATACGCACAAGGTTTAGTTTACGATGCTCCGACTTTGGTACTCGTTTATCTAAATCCATGTTTACGGCAGCATCCAATTCGTTTACTACTATATCTATATTATCGGTACCCATTCCGGTGGATAGTATGGTAATAGGGGTATTGCGATACACACCTGTGATGGAGTGTATTTCTCTGTTTTCTGTTTCTTGTTCAATGGAAGTAAAAAAGGGCTTAAAGGCATCGACTCGTTTGGGGTCGCCCACCAAAACTACGGTGTCTGCTATCTGGTTTCCAACCAAATCTATATGATATAAACTACCTTTTGAAGATAGTACCAATTCTGACTCCTTTATCATATCTCTTATTTTGTGTTTGTTAGCAGTATATTGTTATATCTAACCGAGCTACAAAGTTATGATTTTTTTTTCATTCACACAACAATTTTGACAAGTTTTATGCCCATAACAACCATCATCCACAAGATTATTCCTTATAGAGCACATAACTATAACACAAAAGTATATATTATTGTTTATTGTATTTCCTTTATTTTTGCTATTATTGCCGACAAATCCATTTCGTCGTTTGCCATTGTGATGTTTGCTTGAGTGTAATATGGCTCACGCTTCTTTATATTTTCAGCCACATAAGAAGGCAAATCATCGGGCGAAATATTTTTTGTAAGCGGACGTTGTTTCTTAGTATTTTTCAAGCGGTCTACTATAAATCCCTCGTTGGTTTTTAAATATATACTCAGCCCATTAGCATTTATCCACTCCATATTATCACCAAAACAAGGCGTACCCCCCCCCGTGGCTATCACCATATTTTCCATAGTGGCAGTGGTGTGTAGCAGTTTTTGTTCTAATATTCTAAAAGCTTCCTGACCATACTTTTCGAAGAACGTGAATATTGCAACCTTGTATTTTTCCTCAAACATCACGTCCATATCCACAAAATTATAGCCTATTTTTTTAGCTATCTTCTTACCTATCGTACTCTTGCCACAGCACATATAGCCTATCAGATATATTCTCATATAGCAACTATGGTATTATCAAAAGTTGAGTTGTAGTTTCATTCCCGAGGCAAATCCCATACCTACATTATACGATTCCACCATAGGAGTAAGGCGTAACGACAAATCATCGTTTATCTGAAAATCGAACAAATGACCATAGCAATAGGCATCTATCAAATTCAACGCATATATTGCCACCCCTGCTATTATCGAGACTTGGAAATTCTTCTCGTATGCCTGGTATAGATTATATATATTTTGGTCGGGGTAATTGATATATTCCGGCAACAGATCAGCAGTATTACCCTCATTGCGATTGATATATTCTGTTTTAAACTTTTGTGCATTGCGATAGTTGTCGATACCGAGATATGTTACCACTGCGGCACCGCCATATATTATACCCACTTTCCACGCCTGACGATTATATATCTGTCCCCAGCCCGGTATTATGGCACTCTTCCACAATGCTGCACTTGGACTATGGGTAGACACGTCAGCCTGCTTCTCCGAGTCTGTCACCTCTTTTGTGGCAATGGCAGTATCCGATATCTTGCTTTGTGCCTTGCCTATTGACGGCAACACCAAAAGAATGATAACAAAAAGAGTAAGAGATATATCTCCCACTCTTTGCTTTATAATATGTAATATATTACTACACACTAGTCGTTATGTTTGATAAGAGATATTATTCTTTCGAAGTCCGAATCACTGTTAAAGTGTATTGTCAGTGTTCCTTTTCCTTTTCTGCTTCGTTTTATATCTATCTGCGATTGTATGTACTTATGTAATACCTCTTTTGTGTCTTGGTGCAGCTGAGGCAAATCGCCCTTTTGTTTCACCACCACATTTTTGGGAGCACACATTGTCTTCACCAAACCTTCCACTTGGCGTACCGACAAGTCTTTTGTAATTATCTCGTGCAATATAGCCAACTGAATATCGGGATCTTCCACATTAATCATGGCACGTGCATGAGCCATACTTATCTTGTTTGCCGACAAAGCCACTTGCACTTCGGCAGGCAGTTTAAGCAATCGCAAGTAATTAGTTACCGTAGAACGATTTTTACCCACCTTTTCGCTCAACTGCTCTTGGGTAAGGTTGCATTCCTCTATAAGAGCATTGTACGACAAAGCTATTTCCAAAGCATTAAGATTTTCGCGTTGAATATTTTCCACCAATGCCATTTCCATTACCTGAGCATCGGTAGCCACACGAATATAGGCCGGTATTTCGCTAAGTTTGACAAGTTTGGCTGCTCTAAAACGTCTCTCTCCGGCTATCAGTTGATATCTGCCGTTCGACATTTTTCGTACAGTAATAGGTGTAATCACACCTTGATGTTCTATACTTTGTGCCAACTCGGCTAAAGCATCTTGGTCAAATTCTTTGCGAGGTTGATATGGGTTAGTATCTATTTCATCCAAAGCTATATTGGCAATACCGGCAGTTACCAACGAAGAGTTGTCATCGTCAGCTGCTTTATGATTAGTCATTGTACTTATCATATTGGCATCTGTCAATATTGTTCCCAATCCCCTACCCATTGCATTATGTTTCTTCGCCATATCTTATTCTCTATTATTTGTTTCGTTCCAAAATTTCTTGAGCCAAGTTTAAATAGTTGGTAGCGCCCACACATGTAGCATCATACATTATTATCGATTCGCCATGACTTGGTGCTTCGCTCAACTTGGTGTTGCGATATATCAAAGTATCAAACACCATCGATTTAAAGTGTGTTCTTACGTCTTCCACCACCTGTTTTGCCAATCGCAAACGGGCATCATACATTGTTATAAGTATACCCTCTATGCTTAGATTGGTATTCAATCGGCTTTGCACTATTCTTATAGTGTTCAAAAGTTTTCCCAATCCTTCGAGGGCGAAGTATTCGCTTTGTACCGGTATTATTACCGAATCAGAAGCAGTCAAAGCATTTACTGTTATAAGCCCCAACGATGGCGAGCAATCTATTATAATAAAGTCGTATTCGTCTTTTATCGATTCCAGAGCTTTCTTGACAAACATCTCGCGGTTTGGCACATCCACCAATTCTATTTCGGCACCTACCAAGTCGATACGTGTGGGTAAAAGATAAAGATTGGGTGTTGTGGTTTCCACAATACATTCTCTTGCATCCAATTGCTGAACAAAACACTCGTATGCACTATTTTCCACTTCTTCGCTTACTATCCCTAGTCCCGATGTAGCATTGGCCTGAGGGTCGGCATCTATCAGAAGTACTTTATGTTCCAAAACTGCCAAAGCAGCACTAAGATTCATAGCCGTAGTTGTTTTACCTACTCCGCCTTTCTGATTTGCTATCGAAATTATCTTTCCCATAATATCTGTTCTGTTTATTGATTATAAAAATGAGTGTTTATATATTTTTTAATTCCGAATCGTCGAATATACTGTCAATGTCCAACGAAAAATCGCCTTCGTCTACCGTCTGATTACCTTCGGTCATCTCGCCTGTTTCGACATATCGAATCACATTTTCAAGTCCTTGTACAAATTTGGCAAAATCTTCTTTGTACAAATACATTTTGTTTTTCTCGAATACAAATTTACCCTCTTCTTTTTGGAAAATCTTTCTACTTTCGGTAATTGTGATGTGTTTTTCGCCATTTTTTGTTTCTTTCACATCCAAAAAGTAGGTCCGTTTTCCAGCCTTAACTACCTGAGAATATAAAATTTCTTTACCTTTATTGTTGTCAAACTCCATCTCTGTTGCTTATTAATTTTGAATTGGCAAAAGTAAGAAAAAAAACTGAATTATCAATATTTTTTTATCAACAATGCTTCGTTTACCTATTGCTTATATTCTTTTATTGGTCATTATATCCAATATCATATCGTCGGCATCATTCATTCCGTCGTGGCCTAACTTACCTAAGTTGGCTATAGAGTAGTCTACATTAGGTTCGGCTATACCGTCGGTGGCATCTACCACCTTATTATTTATAGCCAACTCGCTCGATACAAATGCCGAATACAATCCTGTGGTTATCTTCAAAGCACAACTTGGTTTGGCACCGTCGCATACCATACCGGCTATTGTGTTGATAAGGTTTTTGATGGCAAACGATATTTGTTCGAATGTACCTCCCTGCAAATATGTAAAACCAGCCGCCACTCCTATCGAAGCGTTCACTATACCGCATAATGCCGATAGGCGACCTATACCTCGTTTTACATATATTGATGTAAGGTGGCTAAGTATCAAGCCGCGAACTATTGTTTCTTCGGGAATGTTTTTTTGTATACCATATTCGTATATCGGCAATGTACATGTAATACCTTGGTTGCCACTTCCCGAATTGCTATAAACCGGCTTTGTGCAGCCATCCATACGGGCATCCGAAGCAGCCACTGTTTTGGCTATGGTAGTATGCACCACATCGCCGTCGGCCACATCCAAAAGTATTTTTCCGGTACATAGGCCATATCCTTTAGCACCTTCTTCGGCAGCCGCCGTGTTGTAGCGTACTGTTTCTTTTATAAAAAGCAATTCCTCGATAGGTGTTTGTGTAGCAAACTCATATACCTTTTGCATAGTTAGATGCACATCCACCTGAGCTGTAGCCTGTGTGGCTTGCACCGGATTGTCGAGTAGCACCTGGCTGTCTTTTTCTATCCTTACAAAATTGGTATGTTGTCCGGCTATGGCCACCAATGCACTGCTGTCGCCCTTGTGGCACACACATTCCACATATAGTTTTTCGGTAGTGTCTTTTATTTTTATTACCACTCTTTCTTTATTGGCATCGAGCCATTGTTTGGCACGTTCCACCTCGGCAGATGGTATATCCAACACTTCGAGTTTACGAGACGAATCGCCAGCCACTATACCCATCGCAATAGCTATCGGCAAACCTATCATTCCCGTGCCTGGTATACCCACACCCATAGCATTTTTGAAGATATTTTTGCTCAAATTGACCTCTACCTTATCGGGGACAACGCCCAATGTTTCCCTCGATTTTGTTACCGCCAATGCCACTGCAACCGGTTCGGTACAACCCATTGCCAAAACCACCTCTCTATTGATAAGAGATTTTATGTCTTGTATTTCTGCGTTAGTCATCTCGTTGTCTTTTTGCTTTTTATTTTTTCACAAACAATAGCGACACACGAGTTTTTTTTTCGATCCCCGATGTCGCTATTTGGTATAATATTATATTGCTCTATTATTTAGCAAACAATTTTGTCCATTCATATTTTTTACGATTTTTCCAATCGTTTTTGTGGTATATGTAACTAGCTATCAAAGGCACTACAGTAGTAGCTTCGGCGTATACCATTTGTTCGAAAACGGTATCAACCTTACCCCACGACGATGCTTCTTTCAAAGTAGAGCTCGAGCAAGCTCCGTCACGAACGTCGGCTACAGTGATTTGGATAGCATATTTGTGCATTTCTATATCTTCGTGTCCCAATACTTCGGCACATACTACTGTATCTTGAGCAAAGTTTTTAGGAGTACCACCACCTACCATAAACAAACCTGTAGCAGGAGCAGCTATCTTGATTTGTGTAAGTTCGTAGAAATCGCGGATAGAGTCGATAGACATGTGTTTATCAGGATTTTCTACTTGGTGCATTACCAAACCGAAACCGGCACTCGAGTCGGTGAAAGCAGGACAGAAAATAGGCACATTGTGTTCGTAGCAAGCTTGTACCAAAGAGTCTTTTTTCTTAGCATTGCCATTGGCTAACCATTTACCCATTTCGTAGATAAACTCGCGAGAAGAGTATGGGCGTGGTTCCAAGCTGTTAGCGATTTCTTTTATCGAACGGTCACAGAATTGTAGTTCTTCTTCGTCGATAAATGTATCGTATATTCTGTCTACATAGTTAGCTCTCAAAAATTTATCGTCGATAAAAGGAGTACCTTTGTAGTGTTTGAAACCCAAAGCTTCAAAAAAGTCCATATCCACGATAGAAGCACCTGTAGATACTATACAATCTACCATATTGTTTTTCACCATATCAACATACACTTGCATACAACCTGCAGCAGATGTACTTCCGGCCAATGTAAGTATGATAGAACAATCTTTATCGTTTACCATTCTGTCGTAAATGTCGGCTGCTGTAGCAGTATCGCGCGAGGTAAACGACATACCTCTCATCGAATTGATTATTTCGGTTGCGTCAACTTTCTTTATGTCGAAATGTTGAATTTCTTCTTTTAACAAATCTCTCTTTTCCATATTGATAGATATTATTTTTATTTATACTTTATATTTATTTACTGATTAAAATGAAGTTATTATTGTAGCAAAGTCGTCAGCTTTTAGCGAAGCGCCACCTATCAAACCACCATCTACATCGGGATTGGCGAATAGTTCTTTGGCATTCTTGGCATTGCAACTGCCTCCGTACAATATCGATGTATTTTCGGCTACTTCTGTGCCATATTTCTCCACTATAAGCGAGCGTATAAAAGCGTGCATTTCTTGAGCTTGTTCGGGTGTGGCTGTTTTGCCTGTACCTATGGCCCATACCGGTTCGTAGGCTATTATTATTCTGCCAAACTCTTCGGCCGACAAATCAAACAATGCCTCTGTTATCTGTGTTTTTACCACTTCGAATTGTTTGTCAGCCTCGCGTTCGGGCAATAATTCGCCACAACACACTATGGGACTTATCTTGTTTGCCAACAACTGTTTTACCTTATTAGCTACCACTTGATTGGTTTCGCCATGATATGCTCGGCGTTCGGAGTGGCCCACTATGCAATAGTCCACACCAAAAGACTCCAACATCGATGCCGATACCTCGCCGGTATAAGCACCCGACTCGTGTTCGCTTACATCTTGTCCGCCTACGGCAAAGTAAGATTCTTGCGACATATCGGTGCAAAATTCCAAATATGGAAACGGAGGACACAAAATAACTTTGGCTTTAATGTCGTCCATTACTTCCAATTTGTCCATCAAATCGTTAACCAATTCGTTCGCTTCTTCGAAACGTTTGTTCATTTTCCAGTTGCCTGCCACTATATTTCGTCTCATGCTACTTTATTTTATTTGCTATATATGTGTTTAACAATAGGAAAAGTACAATACTCCTCCTTACTATATTTTTGCAAAGATACACTTTTTTTTTGATACTGCCAAACAAGATTTTTATCAGAAACAATACACAACATTTGCAAACCCATTGCACCACCATATTTATGTATGCTCAAAATACATTTTTCGAGACAATTCAGACCAGACTCAAATGTTAAAGAAAATCTACAACTGTTAAATACAGTCCGATTTTCAGTCCCGACAATGATGATTTTTCCTCCCGATAATGACAAATTTCCATCACGAGAAAGAGAAATATTACCCACGAGAGATTATCACCACACCCGGGTGCGGCACAAAAACCGATATACTGTCGTGCCAAAAACGGTATATCATCAAAAAATCGACAGGTAAGCACCACAAGAAAGCAATCCATCTAACACTTATTAAGAAAACACACTATATTTAATAATCAACTAATTACTACAATAACTCTGCGAGAATGCGTTATTTTCTCAAAATTTCATTCGTTCGAATAAATACACAATTCTCCAAGTTAAACATATATTAGTTAATATATGGTAAATTTCGTAATGCATTAACATTAGTTTTTCTTATCCAAAACTAAAATATCCCCCACCCTATTTCAGCAAAAAAAAGAAATATTTTATACCATGAAAAAATATATAACACATTCTCTCCCGTTTCCACAGAAAAAAACATACAATAATATAATATAGTATACCATATTATATATAGACAAATGCCCGCAACACGACAATGACACCTCATACACTGACAAATTGTCACAAACGAAACAAAAAAAAACTTTTTTTGTTGTAAAACATGACAAAAGGTGTAAAAAAACTTTTTTTTGATAGTTTGGCACGGTATTTGATGTATTAGTAAGTGAAAAGAAATAAGAAAGACAACAAACAAGAATAATAAAAAATAAAATATAAATAAAATGGGAAAAATAATTGGAATTGACTTAGGAACTACCAACAGTTGTGTAGCAGTAATGGAAGGTAACGAACCCGTTGTTATCGCTAATAGCGAAGGACACCGCACCACACCTTCAATAGTAGGTTTTTTGGAAAATGGAGAACGTAAAGTAGGCGACCCCGCAAAACGTCAAGCCATCACCAATCCTCACAATACTATCTATTCGATAAAACGCTTTATGGGCGAAACTTACGACCAAATAGCAAACGAAGTTAACACAGTGCCTTACAAAGTAGTTAGAGGCGACAACAATACTCCTCGTGTTGACATACAAGGTCGCTTGTATACTCCACAAGAAATATCGGCTGTAGTATTGCAAAAAATGAAAAAGACTGCCGAAGACTTTTTGGGACAAGAAGTAAGCGAAGCTGTTATTACAGTGCCTGCATACTTCAACGATGCTCAACGCCAAGCCACCAAAGAAGCCGGCGAAATAGCAGGTCTTAAAGTTCGTCGTATCATCAACGAACCTACCGCTGCCGCTCTTGCTTACGGTTTGGACAAAAAGAACAAAGATATGAATGTTGCAGTATTCGACCTTGGTGGCGGTACTTTCGATATCTCTATCCTTGAACTTGGCGACGGTGTGTTTGAAGTAAAATCAACCAATGGTAACACTCACCTTGGTGGCGACGATTTCGACCAAAAAATTATCAACTGGCTTGCCGATGAATTCCAAGCAGAAAAGAACGTAGACCTTCGCAAAGATCCTATGGCTCTTCAACGCTTGAAAGAAGCTGCCGAAAAAGCTAAGATAGAACTATCAAGCAGTCAACAAACAGAAATCAACTTACCATACATTATGCCTATCGACGGCATACCACAACACTTGGTAAAAACTCTTACTCGCGCTAAATTCGAACAACTATGCGACGACCTTATCCAAGCCACTCTTGAACCATGCCGCAAAGCTATGCAAGATGCAGGTTTGAGCAACTCACAAATAGACGAAGTTATACTTGTAGGTGGTAGCACTCGTATACCTGCTATCCAAAAAATAGTAGAAAGTTTCTTCGGAAAAGCTCCTTCAAAAGGTGTTAACCCCGACGAAGTGGTAGCTGTAGGAGCTTCTATTCAAGGTGGTGTACTTACCGGTGAAGTAAAGGACGTATTATTGTTAGACGTTACTCCTCTATCGCTTGGTATCGAAACTCTAGGTGGTGTGATGACAAAACTTATCGAAAGCAACACCACTATTCCTACCAAGAAATCGCAAGTATTCAGCACTGCAACTGATAACCAACCCAGCGTAGAAATTCACGTATTGCAAGGCGAACGCCCAATGGCTAACCAAAACAAAACTATCGGTCGCTTCCACTTAGACGGTATTCCACCAGCACCAAGAGGTATTCCTCAAATCGAAGTAACTTTCGACATCGATGCCAATGGTATCCTTAACGTATCAGCTATGGACAAAGCCACCGGCAAGAGTCAAAACATACGTATCGAAGCCTCTTCGGGACTTAGCGATGAAGAAATCAAACGCATGAAAGCCGAAGCCGAAGCAAACGCCGAAGCCGACAAGAAAGCTAAAGAAGAAATAGAAAAGATAAACAACGCCGACGGTATGATTTTCCAAAGCGAAAAGAACCTTAAAGAATATGGCGACAAGATACCGGCCGACAAAAAAGCTAACATCGAAAGTGCTTTGAAAGAACTTAAAGATGCTCACGCCGCTAAAAACATAGCTCAAATCGATGCTGCCATGGAAAAAATAAACAACGCATGGAGCGCTGCAAGCGAAGATATGTACAAGGCACAACAAGAAGCTGCCGGCGGTGCACAACCGGGTCCTGACGCTGCTCAAGATGGCGCCAACCAAGGTCAAAAACCCGAAGACACCGTAACAGATGTTGACTACGAAGAAGTGAAATAACAGCTCCCTAACATAGGCAGGCCTCAAAACGCTTGCCTCCACGGTTGTTGAAACATAAAAACACCGTCCACGGACAATATTATCCACCGGGCGGCGTTTATTTATGATAATATCAAACAAGCACACAATGAAAAAGATATTGATAATAATAACAGTGGCTATAGGTATTATAACTACAACTGCGTGTAATAGTGAAAAGAATATAGTTAACATTGACGCATCAATGCTATTAGGTAATTGGGTAACAATTAATGCTGAAGAGCAATGCAGATTAAATATAAAAAGGAAATTAGACTCTACAAATTACATATATACTAAAATGGATGTATATGAGAGCATGATTGAAACCACTATTCCAAATGAGATAGGAAAAGGAATAATTGGCAACTATTTTATTGACAAAAACAATGCATTGTGGGGCTACGGAGCCAATGGTCGTTTTTGGGCAAAAGGTGATAATCCTTATGTATTTAGAATCAAAGAACTCACATCAGATAAGCTTGTATTCGAATATGATTACCATAAGAAAAAGTGCAAGTGTATAGCAATCTATACATTGAAAAAACTCTAATACTTATACATAATGAAAAAGATATTGACGATAATAGTAGTTGGGATAAGCATACTGTTTATAACTGCGTGTAATAGCAACAATGAAAACAATGTAGCAATTGATGTTGACGATAATACAACAACCGTAATCGACACAGTGGTAGAAATGAAGGATACCACAATTAAAACTATTGAAGATTGGATTGTATATGAAACTATTGATTTCAGTTTGCCTTTATATAAATTTGTCGATACGAAAATACACGATACATTATTATCTATAGTGAATAATCAATTCGGAAACGACTTCGATGCTGTTTCCATCGTTTATTTTCCAACAGTGGATACTATCGGAACATACGGTAAAGACTCAGTCCCTTATCTGTACAATTTGTATATAGGAACTATAAATTATGATTATTATGGAGGCACATGGAAAAGTATGCTTGAATCAATAATAGGATGTAGCAAGATTGGCGACAATTTATGCTACATAAAAGATGAGTTGACACTAGAGCGACTATTTGTAAAAACATCGGAAAAGATACATCGAACATTGATACTCGAAAATACAGTATGTCCATGTGCAGAACTAGATGCATACTGTTATTTATTTGATAACGATAGCCTTTTCTTTAAGAGCGATTTGAACTGAAAGAAAGAATACACAATTGAGCAATAAAACTGCTAAGTAAGCGTTTACTAATGCATATATTAATAACAAACACTTATACATAATGAAAAAAATACACACACTACTAATGGTTGCACTTTGCCTTGCAGCCGTAAGTTGCAAACAGCAGCCCGAGAAAAAGACAGACATGAAGTATCGTCCTTTGGGAAATACCGGTCTTATGGTTAGCGAGATAAGCATAGGATGTGGTGGCTTCGAAAAGATAGACAGTGCAGCATCGTTAGAACTGATGACCGTAGCCCTCGACAGCGGCATGAACTATATAGACATATACGATGCCAATCCGAAAACCCGCTCCAATATCGGCTACGCCTTACAAGGTCGTCGCGACGAAATGATAATACAAGGACATATAGGCACCGTGTATAAAAACGGCCAACACAGCCGTACCCGCGACGTTGAAGAAACACGTCAAGGATTTGAAGACCTACTCTCTCGCCTAGGCACTGACCACATAGAAGTAGGTATGATACACATAGCCGACAACCGACAAGAATGGGAAGAACTCGAAAACTCGCCATTTCTCGAATATGTGTTCCAGCTAAAGAAAGAAGGAAAAATAAAACATATAGGTATTAGCAGCCACAATGCCGAAGTAGCATTATTGGCAGCTAAAAGCGGTTGGATTGAAGTGATAATGTTTTCGCTAAACATCGCCTTCGACCGTCTGCAAGGTGGTGCCACACCGTGGCAAAAAGGTGCTATGGAAAACCTTCAAGCCGGTATCGACCCCGTACGCATGGAACTTTACGACTATTGTGCATCTCACAATATCGCCATTACAGTAATGAAAGCCCTTGGCGGTGGCGGCAGACTCCTCGACGCTAAGACCTCGCCACTGGGCATCGCCTACACTCCGGAACAATGCATTGCCTACTGTTTGGCAAAACCATGCATAGCCACTTGTATATTAGGCATCGACAACCTCAACGAACTAAAAGCCGATCTACATTGGATGCATGCAACCGAAGCCGAAAAAGACTACAACACTGTGGCTAAGAAAGAAAACAGCAAAGAACCCGGCGACTGTACCTACTGCAACCACTGTTCACCATGTGCCGTGGGGATTCCCATTGCCAAAGTTACAGAACTGCTCGACAAAGCCACTACCGAAGGGCTCACACCCGAACTGCAAGCACAATACGATGCCCTACCCCACCATGCCGGCGAATGCACAGACTGCGGAGCCTGCATAAGCCGTTGTCCTTTCGATGTAGACATACAAGCCAAAATGGACAAAGCAAAAGAAGTATTTGGAAAATAATTTGTTTTACTTACTATCACAAAAGGGCGGCAACCGATTGGTTACCGCCCTTTTGTTTAGTTATTATTCGTAAAAATAGAGTTAACGTCATATCCTACATTTCCCATTCCCCTATATTCAACTTAGATTCGATATCATCCTCTACATCGTCGGGCAATAGTGGAAAAAAGTCAATATCGGCAATAGTCTCTATCTCATCAATTGTTTTTACATAGGTCTTCAAATCTTTGTTGCCGGCTTTATTCTCGAAATAAAATCCTATCGCCGACCACTTATCATTTGTCTTACGAAGAAATACCTTGAAGAAAGCCTTTGGTATAGCCACTTCGTTTTCGCCTATGGTCTTGTAATCCGATTCCACTATAGGTCCGCACACTATATATATGCTGTTGTATAGCATCGCCCAATCGCGACCGAGTTCTTCCAATTCTTTCCAATCTCCCTTGTTCAAATTCTTATTTTGAGGACATATATTGCTCATATAAAAACTTTCGTCCATGGCAGCCTCGCTCCATTTCATATCGGCAGCCGGTGCCATGTGTCCACGGTCGTATCCGCTATGCTTGTAGTCATTTGTATTGGCCGAACGACCTCTCACATCGGGATCGGGAACGAAATCATCGCCTCGAGACACCTCGCCAAGCGTCTCTTCGGCAGTAAGTTCGTAGGCCACCCAATTAGGTATACACCATTGTGAGTTGTGGCTGACAGTATATCCCGTATGTGTTATTACCTGCTCTTGACGACTGGTAATCGATGCAGGCAACTCTATCTTATCTATTGTCTCGGCAGCAACCTTATTATGCTTATTGTCTTTCTCTATCGTTAAAGCATATATAGCCGACGCTATCAACAATACCAATATCAGTATCAGTCTTTTCTTTAGAGTACTATTCATAGCCGCTTAATTTAGTTGTGTTGTTTACCTAAATGTCTTCTTATACTATCAGCCACCTTATCACATATGCTTTCGGCTGTCTGCTCTTCCGATGGATACACCGGGTTTAGCACATCAACGTTTATTCGTGTCATAAAACGAGGGAAAGGTATTTTCACATTATGGTACACAGCACGTTCACTACCTGTTATCGCCACCGGCACTATAGGCACATTAAGTTCCTTGCTTAAAATGGCAAATGTTTCCTTAAACTTGTTCATGTCGTTGGTCTTCGATCTTGTTCCTTCAGGGAATATCACCACGTTTTTGCCATTTCTAATCACGGCACTCATCTCTTGCAACGACTCGCGAACATTCTTGTTTATATCCATCAATATGATATTGTTTTTGCGAGCCAAAAACACAGATAGTTTTGTTTTCCAATGCTTCTTTTTGGCAAAGAAGAATGTGTTCTTATTAATTTTGTGCGGCAGTTTATATGTTACCAACAATCCGTCTAATGCACTGCGATGATTAGCCACTATTATACAAGGTCCGTCGGGTATGTTTTTACTACCCTTGTATCGAAAACGATATATCAACGATAACGCTATCTTCGAAAAACTATTTACACACCAGTGTATAATACCCGGACTTTGCAATTTAATATCTGTTTTTGTCGAAAGGATTTCCTTCCAGCTTATCTTGCCTTCGCGTAACTGATAGTTTTCGTTTTCGATATATTTACTTAGTTTATCCAATGTATTTAACTCACCTATTTGTTCTTCGGTAAGAGTGATATCAAACGAATTTTCTATATAAGCCAATAGCGATACTATATTCAACGAGTCCATCGACAAGTCTATTTCAAAGTGGTCGTGTTCGTGAGCAGTATATCCCGTTTCTTCTTCCACAAAAGCCTTAAGCAATTTGTATATCTCGCTCTTATTTTCCAATTCCTTTTCATTGGATATTTTGCTCTCTGTTTTTTCTATAAGAGATGGCAACTTATAACGTTGTAGTTTACCTAATCGAGTTTTTGGAAACTCAGTGGATATTATATGATATTGCTTTATTCTTTTATATGTGGTGTTTTGCAAATTAAACTTGCTCACTTCATCCTTTATAAGAACATCCATATTTTCGAGCGATTGCAAACGTATATTACTCATATTAGGACGAATAGCAGCATGCAAAACATCTTTATGCAAAAATATACCTATCTCTTCCACATATTGACTTTGCTTTATAAAGTCTTGTTCCAGCAGTTCGGGATTTATATTCTTGCCATTCGATGTTACTATTATTTCTTTTATTCTTCCGGTTATCTTCAACCCATTTTTGTCCAACACTCCTATATCACCTGTGTGTAGCCATCCGTCTTTAAGTATCTGTTCGGTTTCTTCCTTACGTTGATAATACCCCTGCATCACATTGTCGCCCTTAAGACATATTTCACCATTTTCAGCTATCCTTACTTCCACCATTGGCAAGGGGTCGCCGGTATAACCTATCTTACGTTTTCCAGGACGAGTAAATGTAATCATTGGTGCTGCCTCTGTCATTCCGTATCCTTCCAACACATAAAAGCCGAGAGTTTTAAGTATGGTGGCTGTTTCGTGCGACAAAGCAGCGCCTCCCGATACCAAAAACTCGATATTACCTCCAAACTTGGTATGTACACTCTTGAATACTATTTTCGACAAAGAATCGCTACCTATAGCCTTCACCACTTTATAAAGCAAACGTGTAACCACCGAAGCATTTATCTTATTCATAACACCCTTCACCAACATATCGTATAGTCTCGGCACACCTATTATCAAAGATATTCGTCCCTGATTAAGCGTTTTAAGTATCGCTTCGGCATTCATTCCTTCAGCTATATATACTGTGCTTCCCACCGACAATGGAGCCACAAGACTTCCGATTAAAGGAAACACATGGTGCAAAGGCAATAGTATCATTACATTACTCTCCTCCTTAAAAATAGGCACCGATTTACTTACTGCGTCAATGTTGAACATCACATTTTTGTACGACAGCATTACGCCTTTCGGATTGCCTGTTGTTCCCGAAGTGTAGATGATAAACATGGTGGCATCTTGTCCTCTTACCGGGATATTGGATACCGCAACATTGCTTGAATTATCTATTGCTATACAAGATGGTGTAACTATTTTTGCACCCTTACAGTCTATGTTCGAAAAGAAATCCAGCTTATTATCGGTTGTAAAGATAATATCGGGAGTACAATCGTCTATTATATATTGCACTTCATTTCTTGTCGACTGCACATCCACAGGTACTACCAATGCCTCACACCTAAGCGAACCATATAAAGCAAAGCACCATTCCGGCGAGTTGTCTGCAAATATCAACACCTTGGATGGTTTACAATTATCCAAAAATGTATCGGCATAAATTTGTGATATTTGTAGTACTTCGCTGTATGTATACTGAATATCTTTGTAATTGATTGCTACCTTATTCCTTTGTTCTAACATTTTTTCGATTATTAATTAAAATGTTCTTTTTAATTCATCAAGTCCCTTCGTAGGGTCTATATTTTTAGTCAAAAAACTTCCATACAAAACCCCATTGCAAAGTAAAATCTTGTCCGGGATAGTGTGGAAGCGAAAAATATTGTGGAGTGGATTCCCACAATGCGTTTATATGTAATAGCTTCAAAAATATCGTTGCATGTTTTATCTGCAATGATGCAAATATGTCACTCCATATATAATTACCTATCTCAACATCGTTTTGTCTATAAAATGCCGCCAACGACGGATTGTAAGCATCGGCATAAAATGCAGTGTTATAGCGCAAATCAACACCGGTTTGTACCGACAACGCATTCTTAAACATCTTAAAATCGAAAAAGTAAGAATGCTTGCAGGCAAATGTAGGCACCCTAAACACATCGTTGTCCGAAGCAAACTGCAAGAGGTTAAAGGTCCGCCAATGAAATGGCCCTATCTTTATATTGGTATTCAAACATGCCTGACTCAGCCAACCTCTTTCATCGGTTTGATATGGTCTGCTATTGGTATCAAGCCACACCATATTATCTACAACGGCTACCGATGTAGTCAAATCTATATAATTATTCCATTTGTATTGCAATTTCAAGTTTTGAGTATGTATCTTATTATATTCGCCTCGATTATCCCACTCATGATAGTTGCTGAAAAAGTAGTTATAGAAATAATCCGGAGCCCTGTCTGAACTATGCCCCGAAAGAGTAATGCTATGGTCGTTGGCAAAAAGATACGATACATCGGCTCTAACCATATTGTTGTTCTGCATAAACACTGCGTCTGAAAACGACTTTTCGGCAAACAATTCAGCACGTAACCCTCCAACAGATATGTTCAGTTTGACGAACGGCAGTATCTCAGTCAAGTTGTACGACTTTGGAAGTTCACTAACCGACATGTGATCGTAGCTGTAAATCCCTTCCACCCATAAGTGGCGCAAACCTAACGACAATTTAACCGGATTAAAATATTCGTAGTCTTTGTAAACATCGTTGCTCCAATATATAGTATTTTCCAAACGGAATGTCGAAACACTATCAAAGGTGTTAGTGGAGTCCACATAACATATCGGATGATATATGTGGCTGAAATTAGGTTCGTAATAATTACGTTTGTCTGTTTCCACCAATATTTGGTGTACTACCGTTCCCCTATTGAATGGGGTACCTTTTCGTATGGTGGTATCGCAGCTTATTGTGTAACTGCTGTCTGTTGTCGAAAACACTGTATCCACCACTATGTTGGCACCTATTCTTTTTGCAAAATTGTACGATTGGTGAGCCACCGCTGTAAAACTATTGTAGCGAGTAGAAGCGTCGTACATATAAACCGGTATCCCCGAGCGGTTTGTTTGAATATTTTCTGTAAACAAGCTATCCGATGTTATACCTCCATTTTCCTGTATGTTCAGTTTTTTCCATATTACTCCTCCCTTCACTTGGTAGCGCAAATTTTCGGAATAGTAGTTGGTAGTGGCTCCCAAATAGTTGTTCAATGTCTTTTGGTTCGAATAAGCACCTTCCGAGTTTATAAGATCATAGTGTAGTGCTATATTCCATCGTTGAGATAAATTCTGAGTATGTATCACCCTTACCTGATAGTCCGATAACAAAGAGTTCGAAAAGGCCAACAAAGTATAAGGGCGTTCGGTTTGATAGAACGTAAGATTATCCAACGAATAGCCGTAGCCGTCATATACGCTCTGTTTGTATCTGAATGCTATGCCTTCATCGTTTTTAGGATACAACGACAAATGTGGCGAGCCCACATTCCCGGTATTCAGATAGTAATTATTATTAAACGTAAACAGTGGATCCGTCTGTTCTATATAGTCGGGAAGCAACGTAGGATGAAATGCGTAATATATTTTGGCATCCAAAGGTTTTAGATAGAAATAATACACCGAGTTCAACAAAGTAGAATCAGGTATTACCTCATAATCAAATATAATACCTTTAGGAAGGGTATCGTTTTCGCTATTATTATCCGGGGTTTGAAAGGGATTGTTGGTATTATTATTGTTATTAATATTTCCATACCTATCTCTTCCTGCCGACGACGGGAGTACTGTCGAAGGCATAAACTGAGCGTTAGCACTCACCCATCCCAAAAGTACTATAATCGATATTATATATTTTATATACTTCAAAATCCGAATGTTTTTTTTCGGTTTATTTGTTTAAGTTCAAGAATCTTTCAGCATCTATGGCAGCCACACAACCTTTTCCGGCGGCCACAATAGCCTGACGGTAGTGAGGATCACAAACATCGCCGGCCGCAAACACTCCCGGTATATTGGTTTGCGAACTTGGTGCCTGTGTCTTCAAATAACCGCTTTCGTCCATTTCCAACTGTCCTTTAAAGATATCGGTATTAGGCTTATGACCTATGGCCACAAAGAAACCGGCTATATCAATAGTGCGTATTTCGTTTGTTTTCACATTTTTCAAACGTGCGCCTACCACACCGTCTTCATCACCTACTATCTCTTCAGTTACACTATTCCACAATATTTCTATTTTAGGATTACTGGTTACTTCGTGTTGCATAGCTTTCGAGGCACGCAATTCGTCGCGACGTACTATCAAATACACCTTGTTACATATATTGGCAAGATACGAAGCCTCTTCGCAAGCTGTATCGCCACCACCCACTACAGCTACATCTTGTCCGCGATAGAAAAAACCGTCGCAAGTGGCACATGCCGATACTCCCATTCCAAAAAATTGTTTTTCGCTATCCAAGCCTAACCAACGAGCCGATGCACCGGTAGCCACAATAACGCTTTCGGCCATAATGGTATTACCACTATCATCGACAAGGGTAAACGGACGTTTCGAAAAATCCACACTCTCGATATTGCCTTGGCGTATGTCGGTACCAAAGCGTTGTGCTTGTTTCTTTAAGTCTTCCATCATATCTGTTCCCGACACTCCGGTTGGATAGCCGGGGAAATTTTCTATCTCGGTGGTGATGGTTAACTGACCTCCCGGTTGACGTCCTTCGTACAATACAGGTTTCAAATCGGCACGTCCGGTATATATACCTGCTGTATAACCTGCAGGACCCGAACCAATAATAAGACAACGTACTTGTTCTATTGTTGACATAATTTCTTTCTATTGTTAATGTTACTAATAAATTTAATTCCGTTACAATTTGTATATCAAACTTCCTGATAATACATTATTAAACTGACCATAGTTTCCCAATAGTCCTTCGGCGGCACCTATTTTGTTTATACTTGGCAACGAATAACTCAATCGTCCTTCGAAGGCTATATGCGGATTCAAATATAGTCGCAACCCTACAGCCACCGGTATATCCATTTTCTTGTAATTAAACACATCACCCATGTCCATACCGCCTTCTGTAACCGATGAATTGACAAGCACCGAGGGCTGTACTCCCGCCAATATCTCTACCTTCTCGGTCAGTTTAATACCATAAAGCAAACTTATCTCCACATAATCCAAAACGGCTACTTGTTGTATCGAAGTGTTTCGGGCTCCTTTCGAAGTGTACGACAATTCTAAATTGGCACTGCTTATGCTACTGAAAGGATATGAAGTAAATATACCTATGTGATATCCTATCTTGTTGTATCCCGATGCCTCATCGCCATCGATCTGGCTGAAGTTGGGACCCAAACGCAAACCAAAGCTAAAATCTTGTGCATACATACCTCCACAAAGTACCAATGCCGCAAAAAGTGTTACTATACGTTTCATAGCGTAATCTTTATTTGTTATTTATATCTGTTTTCGGTCCCACACTCCTATCGTTTTTTTCTCGCACAGAAAGTAGCAGACCGTTGTTATTATTTAAAGTATTCTACCAAATTATCAAAACTGATGGTTTCCTGCATACCTGTGGCCATATTCTTTATCGTCACAGTACTATTTTCTATTTCGGCTTCGCCTATAAACACCACGTATGGTATCTTTTTGTTGTCGGCATAGCTCATCTGTTTTTTCATCTTGGCGGCTTCGGGATATATCTCTGTTTTTATTCCTGCTTTTCTCATTTTCGAAGCACAGCGTATACAGTATTTCGTTTCCTTTTCGCCAAAATTGATAAACAACACCTCGGTAAGCTGCTCCAAATCAGAGGGGAACTTGTTTAGTTCGGTAAGCACATCATATATGCGATCGGCGCCAAACGATATACCCACACCCGACACATCGGGCATACCAAATATTCCCGTAAGATTGTCGTAGCGACCACCACCACAAATGCTACCTATCGCAACATCTTGTGCTTTTACTTCGAATATGGCTCCGGTGTAATAGTTCAAACCACGTGCCAACGTAAGGTCAAACTCGATGGTACATTGTGTAGGGTTATCATCTATGTATTCAAACAATGTTCTCATTTCGGCTATACCCTTAGTACCTATCTCGTTGTTTTGGAATAGCACCTCCAATTGGTTCAGTTTTTCTTTGTCGCTACCAGACAGCTCGAATATTGGTTTTAAGTCGGCCACATTCTTTTCGCTAAGGCCGCGATCCAATAATTCCTTGTTCACATTATCCAAGCCTATCTTGTCCAATTTGTCTATCGCCACCGTTATATCCACCAATTTGTCGGGAGCACCTATCATCTCGGCTATACCGGCAAGTATCTTACGGTTGTTTATCTTCAGCGTTACATTGATATCCAGTTTCTTAAAGACATCATCTATTATCTGTACCAATTCCACCTCGTTAAGTAGCGAACTGCTACCTATAATATCGGCATCACATTGGTAAAACTCTCTGTAGCGACCTTTTTGAGGACGATCGGCACGCCACACGGGTTGTATCTGATAACGTTTAAATGGGAATGTAATATCGTTGCGATGCTGCACCACAAAACGTGCAAAAGGCACTGTAAGATCGTAGCGCAATCCTCGTTCACAAAATGCCAACGACATTTTTTTGTAATCGTCAGTAACAGACACCCCATCCATAAAATTGCCCGAATTGAGTATTTTAAACAACAATTTATCACCCTCTTCGCCATACTTACCCAATAGCGTGGATAGGTTTTCCATGGCCGGTGTTTCGATGGGCACAAAGCAAAAAGTTTTGTATACCTCGCGTATAGTATCGAAGATATAATTTCGACGAGCCATCTCCAATGGCAAAAAGTCGCGAGTGCCTTTTGGAATACTACATTTCATTGGTGTTACGTTTTTTTTGATTGATTAGCCGACTATCATCGGCCGTTTTTGTTCGATAAAAAAAACACGAAAGGACACCAATCGGGATGTCCTTTCGTATGTATGTAATAATTTTTGATTAATGTTTAACAACCATCTTTTTGGTTTTATACACTTTACCATTGCATACTACACTGCACAAGTATACACCGTTAGGCATATCGCTTACGTTGATACGTTGTGTGCCCTGATTGTCGGCAATGCTTATTTCTTTAACCACCGAACCCAACATATTGCGGATTTCTATTTTGTTTTGCATTCCTCCCGACAAACTGTAGTCAACAGTTACCACATTGCGTACAGGGTTAGGATACAAATCGATGGATACATTATTTTTGGCCAAAGTATTTATCGAATTGCGATCTATTATATATTTCACAAACATGGTTTTGCTGTTTGCAGCATTACGTGTGTCTTGAATAGTAAAACTAAACAAAGTTGTTGTTCCATGGGCAAGACCTCCATTTATTTCGATCCATGCATCACATTCTGCTTCAGCATTTGAAGCCAATTCAAACTCTCCAGATATGGTACCGGGCACACAAGAACCGGGCACACATATACTCATCACATGAATATCTTCTGTACCATAAACGGTTTCGGCTGTAATTCGTGCCGTAAGTGCACTGCTTGAATTATTTTTACAGTTGAAGTATAAATAACTTTCTTCATTGGGCGATTGCTCATAAATAACTATGGTATCGTTAACCACATTACCTTGATATAGAACATCTATTTGTGCTCTTAACACTATTGCCGAAGCAAATAAACTGATAAATAATAATGTTTTCTTCATTTGTTTTTTATTTGTTTTTGTTCAATTATTTCTCTTTAATATTTTTGCAAAGGTACGATTTTTTTTTGAATAAACCACTCTTTATCCGCCTTGCTATGCTGTTAAAAAATATCAAAGGGACAACCTTCTTATTTATCCCTTTGATTATTAAGCATCTTACTTTACATTCGCCAACGGTTTATCTCTTGTTTTTTCCAATATTTTATTAGAAAATATCCAAATATCATACCACCTAAGTGTGCAAAATGTGCTATACCATCGCCTGTTGAAAGAATTCCCGACACTAGTTCCAATACACCATATCCCAACACAAACCACTTGGCTTTGATAGGCACTAGGAAATATAGATATATAAGTTGGTTTGGAAACATCATACCGAAAGCCAACAATATTCCATATACTGCTCCCGACGCTCCCACTGTGGCTATATCGGCACGGCTTGCCAATAGTTGTTGAGCCAATTCCACCGATTGGTAGCCATAGTTGTATCCCGACGAAGCATTCATCTGCCACTCTTGCAAAAAGGCATTTACATTAGCCACTTTTTCGGGTGTAAGTATCGACGACAACTCAGATTGCACCAAAGCCACAAAAGCTTCGGGACCGGGCGATGCCGCATAAACATTAATGGCTGCCTGTATACTAAAATAGTCGATACCGATAACTATAGTATGTACTATGGCTGCCCCTATCCCCGTAACAAAATAGAAGAGCAAAAAACGTTTCGGTCCCCAATAATTTTCCAATACATTACCGAACATCCACAATGCGAACATATTAAAAAACAAGTGTTCAATACCGCCATGCATAAACATATAGGTGATGTATTGGTAGGCATGAAAATAGTCGCTCTTAAAAAAATATAGGCCCAAATAATCGGTAAGGTCGATACCCAGCGAACGATTAAACGCCAAGGTGGCCAAATAAAATATCACATTTATTATTATCAAGTTTTTCACTACTGTGGGCAAAACTTTAAAACCCTGAGGTCTATATTGCTCCATGGTTATTTAAATTTTTCGGTTAGGTCGTTTTCTTTCATTATTATCATTGTCTTCTTGCCGAAAGGCGACATATTGGGCATCTTACAACTAAACAATTGTGCTATTATATTTTGCATCTCTTCCTGTTTTAGTTTTTTACCATTGCGCACCGCCAACCGTTTTGCCATCGATAGTGCTATGCTCTGTTGCTTATCGGCAAATTTCTGCATAAGACTATTTTTGTAGTCTTCCACTATTTCGTTCAACAGTGTTTGCACCTCGCTATCCTTTACTTCGGCCGGTATGGCTGTAGCAACAAACACCGTATTACCCAAAGTGTTCATCTCAAAACCCATATCCCTCAAATCGGGAAGTATTTCGGATATTATTTCGGCATCGGCGGCACTAAAACTGCACTGCACCGGAAACAATATCTGTTGCGATGCCGTATCTTTTATCGTTTGTCGGCTATAATGCTCGTACAATATGCGTTCGTGGGCTCGCTGCTGGTCTATTATCAGCAAGCCGGAACTCATGGTGCTGACGATATATTGGTTCAGCACCTGCACCACCCCCGAGGTGTTTATCTCGATATCGTGGTCGTCGGTTTTATCGCTTTCAACAAAGAGTGCTTGCTGCGATGTTTCTTCACTTCGCTCGTCGACATCAACGGCATTCGACATCTCAAAAAAGTTTTCCCATGCCTTATTGGTTGTCCTACTGCTATAATCCGAAAAAGAATTAGATTTAAAAGGATTATAATCAGTGTTTACCTTTACTGTAGGCGATGGCGGTATATATCCACGCGGTGCCGGTGCGGGATTAAGGTCGAGGCCTTCCACAGTATTGAATTCTATCTCGGTAGAGAGCGTATATTGACCCAACGTTTTTTTCACCGCCGATTTTAGTATGGCATATATTATCACCTCATCCAAAAATTTTATCTCGGTTTTGGTGGGATGTATGTTTACATCTATCTTGGCAGGATCCACAGTGAGGTTGATAAAATACGAAGGATATGTTTTTTCGGGTAGCAAATCCGAAAAAGCCTTTTCGATGGCATTGTTGAAATAATAACTCTTACAAAACCTATTATTGACAAACATATACTGCTCGCCTCTTGTTTTTTTCGAAAATTCGGGTTTACATATATAACCTTTTATCTGCACATCTTGCGTATTTTCCTCCACCGGGTTGAGACGTTCTTTATAACTATTGCCAAACAAAGCTGTGATACGCTGATGCATATTGCCGGCCATCAGCTGATATATCATCTTGTCGTTATTATAAAACGTAAATGCAATGTTGGTATGAATAAGAGCTATACGAAAAAACTCCTCTTCGATATGTTTAAACTCTACAGCATTTGTTTTAAGAAAATTACGTCGTGCCGGCACATTAAAAAACAGATTCTTTACAGCTATCGAAGTACCCACAGCACAAGCACACTCGTTCTGTTCTTTTATATCCGAACCTTCTATGGTAATGCAACTACCTATTTCATCGTCATGTCGACGTGTTTTAAGTTCCACCTGAGCCACAGCCGCTATCGATGCCAATGCCTCACCCCTAAAACCCATGGTGCGTATCAAAAAGAGATCTTGAGCCTGACGTATTTTACTTGTGGCATGACGTTCGAAACACAAACGCGCATCGGTGGGAGACATCCCACAACCATTGTCGATAACCTGTATCAATGTCCTACCGGCATCTTTTATTATCAATTGTATGTGTGTAGAACCGGCATCAATGGCATTTTCCAGCATTTCTTTCACAGCCGAAGCAGGACGCTGAACCACCTCGCCTGCAGCAATTTGATTGGCGATATTATCGGGTAATATTTGTATTATATCAGACATTTTCTATCTCTCATTTTAATTTGCAAAGATACGATTTTTTTTTGAATTAGAAATCACTTTACAGCCGATTTCTTGTTTTAAAAAGAAATGCTCTTACCCATAAAAAATAACACCCTATCATCAATCTCTTCGCAATAGGGTTTCACGAGCACGATGGTATACCGTCAAATTAGGGATGGTATATGGGGGGCAAAATTCCCTCCCGATGCCGAGATAACAACGTCCCGACGTAGCACAAAAATCCTCGCGAGGAAAATCTCACGACCTCGTGAGGAAAATATTTTGTATAAAAAGTCGGGACAAACGTATGTTTTATCAAAATAAATATGTAATTTTGCACCTCGAAAACAAGTAATAAATATGTATCAAACAAGCACAAATATAACCCCGAGATACAGCCAAGAAACGCACTATAACTACGTAAAAAATAGTGTTTTTGGATGTTGTACTTTCACCGGGAAAGAAAGAGACTCAGAGACAGGCTTTTCCTACTTCGGAGCAAGGTACTACGATTCGGATATTTTGACGGGGTGGCTTAGTGTGGATCCGATGGCGGATAAGTATCCGAATATTTCTCCTTATGCTTATTGTGCTTGGAACCCTGTTAGGTTGGTGGACCCGGATGGAAAAGAGATTGATAAGGGAACCTTAACTGACGAAATTAAAAATATGATTAATGAAAATCATAAAAACTACAATAAAGCATTTCATGACATCTACAATAATTTAGATAGTGATCCAAATACAATTTACAGATTTTGTCTCGGAGAAGGTATTGATAAAGGTGGTTCAACAACGTATGGAGGTACTGATGAAAGAGGAAAAGATATAATCAACATAAATTACACAAAAGGAGGAGGTATTAAACGTGCAAAAGAAGGTTGTTTATTAGAAGAAACTTATCATGCATATCAATTTATGAATGGAAAGTTTGGTTATAAAATTGAAAATGGAAAATTTGTTGGTTGTGTATCTTTGGATTTAAACGATGAATTTGAAGCAAAAGTTTGGGTTGCAGAAAATATTCCATCCAAACCCGGAAAACCTAAGATTGGATATTATAAGGATATTGAAAAACTTAAAAATGCAAAGATTGAGTGTTTTAGAAGTTTCTTAAAAAACTGTCCGACTGTAGATTTTACAGAATATGAAACTTTAAAAAACAACCCACTGAATATGTATGACTGTCAAAATATAAATTTTGATAGTAAAGGACGAGCATATAGTTTGGAAAGTGGTGTTAGAATAGTGGGACGAAAACCAGTAAAATAATAATCAAATGAAAAAAATATTATTTTTATCAATATTCGCTATTTTATGTTTATATAGCTGTAATAGATATGATTATCTAATTAATGATTATCGACTTTATGGCAATGGTGATTATTTTTCAGGAGATGAAAAATTTACACCAGATGCAATATTTTATGAAGTTAAAATTTTAGATATGCATTATATTGATAAAAATCCATTGAATTTAACGTGTATTTCTTCAGGTTATTCACATTATACAGCCGAACAAAAAAAAAGATGTTCAATCCACTATAGATAAATTTAGTTTTGTCAAAATAGAATTTCAAACAAAAAATATTTATGTTCACAAAAAGCTTGTTGAATATTACCTTAGACTCAAAATAGATACTAACTACATGTTCGCGATATCCCCATATCCTATGAATTATTATTATTTAGCAGATACAACAGCTTTACGAAATATATCTACAATATACTATCCATTTAACGGGAAAAAGATAGTGTATGATAAATTGAAAAATAAACTATTAGGAAATACATGTCTTATTGCTATTGACCCTCATAGAAATTTAAAATGTTATGACGTAGCACATCTAAATATGTCTGAATTTGTGGCAGACATATTTCCATTCAATCATTATTCAAAAGATAGTCTTTTTACTTATTCTTATATGTTGGATATTTTTACAAATGCTATAAATGCAGTAAATCACGATGTAAATCCGACTATATATTACGAAAATAAATATTATCCTATTAATTATCTAGAAACATCTAAATTGCGTAGTGATTCAACAATAATAAGATCTACTCAATGTAATGATTGTGAATTTAGCCAACAATTGATTAACTAAATGAAACAATCGTTAAGTCTACAACATTATTGATAGTATTTGATTTTGCAGTCGGTAAAACTTAGTGCAAAGCTTAGGATAAATGTTATATTATATCAAAATAAATATGTAACTTTGCAGTCCGAAAACAAGTAATAAATATGTATCAAACAAGCACAAATATAACCCCAAAATATAGGTATGAAACGCACTATAACTATATGGGGAATAGTGGTTTTGTGGCTCAGATTGCTTTTTTCTTTGTTCTCCGCTTTTGTGCTATCGTTTCGTTAGTACTACACTTACCGCACAAATTCCTGCGGAAACGCTATCACAAAGCCACAGGCTTTGCTTCATGCTTTTGCATTATCACTACGTTAGCACTTCGTTAACCATGCAAATTCCTACGGAAACGCTATCGCAAACTCGCCATTTATAAGCGGATAAACAATCTTTAATACATAAGAGGTTTTAAAGAAATAAAGTCGTAATAAAAAACGATAGTCGACCGATAATAGAGAATCCGACTACCGTTTTTTTTACCAAAAGGCTATAAAGATTGCCTGGCGCGAACCTAAAACTTATACACTGCTGCCAATATAAAACGAGTGTTTGCAACATCGTTGGTAGAAGTATAATGGTGATAGTCGTCGCATTCATCGCCATAGCCTGCCACTGTATATTCTACTTCGGCAAAGAATTGTACGTTTGGCGACACATACCAACCTATTCTGGGTTGTACACGCCACACATAGTCGATATCAAAACCCCGACCATATAATTTCCATCCATCATCTACAGGATTTTCGAAGCCTGTATTCTTGGCATAGCCAAAGAAGATACCCGGACGCCAAGTGCCTGTGCTTTTGCCAAAATCAACCCATGTTGTGTAGCCTCCAAATGGTTGATAGTCGTAATAATATTTACCGTCGGCTGTCGTCATAACAGGACTCTCGGCATAGCCACCCATAAGCAGATGTGCATCCATATTTTGTGCTGCTATGGCCTGCATACGCAAACTCCAATTGTCGAAATCGTATTTAGCGAACAATGTGGAGCTATGCGATGCAAACATTGTGTTTGTAATATGAACATTTCCTTCATCATCGATAAGCGATGTACGCGGTTTTAGCAGCAAGAAATTATATCCCAATCCCAAAAAGAATCTTCCACTATTGTAGCGAAGCATAGCCGTAAGATCGGGAATACAACTGTTTCGTAGATATTCGGCACTGCCGCCATTGGGTCCCGAACTTTTATTATCTAATTGAAAAGCGGCCACTGCCACAGCTTCTATTTTCCCCATGTATTGTGTGTAACGTGCTTGTACAGTACGCGAGTAAGGGTGGAAAGGTGCTCCCATATTCAAAGGACGGGTACCGGGCATTATCTCGTGTACCACAAAAGGTGTCCAATATTGTCCAATAAGCAATTCGGAATTTGCCCAACGCATATCCATATAGGCATGACGCAAACGCAACATATTGATACCAGAACCGGTGGCACCGGTAAAATCGCCTTCCATCAAACCGGTTACTTTGGCTCCAAGCATATCGGGAGTTTGTATTCGCAATCCCAATCTAGATGTTATGGTCAGCATATTCAACTGTGGAACGGCATTTATGTCGTTGCCATTTGCATCTAACGACTCGGGCAGTGGATAAAACAGCATTTCGCCTTCTCGGCCTTCCAACACCTTGCGTGTGTCGACATAGATTTGTGGATTTATGTCGCCATAGAAATTTAATTTTACTTTCTTTTCGCTCTTATTGGCTGCAGTATCTTGTGCAACTGCATTAAAGCCTGTAAATAATGTTATTACAATTAATAATATTCTTCTCATTATTTCCTGTGTTTATCAAAATAATTAAACCAACCCAAATATGCTGTATTTGATAATTTGGGTTGATTTAACGTATTGTAAATTAAGTATCGATTATTTCTTTTTAAGATTTGCGATAGACAATATTACACCCAATGCCACACCCAAGAAAGCAGCAAACAACACTTGGAAGTTTTGAGGCAACAAGAATGTAATAGTGTGTGCAGGATACCAGAAGAATGGAATGGTTTTCTTAAACACGAAACTCCATTGTACTTTCCAGTTTAGGTTAGTAATAATTTCGGTCATCTTGATAGGACGTAGAAAACCTTTTAGTGTGCCACCATTGTTTAGAATATGAGTATCGGTAATTTTATGCAGTGTCATAAACACAGGTGCAAAAATACTGTTCATAAGTACACTTATGCAGAACGCCACCAAGAGTTTTCCCCACGATAGTCCACCTGCAAACCACATTGGAGCTTCTTCCAATCCCAAATATTGCAAGAAAGACACTGTACCACCTTTGAACATAACCATAGCCATAGATATACCCATACCTAATATTCCCCATACTATCATACGAGGAAGCACACCAAAACCGGGCTCGTTGTACACACCCTTTTGGATTCTTAATCCTATCATTTCTCCCACTGTTGCCAATATAGCAAACTTAAAGAAACTCATTATCATACCATGTTCGGCAGTAAGTTGATTGTACATTGCGTACACCGAATCGAAAATAAAAAATGGTGCCAAAAATAGTATGGCACATCCAATAAAAATATAATCTTGCTTTTTCATCTGTTGTATTTTTGTTATTACTATTTTTGATTTCTATTATGCGTTTTCGTCTGTTTTCTCTATCTGTTCGGGCTCCGGCAACTCGTCGTTAGAAGGATGTATGGCACGAAATATTTTCCATGCATGAACATCTATAACTCCCAATGCCACCAATATCACAAGCACAAGTATATAAAAACTTATGCCTTCGGCCTTCATCTGAAACATTACAAAGAACATAGCCAATATCAACAACGACAATCCCCATATAGTAAGCACCGAGCCAAAACCTTTTATCTTTTTCATAATAATCTGTATTTCAATAAATTATTTAAATATGCGTATTTTTATTGTTTTGCAAAGATACGAATAATAGTTTGTATATACTATAATCAACAAAATAATAAGGCAAAATACTTGAAGGCAAAATATTTTTTTGGTAACGCAACATTCTGAAAAACAAAAGAAATAAAAGTTTTTTTGCCATTATGCGAAAAAAAATAGTTGGTATTTCGAAATATTGTTGTAACTTTGCATCGGATTTTAGAGTCCACAACCTTTTTTGAAAACGGGGTGCTATTGCCCGGGCAATGGCTGAGATTATACCCTTTGTACCTGTACGGATAATGCCGACGTAGGAAAGAGAGATTTATAATACCCTGTTTTTAATTTTGTAGAAAAAAGAAGCGAGCAGAAAAGCATGCGTTTTGTTGGCATCTTATTGTTTAACAAATTAAAAACAAACCAAAATGTACAAACAAATCAAAAGAAAACTTAGCCTTGTAGCAAGTGCTATATTTGCTATGTTGCCGCTATGCACACACCACATTTGCCAAGCCGGCGAACAACAACAAAAAAACAAAATAATACATATACGAGGTATCGTTGTAGACGAAAAAGAGACGCCCTTGGAAGGTGTCAATGTATGGAATCAAGGGTCATACAAAGGTACCAACACCAATGGCGAAGGCAAATTTTCGCTTTATCTGCCTTCGGGTAACACCGAACTACGATTGTCGTATATAGGCTATCAAACCACAATAATTGATTTATTCATTGTAGGCGATACCACATTATCGCTATCGCTAAAGCCGTCGGCCACACTCTGCAACGAGGTGATAATATCCGACAGCCGTGTAAGCACTACTACTCCCCTAACCTATACCACCCTAAACCGCGAGGCCATAGAGGACAACAATATCAGTGGTGCATTGCCATACATAATAGAAATGGAACCCTCGATGGTGTCTACTGCCGAAAATGGCACACAGGTAGGCAACACCTCATTTCGTTTGCGCGGCACCGATGCCACTCGCATCAACGTAAATATCAACGGTATTCCGCTAAACAATGCCGAAAGTCAAGGCGTATATTGGGTAAACATAGTAAACCTTGCCGCCATGTCGGAATCGGTACAAATACAGCGCGGCACAGGGGCTTCGAATGGTGGCACCAGTGCTTTTGGCGGTGCTATAAGTTTACAAACACTCAATCCTTCCACCGAACCATACGCCACTGCCGATATAAGCCGAGGCTCGTTTAACACCAACCAAACATCGCTTATGGTAAGCACCGGGTTGCTGAAGCATGGTTGGGCCTTCGATGCCTCGTATTCAAAGTTGTCGTCGGACGGATTTCTTCGCAACGGATTCTGCGACCACGAATCGTTCTATTTCAGCGGAGGGAAATATGGTGAACGCAGTTTGCTCAAATTGGTTGCAATTATAGGCAAACAGCACACCGGCATAACATGGAATGGCGCTACAAAAGACGAGATAGCCATCGACCCGACATATAACAACGCCGGCGCATATACCGACGAAACGGGAAACACAAAATACTACGACAACGAAACAGACAACTATTGGCAACAGCACTTTCAACTATATTACTCATATCAACTAAGCGACCAATGGATGTTTAACACTGCTCTGAACTATACCCACGGATATGGATATTACGAAAACTACAAAGCCGATAAGAAGTTTGGAAATTATGGTTTCGACAACCAAATGGTGATTAGCAATGGTGATACCTCTATAGTTAAACGCTCCGACTTTGTGATACGCAAACTGATGAACAACAGTTCGTATACCGAAAACACCTCGCTACAATATAAAAGCGACCGTCTTACATTCAGCATTGGCGAGATGGTCAACTACTACGACGGCGACCACTATGGAAATGTGATATGGTGCAAACAACCCGAACTATACATCGACGAGGATTATGAATGGTATAGAAACGTTGGCACAAAAGCAGATGTGTCGGCCTTTGCCAAAGCAGAATATATGTTCAACAGCCATTTGTCGGGCTATGCCGATATGCAATACCGCTTTATAATATACAATATGGACGGCATCGACGACGACTTCCTATCCCTCGACTACCAACGGACCTATAATTTCTTTAACCCCAAAGTTGGTCTTTGTTACAATCCCGACAAGGTTAACCGCCTTACCTTTTTGGCCGGTATTGCCAACCGCGAGCCAACACGTGCCGACATAAAAGATGCAATAAAAGGTAGCACTGCCGACGATCCCGAGCCCGAAACGATGCTGGATATAGAACTAGGCTACAGCTATAACCCCACACGATGGAAATTCTCGGCCAACGCCTACTTTATGGGCTACAGCAACCAATTGGTATCGTCGGGCAAGCTTAATAGTGTGGGCTATGTGCTGATGGAAAATGTGGACCAAAGTTATCGAATGGGTATAGAAATAAGTGCCGGTACCATGATACTGTCGTGGCTGAAAATAGACGCCAATATTGCCCTAAGCCAAAACAAGATAATAGATTATATACACTACGAAGAACACTACGATAACCCAAACGACTGGAACTCCACTCCTCAGGTGGCTAAAAACTATGGCAACACTCAATTGGCTTTCTCGCCAAACATTGTGGGAGCAGCCATAGCTACCATAGAGCCTGTTCAAAATTTGAAACTACAACTTATAGGTAAATACGTTGGCGAACAATACTACGACAATACCCAACGAGAAGAAACACGCCTCGACCCATACTTTGTGATGAATGCAAAAGCTAGCTATATTTGGAAGCTGAAAAGTGGAAAAAATATAGAGTTTCAGCTGCTTGTCAACAATATCCTAAATAAGCAATACATCAACAATGCCTGGGGCTACGAAGCCCACTTCGACGATGGAAGCGAAAAATATATCGAACAAGGGTTCTTTGTACAACCAGGCATCAACGCCACAGCAAGAATGGTGATAAGATTATAGTAAACTTTTTTTCTTCAAAACTTAATAATAATGGAAACATTTGGAGAGTTCGAATTTATCGAATTCATTAAAAAACGTTTCCCTGTTTCTCATAATTTTATGGGAATAGGGGATGATTGTGCAATAATTTCACAAGGTGGAGAAGATTTACTTTTTTCTACAGACTTTTTGGTGGAAGGTGTGCATTTTCTCAAAACAGTATCATCAGCAGAAGATGTAGGGTGGAAGGCAGCTGCTGTAAATCTTAGTGATATAGCTGCTATGGGTGGAACGCCTATTGCTACTTTTCTTTCGATAGCTCTTCCTGAAAGTGCTCAAGGCGATTGGGCTAAAAGATTTATTGAAGGTTTTGTTGAAATTAGCAGATTATTCGATGTGCCACTATTGGGTGGCGATACAACATCTTCGCTTCGTGATATAGCAGTGAATGTAGGGATATTAGGTCAATGTCCTTCAGGTAAGGGTATTACACGAAACAATGCCAAGATTGGAGAAACAATATATGTTACAGGTAATTTGGGCGATTCAGCAGGAGGTTTGTACTCTGTTTTGAAAGGTATAGATAAAACTGTTGATGTAGAAACTCTTATAAACCGACATAAACGTCCTGTTCCACGAATAAGTGAGGGGAAAACATTGATGATGAGTGGTAAAGTAGGAGCTATGATGGATATTTCGGACGGTATTGCTTCCGATTTGAAACATATAATGAAAGCATCAGGTGTTGGTGCTGTGGTTGAGATTGATAAATTGCCTTATTCCAAAGAGTTGATTTCTGTGTCTATTGAATATGGATGGGATAGGTGTAAGTTGGCTGTTGGTGGTGGAGAAGATTTTGAGTTACTATTTACTGCCCCTGAAGATTTTGATAAACAGATTGATATTCCAATATATCCCATAGGAAAAATAGTTTGTGGAAAAGAATTGATATGGACAATAGATAACAAACCTGTAGATTTGAATTTTACAGGATATAAACATTTTTAAAAAATACTATGACTAAAAGATATTATAGAGTTCTTACTATTGCAGGAAGCGATTCAGGAGGTGGTGCAGGTATACAGGCAGACATTAAGACAATCAGTGCCATGGGGTGTTATGCTACATCTGCTATTACAGCAGTGACAGTGCAAAATACATTAGGAGTCAAGGCGGTACATCCTGTTCCGTTGGATATTTTGGAAGGGCAGATTGATGCTGTGCTTTCTGATATTGGAACTGATGCAATAAAGATAGGTATGTTGTATTCGTTGGAGGTGGTGAACATTGTGGCGAATATGATAGAGAAATATCAAGTTAAAAATATTGTGGTAGACCCTGTTATG
>JAFZFU010000061.1 GCA_017555745.1 Bacteroidales bacterium
GTAGTAAAAAATAAAAAGTAATTTGGTAAATATAAGTGATAAACAAATAAAATATCGGAGGATTTTGCCTATGAGATAGGGAAGAGAATATAATAGTACAGAGAAAAACAATAAAAATGGCGCAAGTGCAAGAAACGGAATAGAAAAAAATTGAAACAAGAACATTCCGCCCTTGCCTCCCCATGCACCATGTTTTTCTGAAACGCAAAGCAATAGAATTTATTGCTTTGGCAATATAAATAACATCGAACTATTGGGGATAGTTTGATAATAATAAATTAAAAATAAAAATACAATGAAAAGAATAGCAATGTTAGCGATCAGCATAATTTTTAGCTGGTCGGCATATTCACAAACTGTAAAAAGTTCATTTTTTCATCTTAATGATTTAGGAACTAGCAGAAGTGTGGTTAGGACTTACAAACCTAACGAGATAATAGCAAGCACATTTTCAATAACAGAACAGTTAGAAATGTTTGTATTTATCAAAGATTCAAATATTCACACTTATGTGACAGTTCCGTATGGGTATTCGATAAATGATTTTGTAATATTCAACAATTCTATATATTTCTGCGGAAGAAATGTATCTCTTAATTGTGGATATATAGGTATATTTGATATCCCTGCTACAAATCAATCTGTTGGAGCATACAAATTATTTCATGTAGATAGTGTAAAAAATTTAACGGATATAGTAGCTTATCAAGGACCGGCTACTGATGCAATAGGTATAGTTGCAATAGGAACACCTAAAAATACTTCATACAAATCTAGTGTTGTCGATTTAAATAATTATTCATTAAGTTATTATCCATCATGGAATATTTTTATCGGTAGTACTAATGAAGAAATTATTACAGATGTAGCGATGATAGATCCATACCAAGTGGTTACTGTAGGAAAATCAAAAGCTTCATCGTCTTCTTCAGGATTAGTAGCATATAATCCTAAATTATATCTTCGTAGATACAAAGGATCTTGTGTAATTGGTTCCGGATTAGAAGATATCTTATACGAATATCAAAATGTAAGAGAACCCATTTTAGATGGTTCATTTTTGGTTAAAAGTATAGATGATGATAATTTTGCAGTTGCAAGTGTAACAACAAAACCTGGAATTGGTCATTTTATGCCTATTGCTTATGTTGTAAATGTTATGAATATAAATATGTTTGCTCTTCAAATAAATAAATCTCAATATATACCTAGTCCTAAAGGAACGCTAAAAGATTTAGAATATTTTCCAAATAGAACAACTATAGCTGCAGTAATGCAAGATACTTTAAATTTAGGGCATGTATTTTTTGCAGATATGACAAAAACAGCAAATTATAGTACAAACAAAATATCGAGGAGCAACACAGTTTTCAATTCTATAACTCGCTATAGTGGAAATTCTTTTTTAATATCTTCTTATGTAACCAATCTAATAAATAGAAGCCTTTCTTTTTTGCATGAAGATTTGAATTATTTTAAAGAAAGTAATTGTTCTGTAGATGAAGTTATGGAAACAACAGCATCAGAAACTGCAATCACTCCACAAACAAAAACAAGTGAAATGGATCGCATAGAATATCCAATAAATTTCATGTCTGCATATCCAGGTGTATATGAAACAAATTTGACAATAGATTGCGCATCGTATTATAAATCGAATAATCAATAAATAAATATAGGAGGACTAAAGAATGAAGAAAACATTAATTGGCTTTTTAGCTATTATTTTAGGATTTCAAACATTGGTTTATTCCCAAACCGATACAATTTACAATCGTTATCGCAATTACTATTATAGCAGTTGGTACGATTCGTGTTATAACGCAGGGCTCTCCTGTAATTTTTTAGGAGCGATAAACAGTCCATATCCTCATATGACAGGTATATATCAATTCACCGAAGAACCCTTGGAAATAATAGGCATTGCAGGAGGAGTTGTAACTACAGAGTTTGCCGATACTACCAGAGTGCCCGAATACTTTATGCTTTACGACGAAATTGATGGTAGAATAGTATTAGTAGATTCCGCACGATGGGATACTGCTACTCCCAAAATAATGGGATTGGAAACATTGAGGTACGAAACCTATTACGAATACGATTCCACTACGGGACAAGTTTTGGAACTTATAGATACCATATATGGTACTGCCTATGTAAAAATACTTGAAACATATTTTAAATCTTCGGTAATAGTAGATGACACATTCTTGCTGGCAGGTTCGTTATACAACAATGTTAGCGTAGGATTAGAAGGAGGTGCCTACGATCATCATGGCTACTATCACGAATCCACAGTATATACAGGAGTAGTTTCAGCCGGAAGGTGCAAACGCTATAATCCTATTTATACTTATGGAGGCGAAGAATTTGGTTGGGGTCGTTCTCCTCAAATTGAACGCCATACCAATGCACAATATTATATTATGTTCCCAATAATAAAGATATTGGATACATTCGAGATAATAGGCAGCAGCTACGACGAAACACAAGGAACTGTAGAAGGCAGCGGCCAATATATAGAACATTCTACAGTAGTGCTTACCGCCATAGCCAACGAAGGTTATAAGTTTACTATGTGGAACGACAGTGTAACCGACAATCCACGCAATATTATAGCAAGCCGGGACACTGCCTTTACAGCCTATTTTGCACCATTGGAACAATACATAGTTAGTGTAGAATCCAACGACCCATTGCAAGGAACAGTATCGGGCGGTGGCACATACTACGAAACCACAACAGCAGTACTAACAGCCACACCAAACGAGGGATATAAGTTTACGATGTGGAACGACAGTGTAACCGACAATCCACGCAATGTAGTGGTAAGCCAGGATACATTGTTTACAGCCTACTTTGAAGTGAAGATAGGAATAAACGAAGCCGGCAACAATGCCGAATTGTTCACAATATCGCCAAACCCGACAACCAACAATTTGCAAATAAGCATAGGCGAATCGGGTAACTATACCATGGAGATATATTCGGCAAACGGCACAATGGTAAGACAAGAACAAATAAACCACAGCTCTACAGTAGATGTATCTACATTGTCGGCAGGTAATTATTTTATCAAAATCTACAATGGCACTACCACAGGAGTAAGAGCCTTTGTAAAACAATAAAACCACTTTGTCAGTAAAAAAAGTTTCATCCCTTGCCCTTAGTAGGGCAGGGGATTCTTTTGTTTGGTATAGAGGTAAATGCTGAAAAAGCTTTAGCAAATACTCACAAAGCTTGAGATAAAATTTATTTTCCTTTACCTTTTGCTCAAAAAGATCCGATGTTTTTGGGTATAAGATCCGATGTTTTGAGGTAAAAGATCCGATGTTTTAAGGTAAAAGATCCGATGTTTTTGTACTTTCCCTCCCGTTTTACAACAA
>JAFZFU010000062.1 GCA_017555745.1 Bacteroidales bacterium
TTGGTTCCAAAAAGAGTCGTAGGCAGCAATGTTGTCGATGTTGGTAAAATAGCTTGTGTTGTATCCACCATAGAGATATAATGTAGGCAGTGCGGCACCTTTGGCCATGGCGTATTCTATTCGGCTTTGACGGGTTTGGAGTTTTGCAGCCAAGGCCTTGTCGTTGTGCTCGAGGGCAAATGCGGCAAGGGTGTCGGCATCGGCGGGGTCTACTATCAAGGGGGTGATTTCGGCAACGTCGGTCAATATCAGCGGCATGGTTTGCGGATAGTTCATAACGTTGCGAAGCTGTATCATGGCCAAGTGGGCCTTGTTTTCCTGTTCGGCAAGCATATATTCGCAGTTGGCTTTCTGCGATTTTATTTCTGCCACATCGGCAGCACTCTTGCGGCCAAGGGCATAGAGCTTTTCGGTCTGCTGTAGCAAAGCGGCAGCGTCGTCCGCTTGCTTTTGAGCAATGGCAGTCATTTCTTTATAATAAAGGGCTTCGATGTAGGCATCCATAGCTGTGGCGGCTGCCTGCATACGGGCAATCTCCACTTGGTGCATGCCAAGCAGCTTGCCGGTCTTGGCAAGACGTACGGCGTTTACCTGCCTCATGCCCACAAATAGCGGCATGGAGCCGGACACTCCGTATTGGTTGCCGAGGGTAGACACGGTGGTGTAGTTGTTGGTCTCCGGGTCTATGGAGCGACCAAAGTTGGCGGCACCCGCCACACTTGCCGACACCGAGGGGAGGAGCGAAGCCACAGAGCTACGATATTCCCAAGTGGCGTTGGCAAGGTGGTATTGTTGCCTGCCAACCTCTGCGGCATGCTCCACGGCGTAGGCCATGCAGTCGTCCATACTCATGGTCTGACACCTGCCTGCGTGTGCCACAAAGGCGTTCATTACAATTACTAAAAACAGTTTTCTTATCATCTCTTTATTTTATTTCGTGTTTTAATGTGTTTACACCATTATATATATACCAAAAGCGTGCCAAAAAACACAAGTCGTTGTATATGCACTATTTAGCAAAAACGCACCAATCCTCCACTGTCTAATTATTTGACATTGGGTGTATAATCGTTATACATATTGCCTTAAGCTATACAAAGATAAGATTGCAGTATACTATAGAGATGGAAATACTTTTAGATGTTTTTTATCAAAAGGAAGCTTGCAAATATACTGATGATTACAATGGTGAACCATCGTATGAAGTTGGTTCCCCAACTGATGGCTTTCTTGCTTCCGATGTATCCACCCAACACATTGCCTATTCCGTATATGATGGCCACCGGCCAGTTTACTTGTCCGTTCAAAGCAAAGGTAATGAGAGCCAAAGGAGTGTATAGCACCACCGCCAGCTGTTTGATACCGTTGGCATGAAGAAGGTCGATTTTAAGCACCAGCACCGAGGCAAACAATATCATAAGACCTACACCCACATGAGTGAAACCGCCATAAAAACCAATGGCTACAAAGAGCAATGTTTTCCATAATGATATTCTACCACCATCGGCATGAGTGTCTTGTTGCGAAAGAAAGCGTTTGGCATCAAACACCAGTAGCAACAACATTATAAATAGGAAGCATGCAAGTATTATTTCAAATATATGCGGACTTATGGTTGAAGCCACTTGAGCACCGCCTATTGCACCCAAGGCTACAGGAACACCAACCTGCAAAGCATCGTGTTTTTTAAGTATCCCTTTGCGGCTAAACACAATGGAGGTAGTGGCAAACTGCATGGTAACGCCAAGACGTGTGGTGCCATTGGCCATACTTATAGGCATACCCATAGCCATAAAAAGTGCATAACTGATGGCTGTGGCGCCGCCCGAAATGGTATTTATAAAGCCTACAATAGCTCCAGCTACTATCAAAATACAAATAATAGGGAGTGATAAAACATTACTATTTTGTAGAAAATCAAACAATTGATTCATCTTAGTTTATATTTTTAGCATTGCAAAGGTACAAAAATAAGAAGACATTGGACTCCATTAGCGAAAAAAAACGTAACTTTGCAACCGATTTATGCACAAAAATGATGAATAAAATAGAACTGCTATCACCCGCCAAGAATCTACAATATGGTATAGAAGCCATAAACCATGGTGCCGATGCACTATATATAGGAGCACCGCAATACGGAGCCAGAGTGGCCGCAGCCAACACTTTGTCCGACATCGAACAATTAGTGCAATATGCACACATCTATAATGCGAAAGTATACATAGCCCTAAACACTCTACTCCACGACAACGAACTCGACGATGCCAACAAAATGATACACCAATTGTACAACATAGGCGTCGACGCTCTTATAATACAAGACATGGGCATATTGGAAATGGATCTTCCTCCTATAGCATTACATGCCAGCACACAAACCCACAACATAAATCCCGAACGAATAGCATTCCTCGATAAAGTGGGCTTTGAACGCATCATACTTGGCCGCGAACTATCGCTAAAGCAGATAGGTGAGATATGCCAAAACACACGAGCCGAGATAGAAACCTTTGTACAAGGTGCATTATGTGTGTGCTACAGCGGGCAGTGCTATTTGTCACAATCGCTAAACGAACATAGTGGCAACCGCGGATGCTGTTCGCAACCATGCCGCTCGGCCTACAATCTATACAACGAAGCCGGACGCCTGCTACACCGCAACACACATCTGCTATCGCTAAAAGATTTCAGTGCAGCAGTGCATATCGAAGAGATGATAAATATGGGTGTAAAATCGTTCAAAATAGAAGGTCGACTCAAAGATCTCAGCTACGTAAAAAACGTAACGGGATACTACAGACAACTTATTGACAATATATTATCGGGGAAAGAAAAGCATAGCAAAGCCTCGTCGGGGCGTACCACTCTGATGTTTGAACCCGATTTGGAACGAACTTTCAACCGCAGTTTTACTACTTACTTTTTAGAAGAACGTCAACCTATGGCCTCATTCATGACACAAAAAAGTCGTGGAAAATACATCGGCAAAGTGGCCAAGAGTAATGCCAACAGTATCATAATACGAGGCAACATACCTCTCACAGCCGGCGATGGGTTATGCTACTTCGATCCCAATGGCAAACTGGAAGGGTGTCTTGTAAATAAAGTAGACGGCAACAAAGTATGGCTAAATAAAAGTACACAAATCAATGCAGGCACTGCAATATACCGCAACAACGACTTTGCATTTGAAAAAAAACTTCAAAACAAATCGGCAGAACGCAAAATAGCAGTAGAACTATCACTGACCGATACCGCCGACGGCTTTTGCATACAAGCCATCGACGAAGACCATACTATGGTAGAACACAATATAACAACAGATAAGATTACAGCCACCTCGCCCGAAAAAGCCAATGAGCAAATACGCAAACAATTATCAAAAATGGGCGACACGGCATTCGAAGCCACTACAATAAACCTTAACTGTCACGAAAACTACTTTATACCGGCTGCAATAATAAACGATATGCGACGCTGTATAGTGGAAAAACTAACGGCACAACGCATAACCAATGCCACTCCCCTACCATTTAATATGTCACCAAACGACGTACCATATTATAAACCAACGGTCGGCTACCGCGAAAACGTAATTAACCAATATAGCGAACGTTTTTATAACCGCCACGGAGCCACGGTGGAAGAATATGGTTTGGAAAAAACAAAAGACTATAGGGGTAAAGCTTTGATGACCACAAAATATTGTATACGTTATGAGTTAGGCCAATGTCTTATCCGGCACCCGGTAGGCGAAAACTACAAAGGCAACCTATACCTCGAAAACAACCACAACAAATATCGTTTACAATTCAACTGTAAAGACTGCGAAATGCAGATATTTTTGAAAGAGTGATGTTTAAAAAAACAGAAATTTATAGCTACATAGCTATACAATACGAATGACAAACAAAGTAAAAAATACAGAATGAAGATTAATGCAGGCATTAGTCTTCATTTTATTTTTAGGAATTAGAATAAAGTAAATTTTGCCCTACTATACAATATATAATAAAGAAAGACGTTAATCGTGCATAATTAAAAAGAGAAGTACCTAAATATTATAGAATATGGAACTAAAGAAAGAATTAGCTGAATTGGTATTCGACAAAGCTACTTTAAAAAAGAAAGTATACCAATCCACCAAGGATACCTTTGAATTGTTTAGAAAAACAACCCGCGAACTTATACATTCGTTTCAAGAAAAAGCCAAAAACGATGATATAGATATTGCATTTGAGTTTAAAGACCGTGGCGATTTTGAATTCGAAGTAAAGTTTGCCGGCGATGTACTCATATTTATGATGCACACTAATGTGTTTGAATTTTCGCGCAACCATGATGTAATGAAAACCCCATACGTAAAAGAAGATCCCAAGCGTTCGTATTGTGGCACCATACATATATATAATTTCTTGGCCGACTCGTTCACCTACAACCGCGACAACGATCTTGGCTACATGATAGGACGTATATTTGTAAACAACGAAAACCATTATTTTATAGAAGGCAAAAGGGAGTTGGGAATGCTATATAACAACTTTAATACTGCAAAAATAACGGAAAACGCTGTATTAGAGATAATTGAATCAGCAATCATGTATACAACCAATTTTGACCTCCTAACTCCGCCTTACGACGAGGTAAAATTGGTTTCTGTAGCCGAAATGAAGATGTCTTTCGACAGAAAAATGATGGTAACAGGAAAAAGATTAGGCTTTCGTTTTCAAGCAGATACAGAATAGGAATAAAAAAAAATGCAATTTTTCGTCGAATTTATTTGGTAGATTCGAAAAATGTTAGTAATTTTGCACCCGCAAACGAGAGATTTTCGAGCGAGTAATTCGAAGAAAAGATGGTCCGTTCGTCTAGCTGGTTAGGACGCAAGATTTTCATTCTTGAAATCAGGGGTTCGAATCCCCTACGGACTACAA
>JAFZFU010000063.1 GCA_017555745.1 Bacteroidales bacterium
ATAATAGTTTGTCGGTTATGTTGGTGGGTTTGTTTAGGGCTTCTTCCATTTGGTCAAACTCCGGAGCGTATTGTGCCAAATGTTCGGCGTAGCGTATAAGATCGAAATATGGCGATATGTTTTCGCGTATATAATCGGCTATGTCTTCGATAAATAGTGTAGCCATATACCGTGCTTTATCGTCGGTGCCCGATGTGCCAAACGCCCACTCCATATCGGCTAAGTTGTCAAATCGCGGTCCTTCGGGTAGCAGTGTGCCGTTGGCTATGTGTGTAGCCAGTGTGTTGTCTTTTCCCTGTAAGAAACGTATTATGGGCTCAACGCACTTTATGTAGTCGCGCTTCATAAGGGCAATGCGCTGTGTAGTCGGTGTGGCCGACTGTGTTTGCGAGAATATTTTTTCGAGAAATTCGGGAGTATATATTTTAAGTATAAGCTCTATTCCCAAGTCGGCTTGTGTGGTTTCGTGTCCTTGCTCCTCGAGGTATGCTTTCAGCACAGTGGTAGCAGGGTAGGGGGTGTTTAGTTGTGTTAGCGGTGGCGTAAGCAAAAGGTATTTCATGGTCTATGGTTTGTTTTATTATATTGATTGATAATAGGTAATAATTGTTGTTCGAATATATGTTTTTCTATCAGTCGGTAGTGCGGATTGTATAGTTGATTGTAGTTTTTGCTGTGTCGCATCATATATTTGCCTTCGTTTAGTATTGTGTTTATTTTTTCTTTGTCGGCATTGTAGTTTTCTATGTTTAGATTCATGTTTTCTATCACTGTTTCGATGTATTGCCATTGTTGTTTCCAATGGTCGATATGCGATTGTGTAAGAGGTATTGCACTTGCTACAAAAGCCTCGAATAGTTGCTGATAGCTTATTATCCCGTTCCATACTACCGATAGGTTTACACGATAAAAGTTGTTGCGGTAGCCTATCGCCTCGTAGTATGTGGTGGTCGACGAGTGGTGTTGCTTTAGTTCTTCTCTCAACATTAGTCCTGCGCGTGAGGTGTCTTCTATAATGTGGCCCGGCCCCAATTGGTCTTGAAAGAAGTTTTTGTACACGTCTTGCAAAGTGGCTTGCGGATATGCCTCCAAGTGTTTCAGTACCGCCTGTTGTATGCTGTCGGCAAGAGTACTTTGTGCCTGTGTGCCATTACATACAAGCATAAGCATTGCCATCGCCAATATTGCCACTTTTTTATGTTTCATCTTATTGTTATAAACCATTGGCTGCCGACATGTGGCCTACAGCCAATGGCTCTGTGGGGTTAATCAATGTTTTTTATTGTGTATTTTGTAGTACCCAAACCTAATTTTTCGGCATAGTCTATTATGTGTACACCATGTTTTTCGTTTATGCGTTCTATTAGAGGTTGAGCGTTGTCGTCGGTGGTAGAAGGATATTTAAATATTATGTCTACACATGCTTTGTCCAAAGCCACCGGATCGGTAGAAGCAAGTATTCCTACGTCTTTCATTTCGGGGGCGGCAGGGTGTGAGCTGCAGTCGCAGTCTACCGATAGGTTGTTCATTACGTTTATGTAAACTATTTTTCCGCCAAAGTAGTCGTGTACCGATTGTGCTGCCACAGCCATGGCTTCTATAAAGTGGTCTTGTTCGGTTAGTTTTACATATTGCCATATCGAATCCTTGCAAGCTGTCTTGCCTGCTGTGTGTATGTGTGCTTTTCCGTTCGACGATGCCAACCCTATCGATTGATTTTTAAGTACTCCGCCAAATCCGCCCATGGCGTGACCTTTGAAATGGGCAAGGTTTATCATAAAGTTGTACTTTTCGATGTTTTGTCCCACTATATTGTATTTGATGTGAGTGGTGTCTTTTACGGGTATTTGTATTTCGCCATTTTCGTCGAGTAAATCGAAGGGAGCGATATCCAAAAATCCGTGTTCTTTTACTGCTTTCCAATGTTCTTCGGATGTGTTTCTACGTCCGGGATAAGCGGTGTTGCATTCCACTATGGTGCCGTTTACGGAAGCCACCAAGTCTTTTATCAACGAGGGTTTCAAATAGTTGTTGCCTCCCGGCTCGCCGGTGCTTATCTTCACTGCCACATTGCCTTCGGGGGTTATTTCCATGGCTTTGAATATCTTTACAAGACCTTCGGCCGATATGTCGGTGGTCATATATACGGTGGCTTCTTGTGGTTGTTGGTTTTCTTGTTTGGAGCCGTTGCCGCAACTGCTTAGCAATGATGCAGTAGCCAATACTGCAAAAAATCTGTTTAATGCTTTCATTATTTGTGTGTTTTACGTTTGTATATTCAATTAAAAGATGTTTATATATTTCGCTATTTCAAACTGTTGTGCGGTATGGCATGGTTGTGTTGTGCCTTGCTACACGTTGCAAATATACACAAATATTTTTATTTGATATTGTTTGCCCCGAAATATCTTTGTTTTTTAGACCCCCAATCGCATTAACATTAATGTGAAGATTGTATAATATTAACGATGGGGTATTTAACATGAAAACTCGCGTATTTGTTGGTGGAAACGTGTTTTTGTGCAAATATTGCACTCTTGACGTCTTTAGAAAGCTAACATATTGATTATTAACGATGTGACTTGTTTTACTTTTCCTGGTGAGGTTTTTCTGACGGAGTCGCGAGTGTTTTGCACTGTCCAAACGATGTATTTTCGGCACTATCGCGATGTATTTTAATTTACACCCGGGTCTGACTCAATTTATACCCGGGTGTGGTTAGAATTATACCCGGGTCTCGCTATGTTGCCACCCGGGTCTTCAGGGCAAACGCACCACTTCAAATTAGATAATATAGAATAAAATAAATAGAATCTCGTTAGATATAAAACTAATTGAGAGTATATGGATATATCAATAATAATAAACAAAATTGAGGACCCAAGAAGGGAGCATGGAAAA
>JAFZFU010000064.1 GCA_017555745.1 Bacteroidales bacterium
TGCCTTGCGTAAAGTGGCAGGAATGTTTGCCTACGACAATATTGATGGCGACCCCAATGAGATAACCCTACGCTCGGGTGGCGACGAGATAAACGAACGCTTGGAAGAAGAACTTCGCGGACACCTTGCCATTGCCGGTATCGAAATCATCGAGGCTCGTATCAACTACCTGGCATATAGTTCGGAAATTGCAAGCGCTATGCTACGTCGCCAGCAGGCCGACGCCATAATATCGGCACGCGAAAAGATAGTGGAAGGTGCTGTAAGTATGGTGGACTTGGCATTGAAGAAACTAAGCGAAGACAATATAGTAGAACTAGACGAAGAACGCAAAGCTGCTATGGTAAGCAATTTGTTGGTGGTGCTTTGTGCCGACGAAGCTGCCAGCCCTGTGGTGAATACCGGTAGTTTGTACTAACCTAATTCAAAGAATCGAGAAATGAAAAAATCATTTGCTTTGCGTGTCGATGAAGAAGTGTTTGCCGCCATTGAGAAATGGGCGGCAGACGAGTTTCGTAGTACCAATGGGCAAATAGAATGGATACTGAATGAGGCTTTGAAAAAGAACAAACGTTTACCAAAGAAATCAACAACAAAGAAAGATAAAGAATAGATAATTATGGAAACAAAAAGAATAATCGTTTTCTTGGTGCTGGTGTTTGCTATCACCTTTGGTATAGAATTTGGAATTATATACCCCCTTGTAGAACAATATGGCTATGGCACCAACGCCACAGTAACCCTTGCCGTTGCCGGTGTGATGTTTATACCGGCACTATGTGTGGTGCTTACACGCCTTATTACCGGCGAAGGATTTAAAAATTCATGGCTTCACCCCCACTTCAAAGGCAACATAAAGTATTATCTGTTTGCATGGTTGGCACCATCGGTGCTTAGCACAATAGGAGCTGTAGTGTATTACCTATGCTTCCCCGAACAGTTCGACCCCAATTCGGGCTACATCATGAAAACTATGTCAGAAGTTGGCGGAGAATTACCTGCCAATATGCCTCCACTGAAAGTACTGATAATAGGTCAAACAATAACAGCCGTACTATTCGGACCTATCTTAAACTTCATAACCTGCTTTGGCGAAGAATGGGGCTGGCGTGGATACCTATTACCCAAAATAGCAGCCAAAATGCCACGCATACCTATGCTACTGATAACCGGAACCATATGGGGACTATGGCACGCACCTATAATAGCCATGGGGCACAACTATGGCACCGACTATTGGGGATTTCCCATTGTAGGCATACTGATGATGTGCGTATTCTGCATCGCATTGGGAACAATATTCTCCTACCTTTGTATGAAAACACAAAGTTGCATACCCGCTATCATTGCCCATGGTGCCATCAACAGTTTTGCAGGTGCAGGACTATTCTTTGCCACCACCAACAATCACACCCTTTTAGGCCCTACTCCGGCCGGAATAATAGGCGGTTGCGGATTGATTGCCGTTGCAATAATAATTCTTATATACTGGGACAAAGACGAGAAAATATTTCATTTCATCCGCCTGAAGCTTTTCCAATTCAAACTATTTGGCAAGCACGAAACATCGAAACAAATCAAATATTGAATTTATCAAAATTGCACTTATGCCGACAATGCTTTTTTCGTTAGAAAACGAACCCTAAAAGGTGCTTTTCCTGACCTTGGAAGGTCAACATCTTGACCTTGGAAGGTCAGCGGCTTGACCTTGGAAGGTCAACATCTTGACCTTGGAGGGTCAGAAAACCGACATTTGAATGTCAAAAAACAACTAATTCAAGAAACGAAATAATAAATTAATCAATATGGAAGAAATACTTGTAGCCAAAGGGCTGAAAAAGGCTTTCACCCTTTCGCGGAAACAACAAAAGTTGGAAAAGACCAACTGTAAGACAAAGGTTGCGGTCGACGACCTTTCGTTCTCGGCCTACAAAGGCGAGATATTCGGGTTGCTGGGACCAAACGGTGCCGGCAAGACCACCACACTGCGTATGGTCACCACGCTGATACGTCCCGACAGCGGCGACGCAATGGTTGATGGCTTCAGCATAACAGCCAACCCTCAGCAGGTGCGCGAACGAATTGGTTTCCTTACCAGCGAACTTAAGCTCGAAGACTTTTTTACGCCAAACTATCTGTTCGACTTCTTTTCCGAACTATACGGGATAGACCCCGCCACACGCGACGAACGCAAAGGCAAACTGTTTGCCCGGTTTGGCATCGAGAAGTTTGCCGAAGTGAAGGTGGCCAACCTCTCAACCGGCATGAAACAAAAAGTATCGCTGGCTATATCGTTGGTGCACGACCCCGATATAATCATCTTCGACGAGCCTACCAACGGCCTTGACGTGCTTACCGCCAAAACCGTTACCGACTATCTGTTGGAGCTTCGCGACATGGGCAAGAGCATAATACTTTCCACTCACATCTTCAGCCTGGTGGAAAAGGTGTGCGACAAAGTGGGCGTGATAATAGACGGCCGCATGGTGGCGTGCGACACCACCGAAAACATAAAGAACGGCAAGTCGCTCGAAGACCGTTTCTTTGATATTTACTCAGAATTGAAAGGAGGTAGCGATGAATAAAAACAACATCTTGACCATTATAAAGAAAGAGTTTGCACGCTTCTTTGGCGACAAACGTATGGTTTTCACCACAGTGATAATGCCCGGACTGCTTATCTACATTATATATTCCTTCGTAGTAGGCGGAATCAGAGACACTTTTGAGAGCGACAAAGACTATCGTGCCAAAGTGTATGTTCAAAATATGCCTCAATCGGTGCAGCCTATGTTCGAAGCTCTTGAGATGGACATTACCAATGCTAATAATTTAGACATCGAAGGCATAAAAACACTTATCGAAAAAAAGGACGTGGAACTTTTGGTAGTGTTTCCGGCAGAGTTCGACAATGCTGTAGCTAACTACAATGTGTTGGACACCGCCCAGGTATCCCCCAACATTCTTATTTATTCCAACGTGGCAAATATGGAATCGGACAATGCCGAAACAGCCGTTAGAAATATACTTACTTCATACGAAGAAACGATCTGCAACAAATTCAACATCAATGCCTACACAGAGGAAACAGCCAACGAAGAATTCAATCTTGCCACCGACGAAGACTTTATGGGGCAAATACTATCGTCCATGTTGCCATTCTTGCTAATCATATTCCTCTACTCCGGCTGCATGGCAGTGGCACCCGAATCCATTGCCGGCGAAAAAGAACGCGGTACCATAGCCACATTGCTCGTTACACCTATGAATCGCAGTCACTTGGCTTTCGGTAAAATCATAAGCCTTAGCTTTATAGCACTTATCAGTGGATTGTCCAGCTTTTTGGGCGTTATACTTTCGTTGCCTAAGTTTATGGGTAGTACCATCGAGGGGATGCCTACAAACATATACACCACCTCCGACTACTTGCTGATATTGGGAATAATCCTATCCACAGTACTTATTCTGATTTCAGCAATATCCATCATTTCGGCCTACGCCAAAACGGTGAAAGAAGCTTCCACACTAGTGCTTCCGTTGATGTTGGTTATAATGATAGTAGGAATACCATCAACGATAGGTGGTGGCAATGTGCAAACAGCAATATCGTGGTACTTCATACCTATATATAATAGTATTCAAGCCATGACGGGAGTGTTCTCGTTCAACTACAGCTTGATTAACGTAGGTATAACCATAGTTATCAATATCATTTATGCAGGAGCATTCTCGTATATATTAGCAAAGATGTTTAATAGCGAAGAGATTATGTTCTCGAAATAACTAAGAAAATATATCCCACAAGTATTCGATGCTTGTGGGATTTTTGTTTGTTTCTTCACATTCTTTTTGACAACCTAATTATCGACATTCAAGAAGAAAGGTTCCTACATAATCTTACAAACAGACTATTTATTGTCTCAAAATTTATGGAAATCTAAAGTTTCAAATATTATCCGACAAAAGGGTAATTACATTTGTTTAATGGAAAATAGCATTTTTATATAATAAAAAACACCTCAATTAAAAATATTTCGTAACTTTGCAAAATCAAAACAAATATAAATAATATCAATAAAGATGAAAAAAGTATTCAATATCTTATCATTAGCAGTTTTTTCGATAATTGTGATGACTGCTTGCAACAACGAGAAAAAAGAAATAGAAACCGTTGCTACTAATTATTTACGTGCCATAAACTTCGATTGTGATTTTGAGAAAGCAAAAGAGTATGCGACACCCGAAACACACGATTTATTGAATTTATTAAGTCAATTTTGGTCAATGTCGATGGATTCAATTGATAGCGATTTTAGAGATATGTATGTCAATAGTACAGTAGATATAACTTCAGTAGAAATATTCGACGACTCTACTGCCAATGTTCAATATCTACTAACTGTTATCGACAAAGATGGCAACGTTGACAAAGATGCCTTAGGCGAAGAAGGTGGAACAGGTGAATTAATGTTGAAAAAGATAAACAACCAATGGTTGGCTCATCAATCGAAAGAAGATTCTCAAAGCGACGAATTCATCGATGAAGAGTTTGAAGAAGTTGAAGAAACAGATTCAATATAGTCAACTTAAAAAAAACGAGAACCACAATTGTGATTCTCGTTTTTTTTATTCCGTATTACCTTCTTATATAAACTCTACATGTACTTCTTTCAAGAATTTTTCTTCGAGTTGCTTTTCTATTCTCTTTATAACGTTTCGTCGTATTTCCAATTCAACGGGCAGTGATGGGTCTTGGTGAGCCTCGTTGATTTTTGTTCCTATAAGAAAATAAATACAATCACTCTGCATCAATAGATTAAATATATCGTGAGCCGGGGTTTTATTACCTTTAATATCCGAAGCACCTTTGCGCTCCAATAATTCGCTAAGTTTTCCCAAAGTAAGTATACCTTCAGTTATTAAATCGATACCTTTCATTATCGAAGCCGGAGGCATATCGGGCGAAAGATTAGTAAGAGGCACTTCGATAGGCTCGTTTAATTGTCGTGATATTATTTTAGATGTAGTACCACCACATATAATTTTCTTACCATTGAATTCACGCACCACATTTCCCAGATACTTATCCTTTGATTCATCGAAAGGAGGACCAGATACCAACAACAACTTACGAGGACGACGTATGTAAATAGTACCACAAGTAATGTCATCTTTAGATTTATATCCATCATTGAAGACCGCACGAGTAACTATATCATGAGCCAACTCTTGTGCAGATATAGTAGGATTTTGAGATATCACTCTTTCGGCATATGCGGCAATTCCATCAAGGCCCCAACCAAACGGCATATTGGCAGAACTAATACCCATTCCTGATTGCACCACACCATCAGAAAACATTATCAAGCGATCTTCGGGCTGAAAATCCACATCATAAAGATATACATTACCCACTGGCGGATGTTCTTCATCAGTAAATGTATAGTCGATATCAAGCAAGACTTTTTCCAATTCCATCACCTTACCATTGCGTATAAGTATAAATGGAGGGTTATCATATTCTACTATTTTACCTTTACCGGTAAGAGCATCAACATCAGCTATTGTGAACGTAGAATAACTAATATTTCGCGACGAATCGATCGGCAAAGTATTTTTGATAATATTTGCAGTACGTACTACCGGCTCATTTCGCAAACAAAAGTTTAGAGCCATCGAAGCAGTCATTGTAGATAATATATTAGCTCTCACTCCGCTACCCAAACCATCGGAGAGTACACACACCAAACGATTTTCGTCTTGCAATTTACGAGACATAAAAGTGTCGCCACAACAAAACTTACCATTTTTGTTTACATTGTACATTCCCACTTCAAAGAAGTACTGCACTTGTTCTTTTTTCTCGCTCATAGCCTTTACTTTTTAATTTCATCATGAGATTCTACAATGCTATTCAACATTGTTTCGGTAAACGATGCATTTTCACCCAATAGGAAGGCTATCTGTTGTACAACTTTAAGGTTTCGCAATATAACTTCGCGTGTACGATTTATAACCAAATCTTTTCGCACTTCAGGCTCATGCATATTTTGTACTATACCGCACACAGTTTTCCCGGATTGGACAGTCATTACCGAAACATTTAAGTATTTATCATTGTATCTTACATCTTGTTCTATTTGGTCGGTTCCATTCTTCAATACTTTTTCAAACAAATAAGAGAATGGGATTAATTTTCTAGCATCGGCACCCACAAGATTTGGAACATTTTCGTGAATAAATTGTGCCTCTTCACCCAATATATTTATAAATTTCTCATTAGAATCCACTATTTGCATATTTTCATCTACGATAACAACTCCGTATGGTATTTTTCGCAATAATATATTTGTCTTACTAAACGCCACCGAACGCATAAATGATATACACATCGAACTTTCAGCTCTTCCATCTATAAGGGCTTTAGCAAACTCACGGCAATTATCGTATCCACAACCCGAACAATTTAATTCGGCTTGTTTCGAAAATTTATTTACCGACTGTAACGCCTCTTCTATCTTGGCATCGGGATATTCAATAACCGGAGGTGCTGCTATGGAATCAAAAGAAGTACTTACATCTATACCATCAAACAAACTTAAATTTTCCTCCACTGTGGGCAATGGATGCTCTTTTTTTAAAGATGAAAATACTTTTATACGTTTTGATGCCACCGATTTGTCATTTAATGTTCCGGGGCCCTTTATACACCCACCTTCACATATCATCAACTCTAAAAATAGTTTATTAGAAATCTCAAATCTATCGGCATCTTCTATTATTTCTTTTATATTTTTCACCCCGGAAAAAGTCATGTATGATATTGGACTGTTGTTATTGTTGATACTTGCCACCTCTTCACTTTTTATCATATTGGCTATCATACCACCATCTACAGGAAACAAACGCCCCTTATTCGCTCTTTGAGGAATAAATACATCATCTTCTGTAGGATTGGTAAAATCGAAATCTACACCAAACCAGTCCATCATCTCTACAAATTCTTTGTACGTAAGAGCATAATCCACTATCGAGTCGTTCATATCGCTCTCTTTCTTCTTGGCCACACATGGCCCTACAAATACCACCTTACAATTGGGATAATGTTTCTTCAACATCTTAGCATGTGCTACCATTGGGGTATCGATAGGAGCTAATAAATGTTTCTTTTCGGGATAATATTTACAAATAAAATGCACTGCAGCAGTACAACATGATGATATATATATACCCTGCGGTTGCTGTTTTAACCATTCTTTGGTTGCTTTCGATACCTTTTCGGCACCTAACGCAGTTTCGCTAACACCATAAAAACCCATTTCTTTGGCAGCGGCTATAAAACTATCTTCATTTACATTAGGAAATTCTGATATATAACTTGGTGCCAACGATATAATAAGTTGCTCTTTATTTTGTAAAGCCGTTATTATCTCCTGAGTATCGTCACGAAGTTTTTTAGCATTGGCAGGACATATTGTGAGGCAGTGACCGCAATAAGTACAATATTCATAACGAATAGAAGCACTTGTATTTTCGATTTTTATCGATTTAACAGGGCATTCTTTTATACATTTATAACAATCTTGACAATTATTTTTTTCGGTATATAAAGGTTCCAATCTGTTCGACATAACAATTCTTTTTTTAATTTGTAGTTTGGGAATTTTCTTATTGAAAGGGAAAGGATTTAGGCTTCGTTGTCAAAATTTTCGTGCAATATTCGTTTCAACTTTGTTTCGTCAAGTTCAAAATACTCTACATCTCCAATCTGTATAACAGGACCTTTGCTACAATTATCACTGCACAACTGACCTTTAAAAACTATTTTATTCGTCAAATTATGTTCGTTTAGATACTTCTTTATTATCTCTACATAATTCTTATTACCTCGTGCAAAACACGAACTTCCCATGCAAATTATAATCTGTTTTTCCATACATTTATCTTTTAATATTCTTTATAACAATTATTTATATAGTATCTTTTCTTTAGATACGAGTTACAAATATACATCTTTTTTGCGATAATACAAATCTTTTTTCATTTTTCCGTATTATTATAAATAAAATAACAAAGTACAATAACATTATCTGTTGATGCTATTGTACTTGTATTATCATTTATATAATAGCAATTATTGTAAAAAGAAGTCGTAAAGTGTTTGAAGGTAAGCTTTGCCGTTTTTAAGTTCGATACTCAATAAGTTGCTATCTTGTATAGTATTACTCGATACACGTTTGTTTATGCCATCATATATGATATTACCTTGTGGTACCACCCAGCCAAACCCCATATTGGTTTCGTAATAGGCAAACTCTTTGCTGTACGGATTAAATATATTCTTACCCCTATAAGCATCGCAATCTTCTACTCCCATTTGAGCGGCAATAGTCGGATATATATCTATTTGCGAACATATAGTATTACATTCCTTTCCCCTATATACACTATCCAATGCACCACCCATCCATAACATTGGCACATGCATATATTCGGCACTATTCACATAGTGGTTCATATATGTTGCGTGGCTATGGTCTGAGACTATCACAAAAAGAGTATTATCATACCATGTCTCAGTTTTGCACTGTTCGATGTATTGAAACAACTCATAATCGGAGTATTTTACCGAGTTTAAATATGGAAGATTATCCACATCCCAATTCAATTGTGGTACTTTCTTAGGCTCATCGTATGGAGCATGAGAACTTGCCGTAAATAGAAACGAGAAAAATGGTTGTTGAATGGCTTGCAAATCTTTATAACTTTCAACAAAAAGATATTCATCTGGTATCGACAACTGACCTCGAGGATATTCAGAAGGAAAATCCTTATCTTCCATTATTTTATTAAACTCATTCCAAAGAATAAATGCCCTTATGTTTCCATAACGCAAATCACCTGCAAAATAATAGAATGTATTGTATCCCATATTATTAAACATCTTAGGCATACTGCCCAAATATTTGTATAGCGAAAATATATCCGTTACATCATGTCCCTGCATTGGGGGAAAACTACTCATCACACTACTCATAGCCTGCTGCGAACGATGGCCGTTTGCATAAAATTCTGTAAACATCAGACCCTCTTTTTCCAATTTAGCAAAGTATGGTGTTATACTATCGCGACCGCCAAGTGTGGCAATACAATCACCAGACCAACTTTCGAGTAATATAAATATCACATTAGGTCTGCGAGTATTCAGCACTTGTATCGTAGTGTCTTGTGGCGTTGCATACAATTTTTCCAATATTTCTGAAGCTTCTTCTGTGGACATTTCTTTGAAAGGATTATTATCATCCAATGTTTTAAAATGCACATAATTGAAGATAAAATTCCATTGAGTGTTTACAGCTACATCATTAAGTATGGCATGTTGCGAAAAAAAGGATTGACTTTGCGATATAGGAACTCCCTTTAATCCGCCTCTCATTCCACAAAATAGCAAAAATGCCAATACAATAAACATTATCGGAGACTTTATTGCACTATATTTCTGAGGTTCAACGGCCGGTTTTATAACCACTTTACAATAGAGTACTTGGAATATGGTTACATATACAACAAATCCTATAAGCAGAATTATCATTAAACCAGTGTCCACTGTATCTATAATTTCCTTAGGATTGCGTAAATACAATAATGCTTTATGACTTAGTTTAACCCTCCATTCATCATATATCCCTATTTCACCAAACAATATCATTGAAGTAATTACCAACACCATCAGCATTAACGCTTTCTTTATCACATTCCATCCTTTCCATTTAATAGCATATTGCAATGAGATAAACAACAAAAAGGGAGCCGACACCCAACAAGCCGTCGACAAATCCAATTTAAATGCATTGGGAAATACTTTCATAATTTCCCATATCGATACATCGGGCAGAAGATTAGAATATACCAAAATAAAAACTATCCTACCTGATATAAAAAACAAAAACCAAAATAGGATAGTTTTGAGTAGTTCTATTAAATATTTTCTCATATTTACTACGAACCTTAATGACAATAAAGTATTTTTTATCGTATATCTACGATTTTTATTGGCTTAGAAATTGATACCAAAACCAAATTTGATAAAGTTTTGAATTATTGATTCAGCACTTTTATGATAATTAGGATCTGTATTTGGTAAATTTGAATTTGCCAAACGTTCCACTCTCAACGATTGTAATTGATAACCCACAAATGCATTTATAGCTACATTTCTATTGAATGCATATCGTGCACCTACACTCAAACCTACCATTACACCACCACTTATAACTTCGCGTTTCATTTCTTTATTTCCATTTCGTCTACCCATTGGCAAAGTATAACCGACTATCAACGATGTATAGGGTGTAACTTGATTGCGAAGATAATGCGAACGCAACTCAGCATATATAGGCATTTGCGAGAATACTCCTTCGGCATCAGAAAGATAAGAAATACCTAAACCAAATCCCGACTGTCTACGCCATTGCCAACCTCCTGAAATATTCATACCTTTAAGTGATACTTTTTCTACAAAATCGTAGGCCATCATTACATCTGTTACACAATATATTCCATGGTATTTAAATTCCACATGCTTTGCGGCTGTATATGGCAACGAAAAAGGCGTGACCTCATTGCTTTGCAATTTCATTATAGTTTCGCTATTTGAAAACATATCGGTTGCTGTAGTTTCATTGAATTGTAACAACGTTCCTTGTGCCACAACTGTTGATGCATACAATGCAATCCCGGCTATTAATGACAATATTCGCTTCATGTAAATCCTATTTATTCGTTTTTCTACTTTGATACGTTTAACCTTGAAAAATGTTTCTTTCTTTGGCTTTTATTTTATAATTTCGAACAAGAGACATTATAAAACTATAGGCAATTCTAAATTGGTAATACCTTAAAAGAAATGCCTATAGACTTCATCCATATTGACTATTCAATAGATTTCAAGTTCTCATCAATAATAAGTTGAGCTTCGGTAGCTGCTTGTACTTGTTCTACTGTAAACTCTGGATTGATTTCTTTCAGTACTATACCCTTAGGAGTTATTTCCATAACACCCATTTCGGTAATAATCATATTTACTTGACCTTTAGCTGTTAGAGGCAATGTGCATTTTTTCAATATTTTTGGACTACCTTTTGCGGTATGTTCCATAGCCAATATCACTTTCTTGGCACCTACAAGCAAATCCATTGCACCGCCCATACCGGGAGTTTTTTTACCGGGAATCATCCAGTTTGCCAAGTCACCTTGCTCGTCAACTTGCATAGCTCCCAATATACTTACGTCTACATGGCCACCACGGATAATACCGAAACTTGTAGCACTATCAAACGAAGATGCACTATCTGTAGTAGTAATAAATCCACCACCGGCGTTGGTATAGAAAGGATTTTCTTTGCCTTCTTCAGGAGTAGGCCCCATCCCTATCAAACCATTCTCGCTTTGAAGTATAACATTAACACCTTGAGGTAAAAAGTTAGGAATTGCGGTTGGTAAACCTATACCTAAATTTACAACATCACCATCTCTTAATTCCTTTGCAGCTCTACGTGCTATGAAATTTCTTATTTCGTTTTTGTCCATTATTATTAGTGTTTATTATTATCTATCCGTTTATTCTTTTATCCAATTCTTGTGCAACAAAAGATGCAACATTATCGGCATATGTGTTCATACCAAAACCGGCATCATATCCAAGTTCTTTTGCCAATTCGTGACTAATACGAGGTCCACCGCATACCAATATAACTTTATCTCTCAATCCTTCAGCTTCCAACATTTCAACAAGTTCTGTCATATTTTGGATATGAACATCCTTTTGAGTAACAGTTTGCGACACCAACAAAGCATCAGCTTTCATTTCGATTGCTTTGGCTATAAACTCTTCGTTAGGTACTTGGCTACCCATATTCAATGCTTCTATCATTTCGTAACGTTCCAAACCATAGTGTCCGGCATAGCCTTTCATATTCATAATAGCGTCTATACCCACGGTATGTGCATCGGTACCGGTACTTGCCCCTACTATCACAATCTTACGGCCTATATGTTCTTTTATAAACTCGTCAGTTTCGTGCATATCCATTACACTACTTTCCACTTTTGGAACATATATAGATGTATAATCAACTGTATGAGTACAACTTCCATAGCAGTTAAAGAATGTAAATCCTTCTGTCAATTCTTTTGAATAAACTACCAAAGGATTTTCGAATCCCATCTTTTTCATTAATTGTTTTGCTGCTTCTATGGCTTCATCGCCATTAGGAACAGGCAATGTAAAACTTACTTGAGTTTTACCATCATTCATTGTATCACCATATGGTTTAATTTTGGTAAGGTCCAACGTTTTGTCGAAATCCTTACTTTCCATGCTATATAATCCTTCGCTCATTATATGTATCTTTTATTAGTTTTATACTTATATTTAGTCAATATTATTAGTATGTTTCTGCAACATAACCTTTATTTTCAGTCTACAAATAAAGAATTCTTTCGCTTTTTAGCCTTATATATTTCATTTCGAATGTTCGAAAAAATCATATATTATTCTGTTTTACACAATATTATATTCTCTACTAGTTTAAGACTTCAAAAAACAAAGATAATATTTTTATTATAAAAATGCAAGTATTTTTTCTTCTTATACTCTTTAGAAAACAACAAACAATGCTTTTTCTTATTTGTTACCATAGTATGTACACTATAAAAAAAGTTTTATGTTTCGATTCTACAACATGATAAAGTCAAAGAAGTCCACATTTAGAGCTATCGACAAAAGATATTTCAGAAATTTTGTATGCAAAAATATCATCCGAAAAAGCCTTATCTGTTTGACGTTTTTTATTTATCATTCACATATAATCGGACAGGGACAAGGTATTAGTTTTTCAGCTTCGCTTCAAGAAGTTTACGATAATAGCAATATCCTACAAATATCAGAAAAGAAAACCGAGATAATCAATACTCTTAAAGACGGTATTAATTCAGCATGGTGGCCTTCTATCAATATTTTGGGCGGCTATACTTGGATGAGCAACGACATCAATGTATCGCAACAATATAAAACCCTATTAGCTCCTTTTGATGAATACTTCGATAGAAATATAATATCGCAAGAAATAGGAAAACTTATATACAACTTTTTGGGCGACAAAAGTTTTACTGTACCCATAATAAACAATCAATGGGCTTCGATTGACGCCGTAATTACATACCCTATATTCGCAGGAGGCAAACGTTTGGCGGCCACAAAAATCGGCAACGAATTAATGAATATAGGTAAATTGGAACACTTGCAGGTTAGCGATGGTATATTCCTCAGTTGGGTGGAGATATACTATGGCTACCAACTCAGTAAACAATACGAAATTGTAAAGAAAGAGAACTATAATTCATTGAAAAATCATTTCGAGGAAGTAGTATCATTTCAAGCAAACGGCATAGCCAACCAAATGGATTATTTAGTAGCCAAAGTAGCTATGGATGAAGCCGAAAGAGAATATAAATCGGCACAACGACACTGCGTGCTACTCAAATACTCCTTCTGCAATATTATGGGACACGATAGCACATGCAACTATTATCCGATATCATCATTTTTTATCTATAAAAATATACCCGAATTAGATTGGTTTATCCAAAACTATCACAACTCTCCTATTGTCAAAATACTATATTCAAAAAACAAAGTAGCAAAAAATACTATTAAAATAAATCAAGGAGATTATCTTCCCGTTATAGCTATATTTGGCAAACAAAATTTAGCCTCATACAATATGCCCCAAAACCTTAGTCCTCGCTCTACAATGGGAGCCACCTTGACATGGACCATATTTGATGGTTTAGCTCGTAAACAGAGAGTGAAACAAAGCAAAATAGAACTCGAAATAAACAAAAAACAATACAACGAAGCCGAAAAGCAACTTAAAGCAAGTATACACAAGGCATACTACGAACTCCTTGATGCAGAACAAAATATTAAAACACTTTCGAGCACATTGGAAATGACAGAAGAATTGATAAGGATAAGAAAAGTGGCATATAGCGAAGGTATGGCAACAGCATCCGAAGTGGTAGATGCTTTATTAGCCAATTCAAAAGTTCAACTACTGCAATTATCAGCATATTACCAATATGATTTAATGCTTGCCACTCTTTTGACACTTTGTGGCATGCCCGAATATTTCGAAAAATGGAGTATAGAACAATAACATAACACATATATGAAAAAGAAAATAGGTTTAATAATCTTTTCGGCTATTTTGCTGATACTTTTGGGTATATCTGTGATAGGTGTCATTTTGCATACCGAAAAGGAAACGATACTACAAGGACAGATAGAAAGTATCGAAATCGAGATATCGGGCACTCTACCCGGAAGAATAGAAAAATACTATGTGGAAGAAGGTCAACATGTAGAATCCGGAGATACATTGGTAGTAATTTCTTCACCTCAAGCAGAGGCTAAATACAATCAAGCTAAAGCTCTGGAATCGGCATCATTGGCTCAAAACGAAAAAGTAGATGCAGGCACCAGAATACAACTGATAAATATCACAAAGGAAGTATGGAAGAAAGCAAAAGCAGATCTTGCGTTGGCAACACATACCCGCGAAAGAATGAATAAATTATACGATGCAAAAGTAATAAGCATACAACGTAAAGAGGAGATGGAAGCCCTGTATCAATCAGCTTTATCCGAAGAAAAAGCAGCCTACTATCAATACGAAATGGCAAAAGCCGGCATGCAAATCGAAGACAAAGTTACTTCTTATTCGATAGTAATGGCAGCCCAAAGTACAGTTGATGAGGTTATGTCCGTGCTAAGAGACGGTGCATTAACTTCGCCGATAAGTGGCGAAGTTGGACAAAAATATTTGAATGAAAGCGAATTGGTAGGCGTAGGCACTCCTTTAATGAAGATAATAATGATAGACAAATGCTATTTGGTGCTGAACATACGCGAAGATTTGATGCCCGACTTTGAAATGGGAAAAATCATCTATGCAGACATTCCGGCCATAGATTCCGTCAACGTTCCTTTTAAAATAAACTATATCAGCCCTATGGGAAGTTTTGCAACTTGGAAATCGACCAAAGAAAAAGGAAGTTACGATTTAAAGACTTTCGAAATACATGCCGTTCCGACTAGCAATATAAAAGGCTTGAGACCGGGAATGTCGGCTCTGCTGCATATCAAGAACAAATAATAACACTATGAGAGTTTTAAGCAGGGTAATAGTACGAGAAACATACCGAATAGTAAAAAATCCAACTTATTGGTTTGCAATAATAATATTACCGTTATTTACACTATTGGTTTTATCTACTATATTCAATAACGGACTCATCAGAGAACTGCCAATAGGCGTGGTAGACAATGATAATGGACAACTATCGAGGTCTGTTATCCAAGACATTGAATCGGTGCCGGAACTCAGTGTAAAAAAGGTATATACCAACACATACGAAGCCCAAAACGACATACTGAAAAAAGATATTTATGGCTATCTGATAATCCCTCATAACTTTGAAAAAAATATAGTTAGCAACAAGGCAACCCAAATACCTTTTTACTACCACTACGCATTGCTAAGCGTAGGCGGCGAAGTATTGAGCGGTTTTTATTCATATCTCTCAAACCTTGCCACATTACCCCTACAAAACATTGCAAAACAACTTGATATCGACAAAGAAAAGATAAAAGTAATAACCATGCCCATATCAGCCGATTTTCACCCTCTCAACAATCCATCACTCGACTACGAAATATATCTGTCTTTCACATACTTTTACGTCTTATTTCAAATAATCATACTGCTTACGATTGCCTACAGCATAGGTCGCGAATTTAAAGAAGATAATGCCAATGAATGGCTTTGTTCTTCACACCACCATCGACTTAAAGCCTTATTTGGCAAATTATTGCCTTACTTCGTTTCGTATTCTATAATAGCATGCTTTGGCAACTCTGTGTTATTCTATGTAATAAACATTCCGTTGGCATCGAGCTTTTTATCTATTTTGTTTGCATCTGTTTTGTTTATTGCTGCCACTATTTCCGTTTCGGTATTTTTGTTTAGCATCCATCCCAAATTGGCTTTTATTATCAGTTTTATTTCCATGTTTGGATCGATGAGTGCCACAATGGTGGGTGTTACATTTCCGGTTACCGCCATGCCACCTATTATCAACCTGTTATCCAATCTTTTTCCGGCCAGACACTTCACAGTGATATCACAAAATCTATGCTACGAAAATTTGGATATCATACATGTTTGGAAACACTATGCAGCCTTATTCATTTTCTTATTTCTACCACTTATATCTACACTTAAATTGTTTCCAAATAAACTATTGATAAATAGGAAAAACAATAGCAATGAAAAAGATAATAATCGAGATATTACAGAATTCGAAAGCCGAATATAAATTTATAGCCACCAACATACCGCTGCTTCTGGTTTTGCTTGGTGGAAATATCGGCTATGGAGTGCTATACAACTACATGTACAACCCAAACATCGTAAGGGATGTACCCATAGCTGTGGTAGACATGGCCGACAATAAGCTAAGCCGTACTTTTATAAAAAACATCGACGCCACCGAGCAAGTAGCAGTAAAACACGTAATTTCGGATTATGCCGAAGCCGAAACCATGGTAAAAGAAAACAAAATCGTGGGATTTTTGTACCTACCTCGAAGTTTTTCACACTTGGGACTGGAATACAACAAAAGCAATATAATGACATATGGCTCCACTCTTTCGTTTTTGGACTTTCTTATGATACAAGAAGCCACAACATATACGCTTCTCGATTTCAACGCTATGCTACGCCCCATTTATGTAAGCCAACTACCTGATAAAGACAAATTTGCCATAGCCCAACTACAACCCGTAGAAATTATCCCCAACGTAATGTTCAACACCGAAGAGGGATACGGCACATACCTACTTCCTCCGGTTCTGATAATCATCATATTCCAAACAATGATGATATGCATAAGCAATAGTTGCGGCAACGAACGAGAAAACAAAAAACTACATATTTCAAACCTAAAGCACAACTTTAAATATAATACAATAAGTATTGTATTAGGAAAGATTTTAGCATACTTTATTATCTTTTCTATCATATCCACTTTTATGCTTGGACTCTTACCCATAATTTTCAATCTGCCACACATCGGCAAGCCTTTCACCATAGTATTCATGATGATACCCTTTCTTATAGCATCGGCAGCCTTCGCTTTATGTTTGCTCCCCCTATACACCGACTCCGAAAAACCACTTATATTTATAGTGTTTATGTCGATAATACTATTATTTTTTTCGGGAATTTCATACCCTTTGGAACTCATGTCGTGGTATTGGAAAATAATGCATTACATATTTCCGGCAGCATCGGCGGCGCTATGCTTTGTAAAAGTAAACACCATGGGAGCCGATATATCGCAAATACTTCCCGAAATAACAACTTTATGGATACAAAGCATTGTATATCTTATAATTTCAACACTTGTATTCAAGTTTTCCATAAAGAAAAAGTATTGGCAGTAAAAAGCGTAAAAAACGAGTTTCGACATATCAGATTTTCCCTCGCGAGGAAGTTTTTTCTTCCTCGCGATGTTGTTCGAAAAACATCGTGAGGAAATTTCAACGCCATCGCGAGGAAAAATCACGCGACATTTGTATGTCTAAAATCAGATATAACAAGCCGTTTATAGCAGTAAAATTCTTGCATTTTTGACAGTATACCACCATTTCATTCACAATATGGTATAAATTCATTCATGGTATATCATGAAATTTATCGCAATATACCATCTTTTTACGAGTTTTTTTTTGAGAGTTGCATAGGCCCTATGGGCGATATTTCGACACAAAGAAAATAAATATGCTCCAAAAACGTTAAGTAAAAATATTCAGTAAAAAGAAATATAAAATGATTAAAGCAAACTATCACACCCACTCACACTACTGCGACGGCAAAGGAGATATTAAAGAATACATCGAAATGGCAATAAGTAAAGAATTGACGCACTTAGGCTTTTCGGGTCATGCTCCTGTACCTTTCGAGAACACTTTTGCCATATCGAACAACAAATACAACGACTACTGCTCCGAAATCAAGCGTCTTAAAGAGGAATACAGCGATAAGATAAAGATATTCCTTGGATTAGAAATTGATTATATTCCGGGTATATCAGACAACTTTTCGACACTTATCGACGAGGGCAACCTTGATTATTGCATAGGCTCGGTACACTTGGTTAACAAAAACAAGGATAACAACTTATGGTTTATCGATGGCAGCAAACAAGAAACCTATGATGAAGGACTAAACCGAGTGTTCGGTGGCGATATAAAAGCTGCCGTTAAAGCCTTTTTCCACCAAACAAACGACATGCTAACATCACAACATCCCGATATTTTGGGGCACTTCAACAAAGTGGTAATGCATAATAAGGAACGCTATTTCAGCAGTTCAGACAAATGGTTCATTAATCTGGTGTGCGAAACATTGGAAATAGTAAAAAGCGCCGATTGTGTGTGCGAAATAAACACTCGCGGACTATACAAAGGCAGATATTACGATTATTATCCTTCAAAAGATATAATACAGATTATGAACGACATGGAAATACCCGTTGTAGTATCAACCGACGCCCATTGTCCCGACGAGTTAGATAAGTACGAAGGAGTGTTTGAATTCTTGAAAGCCATAAAATATCGCCACATAATGTACTTTGATAAAATATGGCGCGAAATAGTTTTTTAATAAATAAAAAAAGCGTATCTTTGCACAAGTGTTCGAATGTACAATAGACGTTATATTCATCTTATATCCAAGTGACTATAGAGAAAAATAATGATTTATCGGCATTCGATTTTATTATTAAAACCAATTATAAAATACAAAAAACAAACAAAATTGATATGAGTTTTATATCTACAAAAAATTTAAAAGGAGATATTTTCGGAGGTATTACCGCCGGTATAGTGGCATTGCCTTTGGCATTGGCATTCGGTATACAAGCCTTTGGAGGTATCAACGATCCGGCAGCCAGTTCTATAGGAGCATTAGCTGGATTGGTAGGTGCTACAATGCTTGGGTTCTTTGCAGCCTTGTTTGGTGGCACTCATTCTCAAATCAGCGGTCCTACAGGACCTATGACAGTTATCACAGCCACATTGATATCGGGTGTATGGGCCTCATCGGCAAACCCTAGCATATCTGAAGTGCTTATCTCTATGTCGTTGACAGGCGTATTCTGCGGATTGTTTCAAATTTTATTTGGCACTATCAAAATAGGCAAATATGTTCGTTACATCCCCTACCCTGTGCTTTCGGGATTTATGAGCGGTATAGGCGTGATTATCATCTTGCAACAGATTTATCCTCTATTCGGACTTAAATCGCCTGTATTGGTGGTGGATATGATTACCCAACTACCCAGCCGCATACAAGAAGGGTTCAACTTCGTAGCCTTAATATTGGGTATAGCCACAATAGCAATAATATATTTATTCCCATTGATAACCAAAAAGGTGCCTTCCACCTTGGTGGCTCTTATCGTTGTAAGTGTGGTATCAATATTTATCGATTTTCCTTCTCGCCTTACCATTGGCGAAATTCCATCGGGTTTCCCAATGCCATTCTTTGCCAAAGAAGGTATCGACTTAGCCGGTATTGATTGGATGACAGTGCTTAAGGCATCTATAATACCCGGACTTACATTGGCAGGTTTAGGCTCGATAGATACTTTATTGACTTCGGTGGTGGCCGACAATATTACCAAAACCAAACACAACAGCAACAAAGAACTTATCGGACAAGGTATCGGTAATATGATAGCAGGTTTATTCTGCGGTTTGTCGGGTGCCGGTGCCACTATGCGTACAGTGGTAAATGTAAAAAGTGGTGGTCGCACTCAAATATCGGGTATGATACACTCGTTGTTATTGTTGGCAATACTATTGGGATTGGGTTCATTGGTAAAATATGTACCGCTATCGGTATTGGCAGGCATCCTTATCACCGTAGGTTGGGGTATCATCGACTTTAAAGGCTTTAAAGATTTACTCAAAATACCACGTGCCGACGCTGTAGTGCTTCTTACCGTATTTATCCTTACAGTGTTTGTTGATTTGCTTGTAGCAGTGGGTATCGGTATGGTTATAGCATGTGTGTTGTTTATGAAACGTGCCGGCGATTTGGTAGAAGAAAGCTATCAATCGGGCGAAATATCCAATTTCGACAAAGAGTCGCCATGGGCCGACGAACACGGAATACCCGAAGAAATACGTCATCAAATATACATCCAACGCCTCAATGGTCCTATATTCTTTGGTTCTATCACTCGATTCCAAGAAGTTATGCACGATGTTCCTGATGATGTAAAAATAGTAATCATACGTATGAGATTGGTATCGTTTATGGACCAATCCGGACTTTATGCCATGGAAACCGCTATAAAAGACCTACAAGCCCAAGGCATAACAGTGTTGATGACCATAATACAACCGCAACCAATGTATATGCTTAAGAATATGAATCTTATACCCGATGTTGTTCCCGAAGAAAACACATTCAAAACCTTCGAAGAATGTACCGTTTTCTTAAAGAACTACTTCGAGAAAAAATAATGATAATAATATTCTGATATATAAGATATTATAAAGAATAAAATAATTAAGTTGCAATATTTTGTCAATAATCGAAAAAAAAATTGTAACTTCGTATTTCGAAACAAAACAAGAAAATAATATAAAAACACGTATTATGAATAATATAGATTGGAAAAACCTTCCATTTGGTTACATGAAAACGGATTACAACGTACGTTGTTACTACCGTGATGGAAAATGGGGCAAAATAGAAACATCTTCATCTGAAGAGATATCTATTCACATGGCAGCAACATGCTTGCACTATGGTCAAGAAGCATTCGAAGGCTTAAAAGCTTTCCGTTGCAAAGATGGTAAAATCCGCATCTTCCGTTTGGAAGAAAATGCTGCACGTTTGCAAAGCACTTGTCGCGGTATAATGATGCCTGAATTGCCAACAGAATTGTTCCGCGAAATGTGTATTCAAGTTATCAAAATGAACGAAAGATTCTTACCTCCTTACGGCGAAGGTGCTTCTTTGTATTTACGTCCATTGTTGATAGGAACAGGTGCTCAAGTAGGTGTAAAACCTGCTAACGAATACTTATTTATGATTTTCGTTACTCCTGTAGGACCATACTTCAAAGGTGGTTTTATGGCTAACCCATACGTAGTAACTCGTAAATACGACCGTTCTGCTCCTCTTGGAACAGGTGTTTACAAAGTGGGTGGTAACTATGCAGCCAGCTTGCGCGCTCATACCGAAGCATGTGCAGGTGGTCAATATGCATGCGAATTCTACTTAGACGCTAAAGAAAAGAAATACATCGACGAAGCAGGTGCTGCTAACTTCTTCGGTATCAAAAACGATACTTATATCACTCCTGAGTCGACTTCTATCCTACCTTCTATCACCAACAAGAGCTTGATGCAATTGGCTCAAGATATGGGTATGAAAGTTGAACGTCGTCCAATAGCTATCGAAGAACTTGCCACTTTCGAAGAAGCTGGTGCTTGTGGTACTGCTGCTGTTATCAGCCCTATCGAACGTGTTGATGATCCTGAAATGGGTACATCGTACAACTTCGGTAAAGAACCAGGTCCATGGTCGAAAAAATTATACGAACGTCTACGCGGCATCCAACTTGGCGAATGCGAAGACACTCACAATTGGAATACAGTTATTGACTAATTTTAGTTATACAATTATCCATAATAAGAGAGGAGAAACAAATGTTTCTCCTCTCTTTATTTTTTAATAAATATTTATTCTAATTTTCCTTTCAGATATTTACCGGTATAAGATTCGGGGCATTGCAACAATTGTTCGGGTGTGCCTTGAAATACCACTTTTCCCCCACTCTTTCCGCCTTCGGGTCCCATATCTATAATCCAATCGGCTGTTTTTATAATATCGGGATGATGTTCTATAACCACTATCGAATGGCCATTAAGCAACAAGGTATCGAAAGCTTTGAGCAGCTTTTTTATGTCGTGAAAGTGCAACCCGGTGCTGGGCTCATCAAAGATAAATAGTTTGGGTTTATCCGATGCTCCTCTTATCAGATACGACGCCAACTTTATACGCTGTGCTTCTCCACCACTAAGCGAACTCGAAGCCTGTCCCATCTTCAGATATCCCAATCCCACGTCTTGCAAAGGTTTCAACCGCTCTACCACTCGCTGTGGAGAGGCAGCACTATCTTTAGCAAAGAAATCGATGGCTTGGTCGATGGTCATATCCAATATTTCGCTTATATTCTTGCCATTATATAGTATTTCAAGTACCTCTTCCTTATATCTGGAACCATGACATTCTTCGCACACCAAATGCACATCGGCCATAAACTGCATGCCTATGGTTACCACACCCTCGCCTTGACACACCTCGCAACGGCCTCCTTCTACATTAAACGAAAAATACCCCGCTTTGTAGCCACGTGCTTTGGCCAACGGCTGCATGGCATATATCTGACGTATCTCGTCGAATGCTTTGGTATAACTGGCCGGATTGGAACGCGACGAACGGCCTATAGGATTTTGGTCGATGAGTTCTACGCCGGCTATCCGCGACAAATCGCCCGATATATTGCTACATTTGCCTACATAGTCGTTGGCTCCATCAAAACGTTTCTGCAACACATCATACAACACGTGCTTGATAAGCGATGTTTTGCCCGAGCCACTAACGCCCGTAACCACTACCATATTTTGCAGCGGAATGCTGACATCTATGTTTTTAAGATTGTTTTCCCATGCACCTTCTATGGTTATATGATCTATTGCTTTTCGGCGCAGTGTGGGAACCTCTATACATTCCTCTCCTTTAAGGTATGCTGCCGTAAGCGATTTCGACTTCTTGCCCACAAGTTGCTTGTAGTTGCCTTCAAACACCACTTCTCCACCCAAACGGCCGGCATATGGACCTATATCAATAATATAATCGGCGGCTTGTATTATTTCTTCGTCGTGTTCCACCACTATAACCGTATTGCCCAAATCTCGGAGTTGCTTCAACACCTTTATCAGGCGTTCGGTATCGCGAGAGTGGAGTCCTATGCTTGGCTCGTCCAATATATAGGTAGAGCCCACCAACGAACTACCCAAACTTGTAGCCAGATTGATACGTTGCGACTCACCGCCCGACAGCGTATTACTCAATCTGTTAAGAGTAAGATAGCCCAAACCCACATCCAGCAGATAACCCAAACGGTTGTTTAGTTCGATAAGTATGCGGTGCGTCACCTCCTGCTCGTAATCCGTAAGGGCAAGATTTTTGATAAACGAGGCCAACTCGCTTACCGGCATCAGCACCAAATCTATTATCGATTTGCCGTTTACCTTCACATATCCCGCATCTTTTCTGAGGCGTGTACCCTTGCAGTCGGGGCAGATGGTTTTGCCCCTGTAGCGCGACATCATCACCCTATACTGTATCTTGTACGACTGACTTTCTATCCATTCAAAAAAGCCATATATACCCGGAAAATTGACGTCGCCGTTCCATAATTTATCCAATTGTTCGTCGGTAAGCTCGCAATAAGGACGATGTATGGGAAAGTCCATCTTGGAGGCCACCCTTATCAGTTTGCTTTTCCATTCGCCCATTTTGTCGCCACGCCAACATACCACTGCATCTTCGTATATCGACAGTTTTTTGTTGGGCACCACTATATCCTTGTCTATCCCCACCACATTGCCATAGCCTTGACATTTCGAGCATGCTCCGTATGGGTTGTTGAAACTAAAAAAGTTGGGGTTCGGTTTTTCGAATGTCATACCATCGGCTTCAAAGCGATTCGAAAACTGATGGCGTTGCACTGCTTGGTCGTGTGTGTGCACTTCCACTATACAACTGCCGTTACCTTCAAAAAAGGCCGTTTGCACCGAATCGGACAGTCGCATGATTTGTTCCTCGTCGGAATGACGTATGGTCATCCTATCCACTATAAGCAGTATATCGGCATCCGATTGGCCGTCGGTCCAATTGTCGAGCACATCTTCTATGCGTGCCACCTCGCCATCGACATACACCCTTACAAAGCCCTCTTGCAACAGTGTTTTGAGGTATTCTTTGGCGTTGTCCTTCTTGGTGACCAATGGTGCCAAAAACATTATCTTCGTGCCGTCGGCGAGCGACGACACAAAATCCACCACATCATGCACCGAATGACGTTTCACTTCGGCACCCGATATGGGAGAATATGTTTTGCCTATACGGGCATATAATAATTTCAAATATTCATATATTTCTGTCGATGTACCCACCGTAGAGCGTGGATTGTTAGTTTTCACCTTTTGCTCTATGGCTATTGCCGGCGATATCCCTTTTATGTAGTCAACATCGGGCTTGCTCATACGTCCCATAAACTGACGTGCATACGAGCTCAAACTCTCCACATAGCGGCGTTGCCCTTCGGCATATAGCGTGTCGAAAGCCAACGACGACTTGCCCGAGCCCGACAATCCCGTTATAACCACCAACTTGTTGGACGGTATGGCCACATCGATATTCTTCAAATTGTTTTCGCGTGCCCCTTTTATGTAGATGTATTTATCTGAGTTTTTTGGAGTTGTATCCATAAGTTCGTTTTATTTAATAAGAACAAATCAGTGTATGTTTTGGCGTAAGAGTTTGCTTTTTAAAAGAAATAATAGTCCACCACATCTTTAACCACGTATACCAATACCACTATACCATATACAATTTTGATGAAAGTGCCGGCCAAGAATCCCAAAAACGACCCTATTGCCGAACGGAAAGCATTTTCGCTATTTCCGGCCATTATTTCGCCTATGTATGCACCTAGGAAAGGTCCCAATATTATACCGCCTATTCCAAAAGGGCCTATCACTATGCCCAACAGCGGCAATATAATAATAGACACTATCATACCTATGGTGCTACCTCGCACACCCATCTTAGTACCTCCAAATTTTTTGGTGCCATATATGGGTATCACATAGTCCAACACAGTTATTATGGCAGCCAACAGACCCATCGTCCAGATAAACGTCGACGAGTAATCTACCTCGGGAATAAAAAACAGCAACAGCAAGCCCACAAAGCTCAACGGTGTGCCGGGTATTCCGGGTATTATGGCCCCTACAAAGCCTACAACAGCCATAAATATTGCTATCAAAATCAAAATAGTGGCAGTACTCATAATATTATTTTTTTTAAAGGTTTTACATTTTCTTTTCTTTTATCCAGGTCTTCATGTACTTTTTAAATGCCTTGGTGAAATATTTGTACCATTTATCGGTCGAATAATAATGTATTGTTTCCACCGCATCGTCGTAACTGTAGCCTTGCTTGCTCATGTCAAACGACATAAGTTTTGCCAATCTGTCTTGAATATTTTTGGTTTGGGCTGCCTTGTACTCCATATCCTTTATTGCTCCCAATGCTTCCAAAGCCACCATATACTCTTTGTATTTTATCATCACTTCCAAAGCGTTGAGGGCAAAATCAACATCTTCCACCTGTAGCAACACCTCTCTCATTGGTGTGTGTGTCATACCCATAGTACCCAACTCGTTGCGATTGTATAATGCTTCGGCAGTGGTATATTGTTGTATATAGCCGTTGGTGTCGCCACGTTTCAAACACTTCGAGGCGTTATCCATATAGTCTATATATTCCAACGGATGTTGTATTTGCTCCATAAGCGATTTTAAGCGGCTCTTATCCAACTTACAATTTTTCGACTCGGGTATTGCCAACGCCGTTCTTACCAAAGCATCGGCCTTGTAGTAGTCGTTGCGACGCAAACAGTCCATTATGCTATACACATAGCCGTTAAGTTCTTCCTGACGTTTGCTACATACCTTTTTGTCCAAAGTCATCAAATACGACTTCATTATACGCACTATTGCTGTATCTTTTTCCACCTTGTAAGTCTTTATCAAGTCGTTGGTAACGTTTATCAAACTGTCGGCCACGTCAGGCTCGCCTTGCCATATTGCAAATTCGGCTGCCGACATACGTTTGGCCGTTATCTCGCGTATGGCCAACAAATACATCTTTTCAACCTCGTCTTTGTCGCCTTCTATCTTTGCCAATTGGTTGGCACTTTCAAGTACCTCCAACGCCTTGTCGAAACTGTTTACAGAAAGGTATGTTTTGGTTTCTACAAACTTATCATCTATAACCTTGCTTATCGATGTTTTTTTGGTTTGTCCAACCTTGGTGCCTTCGTTTACATAGGTTTCTTCTATATTACGTACCTCTTCGTCGCTGTCTATCAAGTCTTCGTCTTCGGCCGAGATATATTGTGCAAAGCGTTCCGAATACGATGTGTCTATAGCGGCATTCTCTATAGCCTCTTGTTTCAACTCCAAACGTGTTTTCTCGGGTTGCAAAGCAGCCACCTTGGCTTCCAGCAATTCCTTGGTAGCCTTGTCGGTATACGAGGCCATCATAGTGGCTCGTTTAAGATATTCGTCCAAAAGGGTGGCCTTTTTGTTGCCCGTAAAGGTCGACGCCTCTTGTATATAACTTTCGGCTATCTGTTTGGCCAAGGTGTTAAAGTTCATATCGTCTTTTATCTTGTTTTTGTTGGCCGAATAGTATTCGTATGCCGACATGGCAAAGTCTTCGGCGGCCACATTGCGTTTCGACTTCAACGCCTTGCGGGCCAACTCTATCTGGTTGCTATATACACCGGTGCGGCAGCGTTCAAGCGTGTTGTCGACCGTTGCGCTATCGCATATACCCAAATTGTCGTACATACAGAAAGCCTCCAACTCAAGCATAACAGCCACCGCTTGGGCATACTTTTCTTGTTTTTCCATATTTATGGCATACATATAATTCTTATCGTATGCATACAACAATATTCCCTTTATCAACGCCTCTTCGTCGCTGTTGGGATTCATGGTTTCCAACACCTCGTTTAAACGTTTGGCGGCATCGCCCAACTTGGTGCTGTCTATATCCAATCGTGCTATCTGAAAATGCGACAATACATGCTTAGGATTGGCATTCAATGCCTTTTCAAAAAAGTTCATAGCCCTTTTGCCGTTGCCCGACTCCATTTCGGCCACTCCCTGACGGTAAAGCCAATCGGCAGACTTAGGTTGCAAAAAAGCTATCATCTCTTTGTTTTGCTCCACAAGTTTTTTTAGCATATACCAGCGTTCGTATACCATTATGTCACTCTTATAATCGGCATAGCGTGCCACTGCCTTTTCGGCATCCGACAGCTGTGCGGCATAATTGGTTATCAGTTCCGGAGTGTCGTATTGAAACTTCGACAACAGACGTATATTTTCGTCCAAATCAGATAAGATAGTGGTACGTTGATTGTTCGAAATCTTTTGAGCGTCAACGGCTAACGGCAACATAAAAAACGCCATAGCCAAAAGTGCAATACTTCTTCTTACTTTGTATTTAATCATTTTTGTAAATCGTTTTATATATAAATATATGGCATAACGCAAGAACTAAAAAAATCGTATCTACACCACAGGCTTTTTTTGAGCTTCGCAAATAAGGGGTATAGAAAAGTAAAGAAGGTAGAGAAAGACCTTGAGTCGGCTTCGCCCTATCCGTAATTCCGTCAATCCGTAATTCCATTATTGGGGTACCCGACACCACTTGTCCAATATTTTTTTCGCTTTCCATTTCATAAGATTTTGATTTTTAATTTATTCCCCGGCAACTCTACTTATTTCGAGTTTTGAAACATGATGCAAAGTTACGTGTTTTTTTCGAGTGAACGCAAAAATGTAGCCTACACTTTCCTACACAATTCCTACACTCTGACATTCAAGCTATTAAAAAATAGCCATACACGAACGATACACAAAACTTCACGAAAACTTCACGAATAATCGGCATCAAATTGACGATATACCGTCAAAAAAACGACACCCGGGTATGAAACAAACGACGGTATATCATTATTTTAGCACAAATATGATTACTAAAAAACATTACTTTACAGAAAATATTACAACATTACAACAACATTGTAATAAAAGAGCGACTATATGTGATAAAATGCCATTTTTTGAGATAAGCAA
>JAFZFU010000065.1 GCA_017555745.1 Bacteroidales bacterium
CTGCTATCATTAAAAGTATGTCTTTGATTGTTTCCCAGCCAATTACACAGTATGGTAATCGTTAAATGATAATGCAAAGATACGACTTTTTTTCGAATAAAACAAAAAATGTAGCCTACACTTTCCTACACAATTCCTACACTCTGACATTCAAGCTATTAAAAAACAGCCATACACAAAACTTCACGAAAACTTCACGAATAATCGGCATCAAATTGACGATATACCGTCAAAAACACGACACCCGGGTATGAAACAAACGACGGTATATCATTATTTTAGCGCAAATAATCCATCCTTACTGCAAAAATATTACTACATTACTACATTACAAAACTTAGAGTGTGTATATTTATAGGTCCCTCTCTCTCGAGCTAAATATTATATATAATATTTAAATTATTTAATATATAAACCTTATTTCTTAAAAAAATAAGCCATATCTATTTTTCAGTATTTTACCATTCACACTACATCCCGGAAACAGAAAAAGCAGGGGGTATGTAATGTAGTAATATTGTAATAATCCTACATCAACACACTATACAACAATATTTTAACCCTCAAAAAAAAATATTACATCGATTACATAATGTAATATTTCTTTGCAACAGTTGAGATTTTTACCATTAACATTTCACCTAATCTTTTCATAAAAAAAAAGAAAGAAAGAAATTTTCTCCCTTTTCTGCCAGATAAATTTACAGTTCAAATTCACCTTCCACAACAGTGTCCGGCCATGGATTTATGATTATCGTACCTCCATCTGCTGCATTTGTATCGCTTACCTTTTTTGAATAAAAAATCGTTTTATATTTATGAGTTTTTTGCTTGCGTATGTCGTAAAAAAGTTGTATCTTTGCAATACATTTCACAATTACGCTAATGCTATGTAATTGACTGGGGAACAATCAAAAAAACATACTTTTGAACTATGGCGGTAACGCTTGCAATATTTTTCACACTCTGTGTATCAGTGCTTTTACTCAATACCACTGTCATTTATTGTCCTTTATCAGCATTTGGAGGTGGTGTTGCCATCGGTATTTTATCTTTCATTTTTGCAACAAATTCGTTTAGCACTCCTTCCTCTATACCCTTCGATTCGGGATAAAGTTTTTTTTCAAAACAAGCAGTTCAGTGTAGCTGTCCACTTTCTACAGCAGTGCTCTTTGAGATATCAGAATCCGATAGGCTTTGCCCGACTACTAATCTACGAGACAAATAGTAGTGCGGTAACCACTTGTGCCGGCAAAGCAAACTAAATATCGAAATCCATTGATAGTTGTATATCTCTTATTTCGGTGTCGTCGATGAGGTTGGAGAGGCCTATTCCCAATAAGCGTATAGGCTTTGCTGTATAGTCCATACGTTTAAGAACACGTTTTGCTGTTTTGTGCAGGTGGTCGAAGGTCAGCAAAGGCAGTTCGGCGGAATAGCTGCGGGTAAGGGTAGTGAAGTCGGCAAAGCGTATCTTCAGCGTAAGTGTGCGTCCGCTTTTACCGCTGTTTTCGATGTCTTTCCACAAGCGTTGCTCCAAAGCATATAGTTCGGCAATAACGGCAAAGGATGTGGTGAGGTCTTTTTCGAAAGTGGTTTCCACGCTATATGACTTGCGTTCGCGGTTAGGCTCCACAGCTCTGTTGTCGATACCGCGTACGGCATCGTAGAAATAGAGTCCCGACTTGCCGAAAATCTGCACCATCTCGTATTTCGTTTTCTTAAACAGATCGCTGCCGGTATATATATTCATTTGGTGAAGATGTGCCGCCGTTACCTTTCCAATGCCGTAAAACCTCTCGACGGGTAACTGCATTAAAAATTCCTGAGCCTGATTGGGCAGTATAACAAAGAGTCCGTCGGGTTTGCGATAGTCGGAAGCTATCTTGGCCAAGAACTTATTGTACGACACCCCTGCCGAAGCGGTAAGGCGTGTGGTTTGGAGAATTTTGTTTTTTATTTCCTGTGCTATTATCGTTGCCGAAGGCATACCTTTTTTGTTGTGGGTAACGTCGAGGTAAGCCTCGTCGAGCGAAAGGGGCTCCACCATATCGGTATATTCGGCAAAAATATCGTGTATGCATTCCGACACTGCTTTGTACACCTCGAAACGCGGCGGCTGGAAATGGAGTATGGGGCACTTGAGCATTGCCACCTTCGACGACATTGCCGAACGCACGCCGTATTTGCGAGCCTCGTAGTTGGCTGTAGCCACCACTCCCCTCTCCTTTGGCGACCCAACAGCCAAGGGTATGCCTTTGAGTTGCGGAAAGTCGCGTTCTTCCACCGAGGCATAAAAGGCATCCATATCGATATGTATTATCTTGCGAATATCCATAACGGCGGTTATATAGTTTCGGGGTGTGAGGCAGTAAGGGTTATCAGCGTTATTTCGGGGAATATCAAAAAGCGGCTGTGCATGGCACTGGTGCCTATGCCGGCATTGACATAAAGGCTTTGGCAATGATGACGAAAAAGACCGGCTTTGGTCTTGGCATTATAGCCCACATTTTGAGCGACAGAGTTTTTGATGTATAATCCCATTTGCCCGGCATGGGTATGTCCCGAAAGTGTCAGGTCGACAAAAGGATATCGTTGTATCACCTCGCGAGTCCACACCACAGGGTTGTGGGTAAGCAATACCACGGGGTAGTCGTCGGTGCCTCTCAACGTCTTAGCCAAGTCGCCATAAGAATAGGTATTGTCGCCAACAAGCTTAATCTTTTTAAGCGACGGCAAACCTATATATTGGCTGCCTGCCACCACCATGGTGTCGGCATTGCGGAGTATAAAACAACTTTGGTCGCAAAGCAAATTCCAGCGAAGACTGTCCACTATCATGGATATAAAAGCCAGGCTGTCGGTTGTTTTAACCTCGGGCGAAGGGAAATGGGGATACCTTACGTAGTCGTGGTTACCCAACACCATGTAGACGCCATCTTTGGCTTTGAGGCGTCGGAGTATGGAAAGGAACGGTCTCATCTCGCCCGAAGAGAGAGTAACCACATCGCCGGTAACGGCTATCATGTCGGGATTTAAGGCATTAACGCTGTCCACTATCCTTGCCATGGTATTGCGGTTATACATGGAACCGAGGTGAAAATCGGAAAGTTGCACTATTTTATATCCCTCGAAAGCCTGAGGCAGTTGGCACACCTCGATGGTGGCGCGGCGCAACACCACGTGGTTTTTGCCATATATGGCACCCACCATATAGCAAGCGAAACATAAGGCAAAGACCGAATAGGCCACAGCCCGGTAACGGCGACGGGCAACGGCCGAGAACGTCCTGCCCCTATCCTGCCTATACCAATGGTGGAGACAGCCACAGCCAAGCACCGCCACCACCATTTGCATAAACAACACGTAGGTAAGCACTAAACTTGTGGATACACTACGAAAAAAAGGATTCCAACCATGATATGGCACCACCAAGGCGGCACACTCGACCACCAAGGGCAACACAAACATAAGCACATACATGGCCTTGAAACTTTTGGAGCCATAACACTGCACTATATGGCGATACAAAAACACATTCATCAACCACATAGCCGAAAGTATGTACCAATATTTGAGATATTCGGGAGTGGTAAAGCCAAGCAAGGCTATGGACACTGCTCCCAACCATGCCACTGTGTACGAGGGGCTGCCAAAGAGTTTGCGTATCATAGTTGTCAAAGATTTTATTTTATTGGATACATTGCAAGTATATGCTTAAGCAGGTTTATTGCAATGCGGCGTGAGTTTTTACAAAATCAATAATTTCGTCGATATATCCGAAAGCCACAGCCACCACAGTATCGGCAGCGCCATAGTATACCGCCACACGTTTTCCGTCGTTCAAAGCTGCACATGGGAACACCACATTAGGCACATCGCCTGCAAGTTCGTAAGGAGTGGCAGGAGCAAGCAGATAATCCTTGGTACGATACAATACCTTGGCGGGGTTTTCCAAATCGAGCAAAGCGGCACCCATAGAATAGCGGAAGCCGTTGCAAGTGGTTATAACACCATGATAGAACATAAGCCAACCTTCGGCTGTGCGGATAGGCACCGAGCCGGCTCCTATCTTGGTACATTGCCAAGCACTTTCTTCGAAAGGTGTAACCTTCATCACACAGCGGTGTTCGCCCCAGTACTTCATATCGGGACTATAGCTGATATATATATCGCCGAAAGGAGTATGACCGTTGTCGCTCGGACGGCTGAGCATGGCATACTTGCCGTTTATCTTTTCGGGGAAAAGCACACCGTTGCGGTTGAAAGGCAAGAAAGCATTCTCGCATTGATAAAAACGTTTAAAGTCGAAAGTGTAGGCAATGCCTATCGTTGGTCCATGGTAGCCGTTGCACCATGTTATCCAATATCGGTCTTCGATCCATGTAACACGAGGATCGTATTTATACGCCGACTCAATCATATCGGTATTGCCCGGCTCGAACACTATGGGGTCGTGGTTTATTTCCCAATGTATGGCGTCTTTGCTGAAACCGGCAAAGATATTCATCTGTACTGCACGGTTGTCGCATCTGAACACACCTGCAAAACCATCACCAAAAGGCACTACGGCACTATTGAATATACTATTGGATGTGGGAATATCGTAGCGATTGATAATAGGATTTTTGGAATAACGCCACATAGGGTCGTTGCATCCGGCAGGACGTTCTTCCCATGGAATTGTTATGTTGTTTGTCATTATCTGTCTGTTTTTTGTTTGTATTTAAAAAACTCCCCAAACTTCTTTTTGTTTAGGCAATTTCCAATAATTCCACGTTTTGAAATTTCGAAGAATTCTTCTTTAAACTTTTGCGTGATTTATGTTTTTCTTGAAATCTTTCTACTTTCTTTCTCAATCACATAGCCCTCTATGCTCAATTCAAAAGAAAGAAGAATTCTTTCTGAGAAAATTCCGCAAATCACTTGCAAAGCAATTATTAGAAGTTGCCCTTAAGATTTGGGGAGTCGGTTATATCAGTTTTTTGTTTTCGAGTAAAGCCAAAAGCCTATATACTACAACAATCCTCTGTTTCTAAGAAGCGGAGTAATAGAAGGATCTTGACCGCGGAAACGTTTGTAAAGAACCATAGGATCTTCGGTGTTGCCACGTTCCAAAACATTGGTACGGAAAGCGTCGGCAGTAGCTTGGTCGAACAAACCATTTTGGTTGAAAGCTTCGAAAGCATCGTTGTCCAAAACGGCAGCCCAAGTGTAGCTGTAATATCCGCAGCTGTATCCACCCGAGAATATGTGTTGGAAATAAGTACTCTTATAACGCGAAATAATTTCGGGTATCAAACCTATTCCACCCATAGCTTTGTCTTCAAATTCGGGCAAAGTTATTTTGGTAGGAGTAGTTATTATATGATATTGGAAATCCAAAAGCGAAGCGGCAATAAGTTCGGCGTTTACAAAACCTTGTCCGTAAGTACCTGCGTTTTCGATTTTCTTTATCAATTCGTCAGATATCACTTCGTTAGTTTCATAGTGTTTAGCGTATGTTTTCATCACTTCCGAATTGCGGCACCAGTTTTCCATTATTTGCGAAGGAAGTTCAACGAAATCGCGGCTTACGCTTGTACCTGCCAACGATTTATAGTGGCATTTCGACAACATACCGTGCAATCCGTGACCGAATTCGTGGAACAAAGTTTCAGCTTCGTCGAAGGTTAGCAACGATGGTTTGTCGGCAGTAGGTTTGGTGAAGTTGCATACAAGCGATATGATAGGAATAACATTTTGGCCGTCTTTGGTTTCGTATTGACCACGGAATTCGGTCATCCAAGCACCGCTACGTTTGCTTGCACGTGGATGGAAGTCCATGTAAAGGATAGCTATAACTTGTCCTTCGCGAGACACTTCGTAAACAACAGCTTCTTTATTGTAAGTAGGTATTTCTTTGTTTTCGGCAAAAGTAAGACCGTAAAGTTTGTTAGATACGTCGAATACGCCGTCAACTACCTTGGCCAACGAGAAATAAGGACGTATTTCTTCGTCGTTTAAGTTGTATTTTTCTTTGCGTAGTTTTTCCGAGTAGTATCTCCAATCGCATGGTTCAAGTTCAAAGTCGGAGCCTTCGGCTTTAATCATGGCTTTATATTCTTCGGCTTCTTTTTTAGCTTTAGCTATAGCGGGACGCCATACATTCATAAGCAATTCTTCGACAGCTTGAGGAGTTTTTGCCATACAGTCGTCCAAGGTATAAGCGGCGTGCGATTCGAAACCAAGTATATTGGCACGTTCCAAACGAAGGTTAACGATAGAATCTATTATGGCAGTGTTGTCGTAAGCACCCGAAGTACAACGGTTGGCGTATGCAGTCCATATTTCTTTACGAAGTTCGCGGTTTTCGCAGTTAGATAGGAATGGCAACAAACTTGGGTTGTGCAAAGTGAAAACATATTTTCCCTTTGTTGCGGGGTCGTCGGCACCGGCTTCCAAAGCGGCAGCCAATTGGTCTTCGGTAAGGCCTGCCAATTTAGTTTTGTCGTCTACAACAAGTTTGTATTGGTTAGTAGCACCCAATACGTTGTTGCCGAAACGCAACGAAAGCAACGAAAGTTGTTCGTTTATTTCGCGGAAACGAGCTTGTTTTTCGGCAGGTACATTAGCACCGCCTCTTACAAAACCTTTGTAGGTTTCTTCCAACAAACGCATTTGTTCGCCGTTCAAACCAAGGCTGTCTTTTTGTTCGTATACAGTTTTTATACGTGCAAAAAGGTCTGCGTTCAAGTTGATATCATCGCTATGTTTCGAAAGAGGGCCACTGATTTTTTCGGCTATTTCTTCCATAGCTTCGTTATTTTCACATTCCGAAAGGTTGAAGAATACGGCAGATACTTTATCCAAAAGAGCACCGCTATATTCAAGGGCTTCGATAGTGTTTTCGAAAGTAGGAACCTCGGTGTTGTTAACGATAGAATCGATTTCAGCTTTTTGCTGACGCATTGCTTCCTCGAAAGCAGGAAGATAATGTTCTGTTTTGATTTGATCAAAAGGTGGAACTCCGTAAGGTGTGTTCCATTCGGTCAAGAAAGGATTGTCTTTCATCACATCTTTTTTTGAGCCGCAAGCTCCAAGCATAAGAGCTATGCAGCTAATGGTTAAAATTCGTTTTGTCATGTTTTTAAGTGTATTTATTTATTATTATTTTCTGTTTCGGTTTCGGCAGCTTTGGCGGCTTTCTGTTCTTTGGCTATCTTCGATTTTTCGGGCTCAAGCACTTCAAATAGTTTTTCCAATACCACAGCGTTAAGTTTTTTGCCTACTATCTTTTTATCTTGGTCAAGTAGGTATATAACCGGTGTGGATATAATATCGTATACCTCGTGCCAGTCCACATTGGCCTCGCCTCCATTATAGTTGTCCCAATCCAAGCCTTTTTCTTTGATATATTTTTTCCATGCTTCCACTTCTTCGGGACCGATATCGGTGTTTATGGCAAAGGTGCCTATGTCGTAAATATCTTTGTATTCTTTATAAAAGTTGTAAAGCGGCGGTATAATAGTGGCACAATGTCCGCACGATGGTGCCCAAAATACCAGCAAGGTATATTTGTTTGGCACTTGGTACAACGAATGCCATTCGCCTGCCTCGTTTTTCAATATCAGTTCGGGAGCCACTTCACCGATAAGGAGTTTTTTCCAAACGGCGGCACGCTTGGCTTCGAAGTCTATATCAGATGGGCTGGCCCAAAAAGCATCGCCGGAAGTATAATATTTTTCTATCATATGTACATATATGGCATCATACGACATAATATTGGTTTGAAGGTATTTTTCAGCAATGTACAACACCAAATATTTAAACACATCTTTGGCAGGGCGTGCCTTTTCTAAAAGCATATCGGTATATTTGCATATCGTTTCGGGCGAAGCGCCGTTTACCACTTGGTCGAAATAGCGTTCCACTCTGTCGTAAAATACATAGGGAGGAGTGCGCAACACCGCTTCGTTGTCAACCGACATATTATCGAAATAGTGTGTGGCATAATATACATAGCGTTGTTGTTCGCTAAGGGTATCGCCAAGCGAATCCACTATGGGAACATCTATTTCTTTGGTTGCTTTCATGATAACGGAAAGAATATGGTCGGGATTTTTTTCCAAGAAGTTGGAGTTAAGGCTGTCGAGCATCTTGCCCATATCTTTTCTGAACTGCTTAAAATCGTCGTCAGACATAGCGTTTTTGGCCGAATCCAAACGGATATTCAAATCTCTGCGCATATGTTGGTATTCCAAAAAGCGTTGGTTTTCTTCGGAGCCTTTTATCTGCATGTGTAAAGCCCAATTGGCATCCTCGGTAATAAACTTATAGTTTAGCGGTTCCTTGTTGATGGTAAACTCTGCCAACTGATTTCTGTTGTTGGTAAGGAAATACAAGCCAGGCTTCAAAACACGTGTTTTCTCAAACACAAAATGTTTCTTTTTCTTGTCGAAATATGCAGTGTCGATGGCATATTGCTGCTTGTTGTAATACTGTCCCAAATAGATTACCGTATCAGTGGCATTGTTAATCTCCACTGTGAACTTATAACCTTTTTTCTTGTCCGAATCCTTTTTCGAAGCAAATACCGTACCGGCCGATAGTGCAACAACAAACAACGCACAAAATAAAAATTTATTCTTTACCATATTTTTTTCGTTTTTTTAAATTGTCATTCAGTTTCATTTTTTGTTACATATAGATTGCTTTGCAGCACCAATAGTATACAAAAAGCATATTAAAAAAATATAAATACCAAATCTCTATTCTATTATCATTAGTAGTATTTCTTCCAATTTCTTGCTGATATTGGCTTGCGAACATTCAAAATTATTCACCATAAAACAAAAAGTAATCAAATCGCCTTTGCTGTCTACAACATATCCGGCATAGGATTTTATTCCGCTCATACTTCCCGTTTTGATGTATATTTCTTTCTTAATATTTTTGTTCTTAAGCATATTTTTTGCAGTACCCGTTTTTCCTATCTGCGATAGTGTTTTCAAGTAGTCTTTATAGTAAGGCTGCTTAGCCACCTCGGCCAAAAATTGGCACATAAACGATGCGGTAACCATATTTTGTCGCGACAAACCGCTACCATCTACCAACTTTACGCCTTTGGTGTTCAATTTATGTTCTTTAAGATAGGCATTAACCACAAAAGCACCCGTTTCGTAGCTTCCCAACTTATATTTGCTGTAGCCTAAATATTTGAATATGCTTTCGGCATAAATATTGTTGCTTGTTTGGTTGGTAAAAGTTGCTATATCGGAATATATGGGAGAATAGTAATCAAAAAGATATGTTATATTTTGTGTTTTTGCCAATCCCTCTGACACGAATGTGGATACTTCTATATCGTTTTGGTTAAGATACTTTGCAAACATTTCGGCACACGACTTAGGCGGAGTCGGCATGGCGCCTCTCACCCTAAAGTTTTTCTTACCCAAAGGCACTGTGCCTGTGCATATTCTTATATTGCTGTTTGGCTCGCCATATATAGTTACGCAATCGCCCGACTTTTCTGGACCGGTCGAGACGTTAAGCTGACTGCGCACATCGATATTTTTTGGTGTTATATCCACCAATACAGCCTTTTGATTAAGTCTTTCGGCAGCATCGAAATGCACGAAATACATATTTTCGTGGATATTAAGACCATGCACACCGCAACCATAGTAGTTGCCCACATCGCCCCACATCCAGCTGTCGTGCAACGGCTTGTCGTCGAAAACAGAAGCATCGTAACACACACGGTTGCCAATCTTTTTTATTCTGGCTTCGGTCAAGGACTTTTTCCATATAGCAAATACCGAGTCCACAGCCGTTTGCTTATAGCGATAGGAGCCCAATATGGGGTCGCCGCCACCCACTATATATAAGTTGCCTTGCAGTATTCCACGCTTGTCGATAGTACCCGAATAGCCTATCGAAGTTTTAAAACGGAAGTTTTTGCCCAACTCTTCGAAACCCACCGCCGTAGTTATCATCTTAACCACCGAAGCAGGCACCAACGACCTATTGGCATTGTAGCTGTAGATATTTTGGCCGGTAGAGGCATTGAATATATTTATGGCAAATGTAGCCGATGCCACATCGGGCTCTTCCACCATTGTTTCTACATAATCTCTTATAGAGGGTTTCTGTCCGAAAGCCACCGCCGAAAGCAGCATGGCTGCAAGTAATATTATATTTCTATTATATATTTTCATTTATGTTATCTCCACCAACGCAGTTTTATTTTGTCTCTTTTTGTTCAAACAATGGATTTATTTGTTCTATCACCGTCAATATATGGTCTTTGCCATAATGCGTTACCGACGAAGTTTTTATAATCGTTGGCAATTCTTCCCAACTCTCGAGCAGGCGTTTTTTATATACCGCTATATTGGCTTCCACTTCGCGTTGTTTGCCTTTGTCTATTTTGGTAAACACTATCGAAAAAGGAATACCGTTGGAGCCGAGAAAGGTGATAAAATCCAAATCAATGGCTTGAGGGGGTATACGCGAATCTATAAGCAAAAACACATTCATAAGATTTTCGCGATAAAGCAAATAATCCTGAATCATCTTCGACCACTTTTCGCGCGAGGTTTTGGATATACGGGCATAGCCATAGCCGGGCAAATCCACCAAATACCAACTATTGTTTATCTCGAAATGATTGATAAGTTGAGTCTTTCCGGGATTGGCCCCTGTTTTGGCCAACGATTTATTGCCCACCAACATATTGATAAGCGACGATTTGCCCACATTCGAACGTCCTATAAAAGCATATTCGGGGCGGTCGGGTTTGGGACACTTCTTATACGTAGAATTGCTTACTGTAAATGTGGCTGTTTTTATATCCATTTGTATATCTGTTTTTTGCTTGTTTAGTATTGTTCTATTATTCTGTTTTTTTGTTCTTACGGCCAAACAGTCGTCTCGGTTCTTTATTTTTATCACCGATTATTTTGGTAGTTTCTTTGTTTATACCCAAAAAATGCAAACGCTTAAACAGTCGGTTTTTAACTTCGTACGATTGTAGGTGGCGTTCCTTTTTGGCGGCATAAATATCCTGCATAGTGATGAGTATACCCGTTTCGTCGACATCGCCGAAAGGGCGATTTAATGCTGTTCCGAACGACATCATAGTCGACGAAAGATTCATATAAGCATTTACCAAAGGAGGCACTGCCGAACCTAAATCTCTTACCGAACGTACCAATATTTGATAGTCTTCCTTATAGTTGCGGCCATTGAAAAGGCTTACCAACTCGTTGTAGTCGGTTTCTATTTTCATTGGCTCGTAAGGTCTTACCAAACCTTCGCGGTCGGGGAAGTGCTTTTGATAGAAATACAATATGTAATCCTTGGCCTTGCGATTCATTTGCGGATACATTGTTATCTTTCCAAAAAAGTACTTCATGGTAGGTATCTCTATGGCTATGGCTCCAAGTCCGTCCCAAAGATTATCGAGCGAATACATACCCTTGCGGAAATTGGTGGTAGGCTGAAAAGCAGGTTGCACAAACGAGCGACCAAGTTCTACCATGTCGGGCATATATTTTTCGATAAAAGTATCAGTAAACTGAAACAATTCGGCTGTGGCACTCATAAGCATACCATCGGGTTTGCGAGCAATATCCAAGCCATGTATAAAGCGATAGCCACCCACTATTTCCTCATCTTCGGGACTCCAAACAAAGAGTTGCTTGTAGCAATAAGGCTCGGGTAGCAAATCAAATTCGTCGATATCCACTTCTTTTCCCGTTCCGCCACCTTCGGTAGCAAAACTCAATTCACGTAAACGACCTATTTCGCGCATAATATTGGGCGATGTGTGTGCAGTAGTTACGTATATTTCGCGGTTGCCAAAGTTGGTTTTACGCAAAAATATCTGATTAGTTAGTTCTTGTTTTATCAGTTGCCTGTCCACAGGCGGTATTATATAGCTCAAATCCATGGTTTTTATATTTTAAATTCTAAATCGGGATTTTTATCCAAACGGTAAACGTGTTCTCTTACCATAGCAGCCCATTCCTTGTCGGTATGGCGGCTGTCGAAAACAGTGTAAGGTATAGGTTTGCCAAACACCAAACGTATGGTTTTGCCACGTTGGCGAAACATCTCGTCGGGAAGCAACGCCATTTCTATATTGAACTTTATGCCCAACTTTTTACGCCAATTGGCTATGCGATAAAAGCGATTGGTATTTTTGGCATCGACATATACAGGCGTTATATCGCGATGATATTGAACGGCTTTCTTAACAAAAGTTTTTTTCCATTCCAAATCTTTAATCTCGCCTTTTTGTTTTCGCGAACACAAGCCGGCGGGAAAATAAAGCAAGGCGTTATTATCGGCAAAAGCCTCTTCCAACGCATTGAGGTTGGAACTGTTGCGACCTACTTTGTTGATAGGAATAAAATTGGAACGCAAACCCGGAAGGTACAACAAAAAATCGTTGACCGGGAAAAGAATATCTCTACGCACCTTGCCAATCTCGTTGATAAGTGCCATGCCATCGACACCGCCCAGAGGGTGATTGCCTACCAAAAGAGGATTACTGCCCTGAGGTATGTTTTGTGGGTTTACAACTTCTATATTTACCGACAAAGCTTTGGTAAGTACAGCATCGGTAAAATCGGGGCCAAACTTGTCGCGGTACAAGTATAAATAGTAATTTATCTCATCTACATGCAATAATTTTTTGAGCCAACGCACCAAAAAACGAGGCAATTTCTTCTGTAACGAAGGACTCTTACCGGATATAACTTTATCTAAATCAATAAAGTTTGGCATTATTTCGATATGTTCTGTTTTATGCTCTTCCATCATTTACTTATGTGCAAATTAATTTGCAAACTTACGAAAAAATATTGGATTTTGCAAATCGAGTGTCGACGACAGGTGGCAGCGGAGCCTCATACACCCCATCCAAAAAGTTAAAGAGAAATCGAAAATGTTAAATCAAATCTCCTTTCGGAGCAAAAAACAAGGGGTTTTAGACCAAAAACAGGACTTTTTGAACTAAAAATCGTGGCATTTTTTGAGAAAGAGAACGGCACTTTTGAGAAAAAAATGACATATTTTCAAAAAAGGATGGCCATCCTTTTGGCAGAAGACCCGGGCAGGGCAAACGCACCACTATTAAACCATCGCGAATAAAATTGCAAGAAATTCATTATCCCAACCTGCACGTTTCCTTTTAGATTTAATACTACCCTTACTTGTATCTTGCTTTAATAAAGTGAGAGCTAGTTTA
>JAFZFU010000066.1 GCA_017555745.1 Bacteroidales bacterium
CCACGTTTCATTAAATTAGAAGAATTATTCTTTAAACTTTTGCGTGCTTTACGTTTTTTCTTGAAATCTTTTTATTTCTTTTTCAATCGTGTAGCCCGCTACACTCAATCAAAAGAAAGTAAAAATCTTTCTAAGAAAATTCCGCAAATCACCTGCAAAGCAATTTTTAGAAATTGCCTATCATAACTGCATGGTTGCGGAATTTTTGAGCCTTGAGCTTCGAGCTTTAGGCTACTTCTCACTGCTCATTGTCCGTCGAAAGTCTAAAGTCTTTTGTCCTTTGTCCTTTGACTCAAGTCTTTTGTCTGATAAAGCCTCACAGCCCACAGCTCATTGCTCAATTGTCTTTTGTTTCAAAAACAGCTATATTTTGCATAGTTAATTAGAAAAAATCTAATTATCCCTGCACAATTTTACTACATTTATTACGTTACTTGTTGTATTCAGTGTAAATATTACATAGATAAATAGATAAAATATGGAAACGACGTTAAAACAATTTGGCAATATACCCATAACCACCGATGTGTTGACATCGATATTTGGCGACTATAAAGCACCATTACAAAAGATAATGATGTTAGAACGCAGTGGTGAACTGTTGCGTATAAAACGTGGATTATATGTAGTGTCGCCCAATATCTCCGGCACCAAAATTTCCATGTATCTTATCGCCAACCATCTCTACCCATGCTCGTATATATCCATGCAAACGGCATTGCGAGAATATGGGTTAATACCCGAAAAGGTTTACACTATCAAATCCACCGCTATGGGGCGTTCAAAAAATATAACCACCGATATGGGCGAGTTTGCATACACCGGATGCAGCCCCGACTATTACCCAATAGGTGTAAATATAAAGGATTGTAACGATTATTCCTATATGATTGCTTCGCCCGAAAAGGCTTTGTGCGACTTGGTGATATCCACACCGGGACTTAACCTCAGATATATATCCGAAACAAGAGCTTATATCGAAGATGATATGCGTATGGATATCGAAGCCTTTGCACGGATGGACACACAAATAATAGAGCAGTGTGCATCGGTGGGCAAAAAAACTGCATCATTGTTGAACATAATAAAACTGATAAAAAGACTATGAGTGTATACGAACAAATGCTAAAACGCTACAAAAGCAACGAAACAATAGACGAGCATAATGCCAACTGCGAGGTAATGCAACAAATAGCATTGGCAGGATTATACAGAGGAGGATTTTTCCAAAAAGCAGCCTTCTATGGTGGTACATGTTTGAGAATTTTCCATGGACTGCAACGCTTCAGTGAAGATATGGACTTTTCATTACTATCGCACGACAGCACTTTTGATTTGGAAACATATTTCCCGGCAATAATCAAAGAGTTTGAAGCACTAGGGCGGTCGGTGGAGATAAAGAAAAAAGACAAGAAAACATTTACAAAGGTAGAATCGGCTTTTTTGAAAGACAACACCGATATATACGACATATCGTTTACCACACAAAAAAGTTTGAAGATAAAACTTGAGGTAGATACTAATCCACCATTAAATTTTGCCACCGAACAGCGATTGCTGATGATGCCATTCTCTTTTATGACACGTTGTTACACTCTGCCATGTCTTTTTGCAGGAAAGATGCATGCAATGGTTTTCCGCTCGTGGAAAAACAGAGTAAAAGGACGCGATTGGTACGACTTTGAATGGTATGTACGCAATGGTACAAAACTGAATTTCTCTCATTTGCAAGAACGCATATTGCAATTTAATGATAAACAGATAACCAAAGAAGAGTTTACAACAGCCCTTAAAGAACGCATTGCCACCACAAACATAGATATGGTAAAAGCAGATGTGATAGACTTTGTGATAGATAGGCGAGAATTGGATATATGGTCCACAGATTATTTTATGCAAGTGGCAGATATGATTCAATTTGAATAAACGAAATTGCGGAATTTTTGAGCTTTGGGCTACGAGTCATGAACTTTGAGCCTTGAACTCACTGCTCACCACCCACTTCTCACTTCTCACTGCCCGTCACTCAAAGTCGGCGACGTTGTAAGCCCTACGACCCAACCACCCCTAAGTATACCCCTAAAGGGGGTATACAGGGGTGAGGTCGGGCTAACAACGACGAACATGTGTTTTTTGAGGCTTCGCTGTCGCTTCGCAAGACCACTAGTCCACAAGACTACAAGTCCGTCGAAGCCATCACTTGTTGTCTCGTTGACTTGTTGTCTCTTAGTCTTCGAAAAAAGTCGAAAGTAGAAATTGTCTATTGTCCTTTGTCTTTCGTCCTTTGTCTCATGTCTTTTGTCTAAAAAAGTGGACAAAAGTGGACAAAAGTAGACAAAACGGTAAAGTGAGTTTTTTCGACTCTTTATCTTTGCAAAATCGTTAGCAATTGCTAATATTGGATTAATTACTTGCAAGACAGATAGCAACGATATTTTGAACACATATTTGATTAACCGAAAAAATAACGAACAATGAGACTGGAAGAAAAAATAAGACTGATAGCACAAGAGTTTTCCGGCAAGGAAACGACACCTAAAACCAACGAGAAATTGCAACGTTTGGAACAACGAAGGATTACGCCCAACAGCCTCATTCCCAAACGCAGATTCCTATTCGAAATGTTCGACAAGCCATGCTTTGCCCGTGGCGAACTGGTGGGCATAACAGGGCGTGCCAAGTCGGGAAAGACGTTTTTCACCTCCATGCTGATGGCTCTGGGCGTATGCAACGAAGTGATGGGCATACGACGCATAGACCCTAAGCCGCTGCGAGTGCTGTGGATGGACACCGAACAGAGCGAGGAATCGACCCAGGAGATACTCTGCGACAGGATTATGAAGCTGTGGCAACGCAATATGCCGGAGGGCGAAAGCACAGACAACTTCCCTTCGGATATGTTCGACATCTTCAACGTCCGTGCCGATGCATGGCAGGACAGGCTGCCACTGCTGGAAACGGCCATATTGGAATACCGCCCTGACTTGGTAATACTGGACGGCATTCGCGACTTGGTGAACGACATCAACGACGGCATACTGTCGCAACAGGTGATAGAACGCCTTATGAATCTGGCATCGGAAACGGAATGTTGCATAGTTAGCATACTGCACCAAAACAAGGCATCGGAGGACAAAAACCTACGTGGATGGATAGGCACCGAGCTGACTTATAAAAGTTTTGAAGTGTATGAATGCAGCAAAGACAGCGACCGCATATTCTCCGTAAAGCAGACCATGACACGCAAGTACGATATTATCGACACCTTGCAGTTTGTGGTAGATGCCGAAGGCTTGCCCATGCCGGTGAGCCATGCCGTAAGCCACGCTGTGGCAAAGAGTGCTATCTCGGCACTAAGCTACGCACCGCAATCTGCCGGCAACTACGATGCCGAAGAGGTGTTCACCTCCGTAATGCAGAAAGGCGAGAAGCTGAGAGCCTACGAGCTGCAAAGCAGGGTGATGGAACGATACAAATCCATAACGCTGAACGGCTATCTATACATAAAAGACATGGCACAGCGTATAGGCCTGTTGTGCAAAACGGTTATCAATCCCCGCTGTGTGTACTACAGTCTGCAACCAGCATTGACAGCCACCATAGCCACCACCGCAGACACTGCTTCGAACAGCCGATTTGCTTCCTCGCCATAGAGGATAAAAGTGCCATACTTTCGGGTCAAAACTCCCATGGTTACGGGTCGTAAGTGCCATAGTTTTGGGTCGTAAACCACATGGTTTTGAGTCGTAAGTGCCATAGTTTTGGGTCGTAAGTGAGCGATGGGTAATGGATTACGGGCAGTGGGAGAGTAGTTGGATTTTGTTTTGGAATCTACACTTTAAGAAAATGACACAGTATTTTTTGGGAAAATGGAAAAAAATGTGTACCTTTGCATCGATTATGGGAAGAATATTAGAATATATTAACTCTCACAATGAGAGTGGGTTTAAGTGTTATAGTACACAAAAAATGTCTTTGGACGACATTCCTACTGATACTATATCTAGTGAAAACTCAGATACAGATACAGTACCTATGGACACAAAAGGAACATTTGCAGAAGATGATTGTCGTCAAATCAATACTATAAAAATTAGCCAGAATTTAATAAACACTACACCGCCATACTTCAAATATTTTTTAGATGGATCTCGTCGGACATATAAGGTTGATGATATTGCAATTGGAAATAAAATTTTCCCAATTGTTGCCGGACAAATGGTAGTAGGATGTTGCTATAGACCGGATAGAGATACATTTAAAAAAGCAGATTTGGATGGTAATAATGCTATAAGAAAGAAAATAATTATATCTCTTCCCAAACAGTTTCACACAAAAGGAAAATATGAAGATTTCGCAAGATTATATTGCGAAAAAATAAATAAAGACGTTTTGAATAGTAATAATTTTGCATCTTCAAGAGGTGTTAAACTTGGAAAGATACTATTTTACAAAACGGATGGTCCAACAGTTGCCGATGTGACCGATAAAAACAGATACAAGAATAGTGCTATTGCACAGATACAAAACGAAATGACAGACGAAGAACAATTATTGGTGAATGATTTATGTATGGCAAATAAATTGTCAGCAGATAGTTGGTTGATTAAAGATGGTTCTCTGCAATATAATCCACGTTTTTCAAATATTGATCAAGCTCAGTGGAATAATATGCGAGCTAACTATGAATATGTCGTAGGTGTATCTAAATCTTTTGATCCTGACTTACTGAAAAATCACGAAGGTAGAAAATTATCTCAAATTATAGCAAGTCTTAAGCCTTTTGAGCGGACAAAGGCATATAAATATATCTCACAACATTCTAATGGAATGACGTTCGCTGTTTGGTATTTGCGTCTTCGTAATAGCAATTTTAGAGAAACGCATTTTTCGGATATAGTAAAGTGTGAAATGCTTTTGTTAAATCCTCAAACTCCAATAAGTACTAGTACCATTGATGCGATAAGTGCAAATCTTATTCGTGAAGCATACCCAGTGTGTTTTGGGGCTGACACTCGATGGGCGAATCATTTATATCCTATATATCTTACAGAAACATTTTGTAAATCACATTACATTGATAATAATATATTCCTAAGTTTATTTTGAGTATGAACAAAGAAAGAGTAATTGGTAAAGTATCAGCCACTGAAAAATATCCGTCAACAACTGATGATTTTTATTTTTGGACGGATAAAGGTGAAATATTAAGTCCTTTTGACATTATAAAAGTTAAACATCTACCGAATGATGAAACAACAACTTATGGGGTTATCGAAGAGATAAACCATATAACTGATGCCCCAAGTCATTTTACCAACTATATATCTAGCGATTTTGGCGATATAAATAATAATATTGGTAATATGAATCGCTTGGGTATGAATTATGTTAAAGCAAAAGTTGTTTGCAATACAGGTAACATATATTCTCCGGTGCTTGACGGTAAACAAGTTTCTCTTTGTACTTCGGAAGATATCAAAATAGCCTTAGGTCTAAACGATGTGAAAAATCCTATCGTATGTGGTTATTTGCAAATGTATAAAGGTTCGGAAGCATTAAAAATTAAGGTTGAGCTTAATGCCAATTTTCTAATTGGTCCTGAAGGGGCTCACTTAAATGTTTCTGGTATATCTGGCTTAGCTGCTAAAACTTCGTACTCAATGTTTTTATTGAATGCAATTCAGCAAAAGTTTTGTACTGAAAATGGTGGTGATGTTGCATTCGTGTTTTTCAATGTTAAAGGTAGGGATTTGATGGCAATTGATGAACCTAATGTTGATTTAAGAGATTCTGATAAAAACATATATACAGAAGAGTTGGGATTGAACCCCATACCATTTAAAAATGTAACTTATTATTATCCTTATGATAATCAACGTTCAAGTGCAGTACTGACAAATGCAGACCCTGAGGATGTTGAAAAACAAAAGAACTATGGAAAGGCTTATACTTACAAGTTTCCTTGTGAAAACTATATTGACAAACTTGATTTACTATTAGCTAATGAGGATGATAGTACAGGTACAATGGAAAGTTGTGTGAATTACATAATAAATAGACAGGGTAATTTTAGCAACGTTGAAAGCTGGGAAACTTTAAAAGAAGTCGTAAAGGATTATGCCAATGGGAGTGCTACCGGTAATAGAAACGAGATACTACCATCTTCATGGAAAAAATTTTTGCGTATAATAAATAAAGTAATAAATCTTCAAGGTGTGTTTAATGATAATATTGCTGCTGATGAACGAGATTTAACAACAGTTGTGCGTAATAATCTTGTAGGAGGCCAGGTGATGGTTATTGACATAACTCTTCTCGATGATAATACTCAAAGTTTTGTTTTTGGTAGTGTGGCACGAGCAATATGGGAAATGAAATTTGATGCAGAAAGAAATAATGTGCCTAAAAAGGTTATAATATTTGTTGATGAGTTGAATAAATATGCTTCCAACGATACTCCTAAGAGTTCTCCGATTTTACATCAACTTTTGGATATAACAGAAAGAGGTCGTTCTTTGGGTATAATATTGTTTTCTGTAGAACAATTCCGCAGTGCAATTCATGACCGAGTTAAGGGAAATTGTGCTACATCTGCTTACGGAAGAACAAATGCTATAGAAGTATCAAAATCAGACTATCGCTATATTCCAAAAGTATATCAAAACATGATGACTCGTTTAACTGCGGGTGAATATATTATTTCTAATCCGGCATTACGATCGTTAGTTAATATAAAATTCCCATTCAATACATATAAACAATTCCCAAATGGATAAGATTAATATGGCAGAAGAAAGAATAGACATAGTCGGTAAAGATTTGTTAGAACAACTGATGTTTTCTCTTTATCCTGACGCAGAAACAATATATCGTGAATATTTGCAAAATGCTTGTGATTCAATCAATGAAGCTGTTAAAACAGAAGTATTGTCTAATAAGAAAGATGGACATGTTACAATAAATATCGATAAATCACATCATGTAATAACAATAGAAGATAATGGAACTGGAATAGAAACTAGTAAAGCCGAGATGACTCTAAAAAGTATTGCTTGTTCAAAGAAAAAAAGAGAATCATCTGCTGGTTTCTATGGGATAGGTCGTTTAGTAGGTGGAGGATACTGTAAACAACTTATCTTTTGTACATCTTCAATTAACGAAGATGTTGCTTCAGAAATGGTTTTCGATATGGAGCAGATTAGGGCTATTCTTGAAGATGATAGTGATAATAGTTCGGCATCTGAAGTTATACATAGAGTAACAAAATTTAGTACATATCCAGAAGAAACGAATAAGCATTATTTCAAAGTGATATTGAAAGATATTTTACCGGATTATCGTGAAATTCTTCTTGATGTACAAAAAATAAATACCTATTTATCTCAAGTTGCACCAATTCCGTATGAAGCAACTTTTTATAATAATCTCATATGTCAAAATATTTCAGAGAATAATAAATTTCACGGTTACTATAAATCACTTAATGAGGTAAATGTATCTATAAATGATTATGTTGGTTTAAAAAAACCTTATGAGATAAAATTTAAAGGAACAGAACATAAGTATACAGATGAAGATGGAAGTATAAGAGAAGATAATGCTCCTATTAATAATATTAAATTCTTTACTATTACAGATCATGAACTGGGTGATATGGCATGGGGTTGGTATGCATATACCCCTACAGGGACTCAGATAAAAGAAGTAGACCCATATACAAGAAAGCCTGTGCTTACAAGAGGTATTCGCTTACGTTGTCATAACATTCAAGTAGGTGATGAAAATTTTTTGAATAAATATTTCAAGCAAGCTCGAAGTCATGTTTATTTTAACGGAGAAATATTTATTATTAATCAAAATATCAAACCTACGGCAAATCGTTCAGATATTGCACCAAATTCGGTTGCGAAAAAATTCCAAGAAAAGTTAGAGACATTTTTTAGAACAGACTTGGAAAAACTATACCAAGAAGCAAACAAAGCTAATAAACAATTGGAAAACATAAGAGATTTAGATGGAAAAATAAACTTAATAAACGAAAATCCTGAATTAACAGAAGAAACTAAGAACAAAAGATTAGAGGAACTTCAAGAAAAAAAGCAAAAAGCACAAGAAACATTAGAGAAAATTATCGCTAAAAGTAAAGATGAAAATGTTAAAGATTCGATGAGAACTTTAGCTTCTGATTTTGAAAGAGAATATGGTAAGTATCAAAACACAACTTCAAATATTCAAAATAGTTTAAAAGAATTGGATTCTCCCGGTAATCAAGATTGTCAACATATTTCCATTTCTAATGTACCAAAGAATATTAAAACTGTTGATGAAGAAATAGAAGAATTGAGAACTAAATATTCTGAACCTGAAATTTCGTTGCTAAAGCAAATATTTCAGATTATGGATACTAAATGCCCGAAAAAGTATAATAAAGTAGTTTTGAGTATTAAAGAAACTATTTTGAATGATTTGAGAAAATAGATGTCTAATGTTTATGATTTGCAAAACAATTTTATAGTTATGCCTAAAAAGAAAGTACTTCTTATAGAACCTAATTATGCTAATAAATTTCCTCCTGTTGGCTTGATGAAAATAGCAACTTATTATCGTAATAGAACTGAAAAATATAATGATAGTTGGGACGTTTTTTTCTATAAAGGCGATTTGAAAATGTTTGTTATAGAGAGGATTACAGATAGACTTATAAAAGATTTGAATGATGTTGATGGAACTAATCATAATTGGTATTTTTATAAGGACAATTTATTTGAATATATACATACACGAAAGAGTGAATTTCTAGAATCCCTACCTTTAACAATTGGAACAACATCGGGTTCAAATGGAGAAGTGAAAAATATTATTCTTTTAGATTTAATAAATGAAGCAAAAGAAAAGTATTGGAAAAAAAAGTGGGAGCAAGATCCTGAGTGGGATAGAATTTGTGTCACTACATTATTTACTTTTTATTGGGATATCACAATAGAAACTATTGAATTTGCTAAAAAACTAGTCAAAGATAAAAATAATTTGTTAGTTGGAGGGGTGTTAGCTTCTATTCAACCTAATGAGTTGGCGAAGGCAACCAATTTAAATATACATAAAAAGGGACAAGCAGGGGGAATTCATGTAGGTATTCTTAGACCAGGAGATTTAGATAAAGATGATAAACAAAAAATAGATGAATTAGAATTAGATTATTCTATTTTAGATGAAATAGATTATCGTTATCCGATGTCTAATGCATATTATCGTTACACCACAAGAGGATGTGTAAATAGATGTGCTTTTTGTGCTGTACCAACCCTTGAACCAGATTATATAGAATATATACCTTTAAAAGAACGAATAGATCGTGTAAATAAATTATATGGAGAACAAAAAGACCTTCTTTTAATGGATAATAATGTTTTGGCTTCAAAAGAATATCCAAAAATTATTCAAGAAATTATTGATTGTGGTTTTTGTAAAGGAGCGAAGTTTTTACAACCAAATTTATTAGATATAGCTATTCGTAACCTTAGATTAAATATAAATGACCGGGCGTATATTAAAAAATCTTGGAAACTTATAACAGATTTATACAATACTCTTGTTGGAGATGAATCGTTTGAATTCTATCGTATACTTGAAAAATACCATATCACAAGTATATTAACTGCAACAAAAGAAAATTTAATATTAGCATATGAAGAAATAAAACCTTTTTACGATAAGCATCATAAACCCGGTTTAGGAAAACTTCGGTATATCGATTTTAATCAAGGATTAGATGCAAGGTTGTTTACTCCGGAAAAAGCTGAATTGTTGGGAAAAGTTGCAATTAGACCTGTTAGAATTGCTTTTGATGATGTTCGTATAGAGAAAAAATATTGTGATGCAATTGTTATGTGTAAGAATGCAGGAATAAAAGATTTTTCCAATTACTTACTATATAATTTTAATGATCATCCTGATGATTTATATAATCGTTTACGTATAAATGTCGAGTTATGTGATAAGTATAATATTAGTATATATTCATTTCCTATGAAATTTCATCCAATACGTAAAACAGATGATATGGATGAGGATTATTCACATAATAGAGATTATATAGGCAAACATTGGAATAGAAAATACATTAGAGCAATTCAAGCTATTTTGAATAGTACAAAGGGCAAAATTGGTAAAGGAACTTCTTTTTTCAGGAAGGCATTTGGGAATAATATAGAAGAATATCATAAGTTGTTGGAGATGCCTGAAACTATGATTATATATCGTTTTTTCTTTGAATGGTTAAGTACGGAAGAAGCAAGTAATGTTGCAAAGAAACTTTTGGGTAATGATGAAATATGTAATTATTCAACATTAAAATGGTGGAATATATATAAGGAATGTGAAGAATCCATACCACAACATGAATGGAATAAAATAATTGAAATCATTCATAATAATGATTTTGAAGTTATTTCTCAGTATTATAATTCTACAACAAATATTATGGCGAAAAAATTGTTGAATTATTATACATGTAATCGCAATTTGTTTTCTAAAGAAGGGACGAATTTATATATCATGAAGCAAGAATATGATAAAAATCCAATTCAAGAATTGAAGCGCCATGGTAAGAAAAAAACATAATATTGAAGTATAAAAATACTTATAATTTGAGCCCCTTAGGGGGCTTTTTTGTAATATCCTACAATAATTATGAATTCAAGTTGCAATACAGATGAGTTTATTGCTGATTACTCACAGCCCAAAATATTACAACATTACAAAAGGAGTGAGGGTGGTCGGAATTATGGATTCACGGAATTGCGGAAAATTGGCTTCGCGGTGCTACGTCAAGAAAACAGACAACAGACAACAGACAACGGACAACGGTCGGGGCGGAAGCCGTCTTGTGGTCTCGTAGTCTTGTAGTCTGCGAAGCGATAGCGTAGCTCAAAATATTATTACATTACAACATTACATTTTTGAGTGACAACAGAACAACAGACAACGGACAACGGTCGGGGGCGGAAGCCGTCTTGTAGTCTTAAGAAATTCCACAATTCCGTAAAATCACTTGCAGGTAGTTGCCTTTATTTTTAAATCTTTTGTAGTATAGAATATAAAAGCACCATAGCTTTGGCTTGTTAATATAACTTTTTTGTTGTGAGTTTCGATAACGAAATCAGTATCGTTGTCGATGTTTATCAGAGTGTTGGCAAGCAGTATGGCTTTTTCTATTCCATCGGCGGTGCCGAAGTTCCAAGCTTCGTCGGGCAGCGAAATGCGGTTGCCATCATAGATGGAAACATTGTTCATATTGTTTATAATCTCATAACGTTCGTATACCGATAGGTTTTGCATTCCTTTTACCGACACAGGGTTGCGTTGCCAAGCTGCTTTCAAAAACGGTGCCCAATCTATGGTATCCATGTCTCGGTATGCATAAAAAGACAAATCTGCCACTTCGTTTTGTTGTCTTATACTTTTCAGGTAACGGATAATGTCGGTGCGTGTCATATCAGGCGTCAGGTTTATCGCCAAAGTGGGTATATAGTTTTTTGTTTTGTCCGGAAGATGAGGGGTGATGGATATAAAGTGTTTTATTTGTTCAAACATTTTATCGACGAGGTTATTATCAATGGCGTTGTGGCAGGCAAGGAAAAACTTTTTGGCACTGTGTGGGCCAACAACGTTGTTGTCTGCAATGTATTTTTCGAAATTATTTAGTAGTATTTTATCTTCCAATGGATAGTGGGAGAATAGAGTAGAGGGTATTTCGTCGAGCAGTGCATTGCGACTTTCGTTCGAAAAACTGTTTTTAGACTTAGTTTCTTGCAAAAATATGGTTGTCAAACTTATATATAAAGTTTTTTCTTTTCGTTTTGTTCGGTACTGAAAAATATCTTGATATTGTGTGTGGCATCTGATAAAGTTAATGAATATTTCTGCCGAAAAGTCAGCTTTAAGAAAATTGGTTAGTTTTTGTTCAAAGTGTTCGTATTCTGATTTATTAATTGTTGCATCGAGATACATTGAGTGTATATACCCGGAGATGTTTGAAACTATTGTTATTTTTTCGTTTTCTATTGCTCTTCGTGCTTTTTGTGATAGTTCGGTGCCGTTGAACCACATGTTTTTTGTAACAATGCGTCTATTGTTTGTAAACAGTCCTTCGTTTTGAGATACAAAGTTTTGCGAGTGTAGTGGAGTGGATATAAGGAATATGTTTTCTAAAGGTATTTTTGCCAATATAAACAATGCTGCTGCATACAATGCCGAAAATGACACGCATTCGCCTGCTGCAATATTATAGTTTGGTTTATGTTTAAATGCCATCATTGCTTCGATTGTTTCGGTTTTCCAATATGGGATTACGTTTTTGGAATACTTGTCCAAACCAAAATGTTTGCGAATATCAATGTCGAAGTAATATTTATCGCCTTCATAACCAAACAAAGCATTAGACTGTATTAAAGCATCGATGTCGATAATATCTTTAAACCGATTGATTTCTTTTTCTTTAGAGGTAAGTCCCCAAGTGTCTAAATCCAAATTAAAAACGGTGTGTCCCATTATGTATTGTTTCACACGGTTTACCTTATAGTTGAACGATTTGTTTTCGATACCACGAAACCATGCATCATTTCTCCATTCCCATATTATTGGCGACATTATGTTTGCCAACACCAACGAATAGAGCAATTGGGGGTATACAAATATCTCCATATCCGATAGTGTAAATGCCGACGAATATTTTTCGATATCATTTCCTTCTATTATCTTTTTCATACAATTTATCAGAGTATTAAAAGATAAACACCAAGGATGTTTTTTGGTTTGTGTATTATAAGAAAATAAAAGAATAGGGTATGGTTTTTATTTTTCTATAAGGTTTTGTGCAGTTTGCACCACATCGTTCCATATTATATTGTTCATACAGGAGAAATGTTTTTTTGGACATTCTTTGTATCCAATCTTGCTGCATGGGCGACATTTTATATCATCAGCCTCGATATTTATATATTTTCCTTTGCCATTTGGCATATATGGATACATACCCAATTGTGGAGTGGTGTTGCCCCATATGGTTATGATATTTTTTTTGTATGCCGCTGCTATATGCATAAGTCCCGTGTCGGATGTTATGACCACCGCCGAATGTTTTACATACAAGGCAGATTGCGACAAGGAACATTTGCCGCACATATTAATAACATTGGGGGTATTCTTTATATTTATGTTTTCCAAACGTTTGGCATCATTCTTATCGCCCAAAAGGACTATGTTGTGCTTTATGTTTTGGCATAAATATTCGATATACTTAGGTGGTATCTGCTTGGTGGTATGTGTGGCACCGCATACTATGGATATATAATTATCAAACGGCAATGCGGCAGCAGATGAATCAGAATCGAAGAAATCCAAACCGCACATATCGTTGGTAATACCAAGTGTGGATACAGCTCCAAAATATCTGTCCACTATATGCAGTTGTGGCATTATGTTTTTACACTTTGTTTTTACATATATCCATTTGCGGATATTCAGTTTATTAAAACTCTTCGACGGGATATGTAATCGTGTTTTAACTAACAGCGAACGCAAGTTGTGGTGCAAGTCTACCACAAAGTCGAAGTTTTCTTTTTTAAGTTCTTTTACTGTTTCGGCAATGGAGTGTTTAAGTGTGTGTATTTTTGTTATATAAGGGTTCGAGGAAAGAATATTTATGTAATTCTCTTTAGTCAGATAATGGATTTGAACATCGGGGAGTTGTTTTTTCAAACATCTAACGACAGGAGTGGTTAACACTATATCGCCTATCGAACTGAATCGTATTATTAGTATCTTTTTTATTTCCATTACTGTTTAGAATTATTCTTGTCGGTTTGCTTATTGCTTATTCCTGCTTCTGAAAAAGTTTTTCCAAGTGTCGAAACTATGGGTATATTTTAAACCCACACCTTGAGTATATGGCAGATTTTGTTTTGTATAGTCGTTTACGTTTGAACGGTTAAAAACAATTACATGCAAATAAGGTGTTATTTTATATCCCACAAGCATATCCCCGATAAGGGTTGTGTTTTCTTGTCGGTTGAAGTTGTTGTTGCCACCCCATCCGAAAGTGGTTTCGAAATAAAACTTGTTCCATTCTTTGCTGATGTCTATATTAAGTTGGTCGGAAGTTAGTTCGGTTTGCGATTTATATTCAAAATTTACATCCACCACTTTTATCATACTTGTTATAATGCTACTTACCTGATTTGCCACGAAATCCACGCCGTTACCTAAACCGGCATTTGCAATGGCATCGTTGTTGCCCGATACAGGCAAGAACTCACCCGTAAGCAGCAATGATACTGTTTGGTTTATCATTTCGCGTTCATTAGAGCGGTCGATAAGTGCATAAACTTCTTCTTCGGTAGATTGGTCTACGTTGGGTAAACGGAAGTCAAATCCTATCTTTGGGCTACTCAAATTACCTGTCAGCGAGATGATACTTTCCACATTCACGGACTTATGTGATATATTGTCTAATGCGTCTTTTTGCCCTGTAAGGCTCGACAAACTTACACGCTTTTCGTATATACCATCGATATTGATTGCTGCATTTGCAGGGTCGCCGGTCCAGTTTAACGAACTACCGTTTTCTATCTTTAATTCGCGACTGAGCAAATTCATAAAGTCAACCTTGAAAGTACCACTGTTTATGTTATAATCACCCATCATCGAGAATGGGTCGTCGGAGTTGATATTCAAGCGCAAATCGCCACTGCCCGTAGCAGATACCAATGCCTTTATCGACGAAAAATCCATAGGTAAATTTACTTTAATATCGGGGGTTGCCTCGATGTTTAAACTTACCTTATAGTTTATTTTTGGTAACGATTTGTCAGCAGGTTTCGACTTATTGCTGAAATAACTTTCGTCTACAACCTTTTCGCGTTGCACAAACTGTATAAAGTTTTGTTCTTTCAATGTCCTTTTGTCGTTCAAAGGTATGCTTAACACACTGTTACGATTGGTTTTCGATTCCACCAAGATATTTATATTTTTGTCGGTACCGCTCACCTTAACATCAGCAGTGGCGTATATTGTACCATAAAATGGAAGTTCGTTTACCTGAGTGGTGTTCACTACCAAAAAGTTGTTTGTGGTAAGATCGATATCGAAATTAAAGTTTTTGAAACCGCTATGTGTTATGTCGCCTTTTATGTATGCCACATTGTCCTTTTCGTCTTTTATTTCGAAGTCTTTAAGCACTATATTTTGGTTGTCGATAATTATGCTGTCGCTAAAGAAATAGGAAGTATTGGTATAGTCTATCTTTATAACACCATTTTCGACCATTGTAGAGCCCGATATTTTAGGGTCTTTTATATTACCTTTTATATCGAAAGCACCATGTAAGTTACCTTCAAATCGCGATGAGAATGATTTAAGGAAAGGTTCTATCGACTTTAATGAAAAACCATCAAAGTTTACCTCAAAATCTATATTATCGTCTTCTCTAGTAGGGTAGAAGTAACCCGAAGCAGTCAGCGGACTCATTACTTTATCATTGCGTTCCAAATTGGATTGCAAGTTGATATTTAAAGCTTTGTTTTCCACATCCCAATTGGAAGTGATGTTGGCGTTGCCTATATCTTGGTTGTTTATTTTCCAATCGTGTATTGCCAACTCTGCATCGAAGTATGGCGATGTATATAAATCCTTGATATTCAAATTTCCCTTTATAATACCATTAAGGGTTAAATCAGTATTGGCAAGCAGTGCGTTGAATTGTTCCAAACTAAAATTGTCGAATATAAGATCCAACGAGTCTTTTGTCCCTTTCACTATATCCGAATTTATGGTTAAAGATTGTTTGTTGCTTCCAAACTGCAAGTTGTGTATTTGTAATGTATTGGTATCGAATAGTATGATGTTGCCATTGTTGGTTATATTCCAACGTTCGCCGTTTATCACAAAGTGGGAGTTGTATATATTTATCATATTGGACACCAAATTGTTTGTTACATCGATATTTATATTGCCCATGTTTTTGGCAGTATTGTCGTTGGCGTTCCATAACAGTTGCAACTGCAACAACATAGGGGTAGAATTAAGTGTAATATTTATATTTTCCAATATGGAAGAACTTTCGGTATATAACTTTGGCGACTTCATGTTTAGAATATATATTCCCGACCTTTCTTTGGCAGAAATATTTAGTTTATCCAATGCCATACTGTTGTATGCCACCAATTTCGACACCACATCTAATTTCAACGATTGAGTGTAGTTATAACTTCCTTCCACCGATGTTTTAGGAGCAATATATAAACCTGGCACTATCTTTGCAATAAGATTGTTGGTATCGGTAAGCACAAACGAGAAATCAAACTCGGCATCGGTAACACCACCGGCATCAGCAGACTTTTCGTTTAAAAATACATTATAATTCTTTGGAACAAAGGAGTTAAAGAACTTCTGTGTTATTGTTCCGAAGTCGCTATATTTAAAGTAACCTTTTGTCTCCAATCGAGCGAAATCGCTAACATTCAATGTTACGTTTCGATAGTTATTAAGTTCTTTGGCACCAATGGATATATTTTGAAAGAATATCTTATTGTTCGGATTAATGTTTAATTCGGTATTTTCGAGGAAGATATGCCCACACAATTGGTCCACACTATTACCCTCCATATTGGCATTTATTACAGTGGTAAGGGTAATAGAAGTATCTTTTTCTGTTTTCCAAAGTTCAAAATCCGATAGGTTGATATTGTTTATACTTATGCTGCCAATGTATTTATTTACCGAATCTTGCATATTGGCATTGGCATATAAATCAATATCTAAATTGGTATCGGCTACGTTTAATTTCAAATCGGCTATCATTTCGTTTAGCGAAGCCGATATGTTTATGGCATCGATATAGTTGTTGCGTATTTTGGCATTCGACAACAAAGCATCTGTTATATCCAATCTCATGGTAGACAAATCAAACCCTTCGCCTTCAAGATTGATATTCAATCCTGTTGAGGTTAACCAATCGTTTGGCAATAGTCGTGCCACGTTAATCTTTGGCGAACTTATACTTGCATTGTAGGCATATCCGTTGACAACATCGCTTTGATAGAAATCGGTATAAGCAGTAAGTCGACCTATCGAGGTGTTGATATTGGCAGTGGCAAAGAACTCGTAAATAGTTCCTATAAAGGTACCTGAAAGTGTTATTTCGTTTAAAGGTTTAAGTATGGCTGGCATCTTAAATTTAGGCCACGAGTAGGGCAGACCCACTTTCGAAAACAAATCCACAGTGGTAGTCAAGCGCTCGATATCGCCTTTTATTATGGTTTCTTTCATGTTGGGCAAGCCAGTTATATAACCATTCATTATCAATGTGGTGTGGTCTTCTATTTGAAGTTTTGCATAGTCGGTATGCATATCTGCTACGGTACCATAAAATTTACCTTGAACATTTACTTTAGCATCAAATCCCCATAACATTGGAGCCCAATATGCTGCATCTTTCAAACCACCATACGAGCCCGGATTAAATTCGGCAACCATGTGTACCTTGTTTAGATAGTCGCTCATTTCTTCCCAACCATTATATAACAGTGATGCCGATCCATTTAATTTCGAAAAATCGGTTTCTACCTCCATATCGGTAAGTGTTATGGCATTGGGCGATACATATGCATTACCTTTCAAATTGTGTAAATTAAAACCACTAACTTCTTCGGCACTAAACGATTCTATGCGGGTGGATATGTAACTGGCATCGACACGTATATTCTTCATGCGGGCATTGATATTTTTAAAATTCATAGCCTTCACATTTACTCCATGCTCGTATTCAAAATCTTGGTAGCCCGGCAAATACATCATATATTCGATATTGCGCAGTGTAAGTTGGTTTACACTTATAACAAAACGATTGTGTGTAGTATCGTCATCGTCTTTTTCCTTTTTGTAATGATTGATAATGAAATTGAGATTGATACCATTATCTCCGGGATATTTTTCCAAACAATAATATGCGTTTTTCATATACACACGCTCAAGTTTCAACCCCTTCGATGATATAGGCAGTTCATCGAAACGAACCGAAATCTTTTCGCCTACATATACAGTGTCGCCTTCTGGTGTGTAAAGCTCTATACCACGTAGTGTTATATGGTCTAAGATATTAAAACTGAGCGATTGTACCCGAACCTTTGTATTCCATTCTTTTGAGAAATAAGTAGACGCAACAGATCCTACAATCTGTTGTACTACCGAATAGTTAACCAAAGCCACTGCTATATAAACGGTTAACAATATTACCAATAATGTTCGTTTTATATATTTAAACAAGCGTTTGATGCTTCTTATTATTTACAATGTTCTACAATTAGTTTCTTCAGTGGTAACTTCCAAAAAAAATCTGCAAATCGCAAGCAAAATAATTCTCAGAAATTACATAGTGACAATATAACAAAATCACGGCAAAAATATTGTATCAAAACACAAATAAAAGTGTTTTTGTATCGTCTTTTCGAGTTGTTGAGTTTTATGAGTGGGTTAGGGATGTGAAAAAGAATCATTAATCAATCGATAACAAATTAATAAAATTACCATACATTAACATTAGTTTATTTAAGTTGGAGAATGGTTTATTTGAACGTCGGAATATATTTTGAGCGAAATAGGCCATTCCTACGCAGTTATCAGTGTAACTATTTAATAATCAGATATTGCTTATTTTACGATAAATCATCACAACAGTTTGTGTTGACAATATCAGAATAATGTACTGATAATATGACACATTTATATTGACGATATACTGTGCGTTGCCTGACAATAGGGTCTTTTCGAGTTGATGATAGGGTGTTATTGCAAAATATAGTGGGTATTATTTTATCCGACAAGGTGGATTTTGCATCGGCCGGCGTGTGCTTTTCATCTGCATCACGTAGTTTTTCGAACGCCATCGGGTAGTTTTTACACTGCCATCACGTACTTTTTTTGAACAAGATAGCGATGTTTTTCGAACATTAATTTAACATCAAAAGAATTCAATTTAACATTTAAAATCTCTCCATCTTTTTAGATTGGCCTTGTAAAAATTATCTTTCCGAAAAAAACGAGATAGGGCAAAATTGTCACCTAAAAATATTTTCGTGAATAACTGCGATTAAGTCGAAAAAAAATCGTATCTTTGCAAAACTAAATTCGACGATAGAATAACAAAAAATATTTGACTCATATATGCCTATAATACTTGGAATAGAATCGAGTTGTGATGATACCTCGGCGGCAGTACTGCAAAACGATAGAATACTATCGAACGTAATAGCAAGTCAGAAAGTACACGAGCAGTATGGCGGAGTGGTGCCCGAACTTGCCAGCCGTGCCCATCAGCAAAATATAATACCTGTAATTGATGCCGCCATAAGCAACGCCGGTATCGATAAAAAAGACATCTCGGCCGTTGCCTTCACTCGCGGTCCGGGATTATTGGGGTCGTTGTTGGTAGGAGTATCGTTTGCCAAAAGTTTTTCGCAGGCACTAAACATACCTCTTATAGATGTCAACCACCTTCAAGCCCATGTGCTTTCGCATTTTATAAAAGAAAACGACGATAGCGTGGTGCCACAATTTCCATTTTTATGTTTATTGGTATCGGGTGGACACACACAAATAGTGCTTTTGAGAGATTATTTTGATATGGAAATTATCGGTAACACTATCGATGATGCAGCAGGCGAAGCCATCGACAAAGCCGCCAAAATAATGGAGCTCGGTTATCCGGGTGGTCCTATAATAGACCGCTTGGCCAAAGAGGGTGACCCTTTGAAATTTAAGTTTGCAACACCAAACATCAAAGGATACGATTACAGTTTCAGCGGTATAAAAACTTCGTTTTTGTATTTCTTGAGAGACAACCTTGTGGATAACCCAAACTTTATTCAGGAAAACATCAACGACCTTTGTGCCTCTATACAACATTGTATAGTATCGTTTTTGCTAAAGAAACTGCACAAAGCCATGAAAGACACCGGAGTAAAACAAGTGGCTATAGCCGGAGGTGTAAGTGCAAACTCATATTTGCGCACACAACTTACCGAGATGGGTCGAAAAAATAAATGGGACGTATTTGTACCTAAATTTCAATTCTGTACCGACAATGCCGCCATGGTGGCTATTGCAGGATACCATAAGTATTTGAAAGGCGATTTTGCAGACTTGTCGCTGCCTCCATACACAAGGGGAGGATACTAAACATTTAAAATGATATACGATTATGCTACACGACAACAACAATACTAACGGAGTATATGACTTTTCGCAACAGATAGACCGCAAAGGCACATCGTGTGTAAAACACGATATGATGAACCGCGATTTTGGTCGAAACGACCTTTTGGCCATGTGGGTGGCTGATATGGATTTTGCTACTCCGGATTTTATCATGGAAGCCATAAAGCAACGTTGCGAACATAATGTATTGGGCTACACATACGCAGGCAAAGAATACTACCAAGCCGTTATGTGGTGGCTTAAACGACACTATAATATTGATGCCGACAAAGAAGAACTACACTACGTACCGGGCATAGTGGCCGGGATAGCTTTTGCCATACAAGCATTTACTCGCGAAGGTGATAAAATAATGATAACCACACCGGTATATCCACCATTCATACACTTGCCACACAACAACAACCGCACACTTGTAGAGTCGCCGTTATATATCAAAGATGGAAGATTCTGCATCAACTTCGACGACTTAAAAGAGAAGGTAAAAGGCTGTAAGATGTTTATACTGTCTAATCCTCACAATCCGGGAGGCACAATATGGAGCAATGACGAGTTGCGCCAAATAGCAGAAATATGCCACCAAAACAATTGTATGGTAATAAGCGACGAAATACACGCCGACTTGAATCTGCACAGCCAACATGCCAACACATTTTCTACAGTGTCGGATATCGCAAAAGAAATATCGATAACATTTATAGCACCAAGCAAAACATTTAATATACCGGGATTGGCATCGAGTGTAGCTTATATTCCAAACGAAACATTGCGAAAACAATATTTCAACTATATAGACGGATACGAACTTGCCAACGGCAATGTGTTTGCCTACGTGGGAGCCACAGCAGCTTTTTCTAAACAAGGTGAAAAATGGTTGGAACAACTAAAACTATATATACTCGAAAACATAAAAGCACTGAAAACGTTCTTTGATACAAAAATGCCAAAGATAAGATACATGATACCTGAAGCGTCATATTTGGTGTGGTTGGATTTTTCGGGATACGGACTTACGCATCAAGAAGTAAAAGATCGCTTGATAAACAAAGCCGGGGTAGCACTGAACGATGGCACCGACTTTGGTGGCAAAGACTATGAATGCTGCTTCAGAATAAATATCGGATGCCCCTTAAGCACATTACAACAAGGATTAGAAAAAATATACACTGCTTTTGAACTATAAGCCTAATATATTAAAAATCAATTAAGCAATAATTATGATACAAATAAAAGTAGACAGAAAATATCTCGACCGCTTTGTAAGCACCGAAGAAATAGATACTATAGCCGGCGAAGTAATAGATGCTCAAAAAACATTAAACACCGGTAGCGGCAAGGGCAATGACTTTTTGGGTTGGGTAACATTACCCAACGAAATTGACAACGACCTTATAGCTCGTATCAAACACGATGCCGACCTTATAGCACAAAAAGCCAAAGTATATGTGGTAATAGGAATAGGAGGTAGTTATTTGGGGGCACGTGCCGTAATAGAAGCATTGCAAAGCGAACTTTCGGTATTGGAAACCAATCGCACTCGACCATACATAATATACGCAGGACATACATTAAGCGAAGACTATTATGCAAAACTTATCGAAATACTCGATAAAACCGACTATGCACTTACCGTTATAAGCAAAAGCGGCACCACCACCGAGCCGGCAGTGGCATTCAGAATACTAAAAAACCATTTGGAAAAGAAATACGGCATAGAAGAAGCCCGAACAAGAATAATAGCCATTACCGATCAGAAAAAAGGCGCACTACACGATATCGCACATAAAGAAGGATATCAAATGTATGTAATACCCGACAATGTCGGAGGTCGTTATAGTGTGCTTACTCCCGTAGGTTTATTGCCTATAGCAGTGGCAGGCTACGATATAGAAGCTTTGGTTAAAGGAGCACAAGAAATGCAGAGTGTCGTTACCCAAGAAATATCGATATACGACAACCCAGCTTTGTTATACGCCGCAATTAGAAATATACTATATCGCAAGGGCAAAAATATAGAAATGATGGTGGCATACGAACCCACACTTAGATTTGTGGCCGAATGGTGGAAGCAACTATACGGCGAAAGCGAAGGCAAAGACGGAAAAGGTATACTGCCTCATAGCGTTACATTCACCACCGACCTTCATAGTATGGGACAATACATACAAGACGGCGAAAGAATAATAATGGAAACAGTACTTAAAGTGAACACTTCGAACAGTTATGTAAACATTCCTTACGACGAAGCCGACGGAGATGGATTAAATTACTTGCAACAAAAAACATTAACCGAGATAAACCATTGTGCATTAGAAGGAACAGCCATAGCCCACGTAGACGGCGGTGTACCTGTTACCACCATTGAAATGGATAATATAAACGAAAATGTTATAGGTCAACTATTTTATATGATGGAATATGCATGTGGAGTAAGCGGATATATGCTCAAAGTAAATCCATTTGACCAACCCGGAGTAGAAGCCTATAAACGAAATATGTTCCACTTATTGGGTAAAAAAGGTTATTGATACCATACATGTAAATAAAACTAATGGCAACTTCTAAAAATTGCTTTGCAAGTGATTTGTGGAATTTTGCTAGAAAGATTTCTACTTTCTTTTGATTGAGCATAGCGGGCTATGCGATTGAAAAAGAAATAGAAAGATTTCGGCAAAAAACGCAACGTTGCGATTAAGCGAGTAAAGAGCAATGCCTAAGCATTAGCTATTTCGAGCGATAGCAACATCGACAAAGTCAAAGCACGCAAAAGTTTCAAAGAACAGTCTTTTGTTTATCCGAAACGTGGAATTTTTAGAAGTTGCCTTATATTACTTTTCGGAAAAACTAATATTCACTTACACAAAAGAGAATATTAGTTTTTTGTATAACTAATATTAGAAAAATAATATCGCACAATAAGTACAAAAACCTATTGTGCGATAAAAGAAACACAGAAGCGTTGATGTTATATTTATTCTTACATCTTCAGAGGCTGAATTTTTTCGGCCAAATATGCATTTAAATTATCTGCATTTATTCTTTCTTGTATCATAGTATCACGTTCGCGGATAGTAACGGTATTATCAACAAGAGTTTGATTGTCAACAGTAACACAGTAGGGGGTACCTATTGCATCTTGTCGACGGTAGCGTCTTCCTATAGCATCTTTTTCATCGTATTGTACCATGTAGTTGAACTTTAAGTTGTCCACTATTTCGCGAGCTTTTTCAGGCAAACCATCTTTTTTAACAAGTGGAAGTATAGCCACTTTGTATGGTGCCAATATTGCAGGTATCTTCATCAATACACGTTCAGAACCATCTTCCAATTTCTCTTCTTGGTATGCATAACTGAATATAGCAAGGAAAGTACGATCAAGACCTATCGAAGTTTCGATAACGTATGGAGTATAACTTTCATTGATTTCAGAATCAAAGTATTGAAGTTTCTTACCCGAAAATTCGCTGTGACGCGAAAGGTCAAAATCGGTGCGACTGTGGATACCTTCCAACTCTTTGAAACCAAATGGGAATTCAAACTCGATATCGGTAGCGGCATTAGCGTAGTGTGCCAATTTTTCGTGGTCGTGGAAACGATATTTGCTTTCTGGTATACCCAACGAAAGATGCCATTTGCGACGAGTTTCTTTCCAATGTTCAAACCATTTCAACTCTTCACCGGGACGAACAAAGAACTGCATTTCCATTTGTTCGAACTCTCTCATACGGAAGATAAACTGACGAGCAACTATTTCGTTTCTAAATGCTTTACCTATCTGTGCTATACCGAAAGGTATCTTCATGCGACCTGTTTTTTGAACATTGAGGAAGTTAACAAAAATACCTTGAGCCGTTTCGGGACGAAGATAAATAGTATCGGCACCTTCAGCCACCGAACCCATTTGTGTGGCAAACATAAGATTGAACTGTCTTACATCTGTCCAATTTCTACTCCCCGATATCGGGCATACAATGCCCAAATCCAAGATAAGTTGCTTAATAGCATCAAGATTATTATCGTTCATGGCATCAGCAAAACGTGTAGTAATCTCGTCTATTTTAGCTTGATATTCAAGCACTCTTGCATTGGTAGAACGAAACATTGCTTCGTCGAAATTCTCGAAACGTTTTGCAGCCTTGTCTACCTCTTTCTTTATCTTTTCTTCTATTTTTGCAATATGATCTTCGATAAGAACATCGGCACGATAACGTTTTTTCGAATCCTTGTTGTCAATCAAAGGATCGTTGAAAGCATCAACGTGTCCCGATGCTTTCCATATTTTGGGATGCATAAAGATACCGGAATCAATACCAACGATGTTTTCGTTGTATTGTACCATACTCTTCCACCAATAATTTTTTATGTTATTCTTTAGTTCAACACCCAGTTGACCATAGTCGTAAACGGCTGCCAAACCATCGTAAATTTCGCTCGATGGAAATATAAATCCATACTCTTTTGCATGTGATATTATCTTTTTAAAAGCATCTTCGTTGTTTGCCATAATGTATATATAATTTATTACTAATATTTTAATATCAAGTTTGATGTGTAAAACACTCTACAAAAGTACGCTTTTTTTGTGAGAAAAAAAATATTTTATCCTTTTTTGAGACAAAATTGATAGTTTTCTTGTCAGAGGCAAATGTTAAAGAAAAATCCCAACTGTTAAATCTGCTTCTAAACCACCTCACGATTATGCCGAAAATTCATCTCGATATAGTGTGATTTTCCTCACGATATACCACAATCAGAGTCGTGATATGGTCTTTACTCCCTCGATACCCTATCATAAAAATTACACTTCTTGATGTTCGAAGAGAACTATTGCAGTTAAACAGTCCCATAATCAATTTTCAGAAAAATAAGCAATATTGAATATCAATCATTTAAAACAATAATTATTCCAGAGTAAAATATTTACTTCGTTCAAGCGTTCGGTAAGAAATATTCAATTTTTCGAGTTAAATATATAAGTATTAATATAAGATAAATTCATTAATAAGTTAAAACAAATATCACAGAAAATAAAAAAGAATCAATAGCAGGGAAAAATATTTTAGGCAACTTCTAAAAATTGCTTTGTAGGTGGGTTACGGAATTTCACTAGAAAGATTTCTACTTTCTTTTGATTGAGCATAGCGGGCTATGCGATTGAAAAAGAAATAGAAAGATTTCGGTGAAAAACGTAAACCACACAAAAGTTTAAAGAAGAATTCTTCTATTTTACTGAAACGTGGAATTTTTAGAAGTTGCCTTTAGTTCAATTGTTGATAATATATGTATGGCGAGGTTGTATGTTTTCTTTAAAATTCGTATCTTTGCATATTGTTACAAAAAGAGAAGTAGCTACAAAATATTGTAAAACAATTGACTATATAAAAAGATGCAATCGGAAAACGAAAAAATTATCAAGGTTGATATAGAATCGCAAATGAAAAGTGCGTATATCGACTATGCGATGAGTGTAATAGTAAGTAGAGCATTGCCGGATGTGAGAGATGGAATGAAACCTGTTCATCGTCGTATCTTATTTGCAATGAATGAAATGGGTATTCAACATAATACTAAGCATAAAAAAAGTGCTCGTATCGTGGGTGAAGTATTAGGTAAATATCACCCTCATGGCGACTCTTCGGTATATGATGCTATGGTACGTTTGGCACAAGAATGGAATATGCGATATATGCTTGTGGATGGACAAGGTAACTTTGGTTCGATAGATGGCGACTCTGCAGCTGCTATGCGTTATACCGAAGCTCGACTACAACAGATTTCTAATGAGATACTTGCTGACATAGATAAAGATACAATAGACTTCCAAAAAAACTTCGACGATACTCTTGACGAACCTACAGTATTACCCACAAAAATTCCTCTTTTGTTGATAAACGGAGCAAGTGGTATTGCAGTAGGTATGGCTACAAATATGCCGCCTCACAATCTTTCGGAAGTAATAGATGGTGTACTTCAATATATTGATAATGAAAATATAACCGTAGAAGAATTGATGCAATACATCAAGGCACCTGATTTCCCGAACGGAGGAATCATATATGGTTATAACGGAGTAAAAGATGCCTACGAAACCGGTAGAGGTAGAGTAGTGTTAAGAGCTGAAACTTCGATAGAAACAGATGCCAGAGGACGTAACATAATAATAGCCCACGATGTTCCTTATCAAGTAAACAAAGCCGAAATGATTAAACGTCAAGCTGCTTTGGTGAAAGAGGGTAAGATAGAAGGCATTACCGACATACGCGACGAAAGTGATAAAGACGGTATAAGAGTGGTGTATGAATTGCGCCACGATGTGGTACCTAACGTGGTATTGAATAAATTATTCCAATACAGCGAGTTACAAAGTTCGTTTGGCGTAAACAACATAGCATTGGTGAAAGGACGCCCAATGCTATTGAGTTTGAAAGATATAATATCACATTTTGTAGATCACAGAATAGAGGTAGTTACTCGTCGTACTCGTTACGAATTGGCCGAAGCCGAAAAACGTGCTCACATCCTTGAAGGATTGTTGAAAGCGTTGGATATAATAGATGAAATTATTGCTTTAATAAGAGCATCGCAATCTGTTGAAGATGCGAGAAATGGCTTGATGGAAAAATATAATTTCAGCGAATTACAGGCTCGTGCCATTGTAGAAATGCGTTTGCGCCAGTTGGCAGGTTTGGAACGCAAAAAACTACAAGACGAATACGATGAACTTATGAAATTCATTGCACGTTGCAAAGAAATTTTGGAAAACCACGATGTGCTAATGAGTGTGATAAAAACCGAGTTGATAGCCATTAAAGAAAAATATGGCGATGAACGTCGTTCCAGAATAGAATATGCTGCAAGCAATTTCCGTATCGAAGACACGATAGCCGACGATGATGTGGTAATAACAATTTCGCATCTTGGATACATAAAACGCACACAGTTAAACGAATATCGCACACAAAATAGGGGAGGTTATGGCTCCAAAGGTAGCGCAGTGCGCAACGAAGATTTTGTAGAACACATATTCACTGCTACTAACCATAACTATTTGTTATTCTTTACCGAAAAAGGAAAATGTTTCTGGATGAGAGCATTCGAAATACCTGAAGGAAGCAAAGACTCGAAGGGCAGAACAATACAAAATCTTATCAACATCGAACCCGACGACAAAGTTAAAGCATACATAAATCTAAAAACATTGTCGGATCAAGAATATTTGGACAGCAACTATATTATATTGTGTACAAAAAAAGGTGTTATAAAGAAAACATCATTGGAAGCATATTCTCGTCCACGTCAAAATGGTATCATAGCGATAACGATCCGCGAAGGCGATGAATTGTTGGAAGCAAAAATGACAAATGGTACATGCGAAATAATGATGGGGTCGAAGTATGGCAAGGTAGTACGCTTCAACGAAGAAAATGTACGCCCAATGGGAAGAAACGCTTCGGGAGTAAGAGGTATAACTTTACAAAACGAAGAAGATGAAGTTATTGGAATGCTATGCATCGACAATAAAGAAGAAAACATCTTGGTAGTTTCGGAAAAAGGATACGGCAAACGTTCGGAACTTGAAGAATATAGAGTAACAAATAGGGGAGGTAAGGGTGTAAAAACTATCAACATTACTGACAAAACCGGACAATTAATTGCTATTACCAACGTTACAGATGAAAATGATTTGATGATAATAAACAAATCTGGTATAGTAATACGTATGAGAGTGGCCGATTTGAGAGTGTTAGGACGTGCTACACAAGGTGTTAAACTTATCAACTTACGTGGAAATGACGAAATAGCTTCGATAACCAAAGTCGACACCGAAGAAGAAGAGGTTTCTACAGAAATTAGCGAAGATATTCAAAATGAAACTACTGAGAATAATACATCAACGGAAGTTACAGAATAGAATAAAATAATAATAACAGAAAAATAAAACTTATCAATTATGAGAAAAATAACATTAATCGTTGCACTTATTGGTTTGAGTATTGCAGCAAATGCTCAAACGGTAAAATTACAAAGTGCTATATCAGATTTAAGAAATGGTCGTTTAAATAAAGCAAAGGCCAATATTGATGCAGCTGCCGAACATGAAGACACAAAGAATGATCCTAAAACATGGATTTACAAAGGTTTAATTTATTGTCAATTGGGTGCACCTGATGTTAAAGATAAATACAAAGGATTGTGCGACAATTGTTTTGAAGTTGCTTACGAAGCAGCTTTACGTTGCAAAGAATTGGACCAAACTAACGAATATAAAGATTTGAACAACAGTGTATTCAGAGCAGTTGGTGGGGCTTATTACAACAATACTGTTGACACATATACAGCAGCTACACAAAAAAATGATACTAATTTGTATCGCGAAGCTATCCGTATGGCTGAAGAAGTAATAAAAATCAATAACAATTCTGGCGATAAATCATCTACAGGAGATGCTTATTGGATAGCAGGTTTGTCGGCTGAAATGCTAAAAGATGCTACTGCCATAGAAAGATATTATAAGATATTGGTAAGACAAAAAACTGATAAAGAACGTGTATACAAAGCACTTTTCGATTTGTATCGTTCTCAAAACGACACTACAAAGGCATTGAACATTGCCAGCACATACTCGACAAAAAATCAACCTAATGATTTCAAATCTCATCTTTTGATGTCTACAGCATACTTGTGGGTAGGAAATGTGGATAAAGCAAAAGAATCGGCAAACACTGCAATAGAAAAGGTTAGTGGCTCAACTGATTCTGTTAAAGGTTTGGTATACTGCCAAATAGGAAACATCTTAAATGATGCAAAAGAATTTGAATTGGCACACCAAAATTTCAACAATGCATTGTCGTTGGCTAATACAGGCGATATAGTGAAATTTGAAGCAAACCATGGATTGGGAATACTATATTACAACGAAGCAGCAAATTATATAGAAGCAGCAAACGCAGTTCCACTAGATGATCAAACAGGTAAATATGATGAATTGTTGAATAAATCTAAAGAACAATTCCAATTGGCAATACCACATTTTACAACATCTATGAAAATGGTTGAAAATGATAAATACAGAATAGGTCACTACGTAACTGCACTAAGAGCATTAAAAACTATATATACAAGATTGGAAATGCAAGATCAATTATCGGAAATTACAAACAGACTAAAAGCTATTGGTTTGGATAACTAATAATTGTTTAAAATAAAAGGAGTCTTATCACTCCTTTTATTTTAAAATAACAAGTTAACATAATGTAAATTATGCAAGAGCGTAGGTTTCTAGAAAATAAGGACACAGATAGATTTTACTGGGATTCTAAAGCTCGCGAGAATCGAATATTTATCCAAATAATGTATACTTGATTTATTTATCGCAGTCTAGCGAGGTTTAGAAATTTCTAGGAATTCCGAAAAAGTAAAATATAATTGATTTATGCTTACTGAAAAATTATTGAAGTTATTACTTCAGAATTTAATTCGGTATTTATTCGCGTTATAAGATCTTGTTTTTTATACGAAAGTTCATTGCGCAAAGCTGCCGAAGTTAGTTTTACATACAAAGTTTTGTCAGATAATTTAATATCTTGAGTTAATTTTGATATTAAATCACCAACTACCGACCGGTAAGTTTTTATAACATCCATTTCATTTACTTTATCGATCATATCGCAGTCTTTAAACATTTGCTTCATAAGATCTTGCAAAGTATGTTCATTCGAATCCTTCTTCATGATATTTTTTTATTATTCTTGGACAATTACTTCACCTCTTTCTACGCTGAATATCTTATGCTCAATTAGCGATTCTTCAAATATTGCTTCAACTCTTCCTTGCTGTGTATCAGTTAAAAACACTTGTCCAAATCGGTCACTTCCCACCAAATTTATCAATTGTTTTACCCTTAAAATATCTAATTTATCAAATACATCATCAAGTAACAATATCGGTTTTAGATTCCTGCTGGCAGCAATATATTCAAATTGTGCTAATTTCAAAGCTAATACAAAGGTTTTCTGCTGACCTTGAGAGCCAAACTTTTTAATGGGAAACAACTCCTCTCCTAGTTTAAATATCAAATCGTCTTTATGAACGCCTACTGTAGTATACTGTGTATAAGCATCTTTTGTCCACGAATTTCGAAGTAAATCAATAAAAATTTCATTGTGTAACTGAGACTCATAGTCGATAGAAACAGGTTCTTCGACAGCGGAAATCATAGTATAATACTTATTGAAGATAGGTATAAATTTCTCCAAAAACAGAGTTCTTTTTTCATATATTGGCATTCCCAAACGTACAAGTTGTTCATCCCAAAGTTGTAACATCGCCTCATCGAAATATCTGTCTTCATAAAATTTCTTCAACAATTTATTACGCTGTTCCAATGCTTTTTGATATTGCAACAATTCTTCGAGATACAAATTATCTGTTTGCGAAATAACACCATCCAAAAACTTTCGTCTTACCTCACTCCCACCTTGAATCAAATCCTGGTCGTATGGAGAAATCATTACAAGTGGTATCTTACCAATATGGTCAGATATTTTGGAATATAATTTTTTATTGTATTTTACTTGTTTGCTTTGTCCTCGTTTTTGAATACACGACACTTGCTGAGGAGTATCGACATCCAAAAACACATAATTGCCATGCACTGCAAAAAAAGGCTCGTTATATTTTATATTCTGATTGTCAAGTGAATTAAAATAACTCTTGGTAAAAGATAAGTAATATATGGCATCTAACAAATTGGTCTTACCCACTCCGTTGTTTCCAACGAGGCAGTTTATATTGTGCGAAAAAGAAATTTCAACTTCGCCATAACTTTTAAAATTAGATAACTTTATATCTTTTAAATACATAGTACTATATATTTTTTTTCAACCATTCTGCTATTTTTTCCATCAACCACATTGGTGTCGATGTGGCGCCGGTAATTCCTATTTTTTTTACATCTTCAAACATTTCTACTTTCAAATCGTTTTCATCAGAAATAAATAAAGTATTATTTTTTACTTTTTTGCAATGTTCGTACAAGTACTTTCCATTCGAACTGTTTTTTCCGGATACAAAAATAACAATATCAACCGAATTGGCAAATTCCACCAACTCAGCTGCCCTATTCGAAACTCTGTTACAAATAGTATTGTAAGCTATAAAATTTTCGTTGAGAGCATCTTTGCATTTTTTATCCATAAGTTTTATCAAATCCTGATACGCTTCTTTACTTTTGGTGGTTTGGGAATAAAGACGTATCGGTCTGGTTATGTCTATGTTATCTATCTCATTTATTGAAGATATAACTATGGCGCTATTATCTGTTTGGCCTTGTAATCCAATTACTTCGGCATGTCCTTTTTTACCAAATATTACTACCTGTCCATTTATGTTTTTCATTTCTTCGTAACCTTTTTTTATACGTTGTTGCAAATGTAACACTATAGGACAAGTGGCATCTATAAGATCTATTTTCTTTTCTTTGGCCTTTTGGTATGTTGATGGAGGTTCACCATGGGCTCTAATAAATACCTTGGCATCAGATAGTTGTTCAAAATCAGAATATGTTATAACTGACAATCCCTTTTTGGACAAACGTTCAACCTCTACATTGTTGTGCACAATGTCTCCCAAGCAATATAGTTTGTTTGTATTCAACAGTTCTTCTTCGGCTCGATGTATAGCTGCTACGACACCAAAACAAAAACCTGCATTTTTATCTATATTTATTTCAACATTGTTTTTCATTTCGCAAGAAACCAATTATCAAATAACAATCACCTATGACCAAAATAAAGCCGTTACGTAATTTTTTTACGCAACGGCTATTATATGAATATAAATCAAATTATTTTCCAGAGTTTTCTTTACCTGCGCGAATTGCAGCCAAGTTAGAATTTACTACTTCTTCACCTTTTCTATCAAAAATATGGTGAATAGCTTCTTCTAACTTAGAAAATTCTATATCCAAGAATGGAGCAGCAGCTCCCAACAATACCATGTTGGCACGTGCTTTAACTTCTTTGGCTATTTCGTTGGCGTCAAAAGCTACCAAGTTTTTAATTTTCTTCAATTCACTCATCACATTTTCAATCTCTGGATAATTCTTGATGTTGATAAACGGAGTAGAGTTTGTTATTATCCATCCGTCTTCAGCCAAAAATGGCAAGTAACGAAGTGCTTCCATTGGTTCGCTAGACAAAATAATGTCAACTTTTCCTTCAGGAATAACATCAGAATAAATTTCATCGCTCGACAAACGAAGGTGCGAAAATACTGAACCACCACGTTGCGACATACCATGAATTTCTGATTGTTTCAAATGTAGCCCCATATTCAAAGCAGCGTCTGATATAATTTTTGCAACAGAAACTATACCATCACCTCCAACACCACATAACAATATATCTTTTTTCATCTTATTTTCAATTTTATATATTTATTACTTCAATTATTTATTAAGATGTTTTTTGGCTTCAACCAAACACATACGACGAGGTATTATCACCGAAACACCATTGTAAGCAATTTCTTCTTTTAGTATTTGAACAAATTCTTCGTGGTTTTTCTTTAAAGGAACTATAGTGCGGATATGTTTTGGATCAACACCTAAACCTATACATATATTTTCCAATTTATTATTTGCTGATGATGGTTGACCTCCTGTCATACCTGTGATTTCGTTATCCAAAATCATTACAACTACATTTGCTTTTTCGTTGATACAGTCCAACAAACCTGTCAAACCGCTATGTCCGAATGTACCATCACCTATAACAGCTACCGAAGGAAATACTCCCACTTCCGAAGCACCTTTAGCCATAGTGATAGATGCACCCATACATACTGTAGTATTGATAGCACCCATGTTGAATCCTAATGTGTAACATCCAATATCACCAAATACTTTACCATCTTTGTATTCTGCCATCACTTCGTTCAATGCATTGTAGCTATCGATGTGAGGACATCCTTGGCACAATGCCGGAGGACGATTGGTAACTACTGCTGGTATAGGAGCACCAGTTTTTACAGGCATTCCTAATGCTTTGGCAACTTTTTCGGCGTTCAATTCACCATCTCTGCGGATAGTTTCATCCAAACGTCCCATTATTTTTTTGCCTTTGCCTAAGAAACCTTTTATCAACTCTTCTACAAATGGTTGTCCATCTTCCAAAATCAATATTTCATCACATTCGTCATATAATTTATTGATAAACGAATAAGGCAATGGATATTGAGCAACTTTTACTATAGGATAAGGACATTTTCCATCTTTAAAGTTCTCCATCAAATAGTTGTAAGCGATACCCGTAGTAATGATACCTAATTTTTTATCGCTACCATCTATATATTTATTGTAACCTGATTCTTCTGATGATTTGGTAAAATCAGCTTGTTTGTCAATCAATGTTCTGTATTGTACTTTTGCGTTAGCAGGCAACAATACAAATTGTTTTGGATTTTGAGGGAAAGCTATTTCATTTTGAGCTTTTGCTTCGCGACGAACGATACCGGCACGGCTGTGAGCCAAACGAGTAGGTATACGATACAATACCGGAGTAGACAATGTTTCGCTTAATTCAAAACCAAAATGTACCATATCGTATGCTTCTTGTTGATCGCTCGGTTCTAGCATTGGAATCATTGCCCAATGGCCATAAAAACGGCTGTCTTGTTCATCTTGAGACGAGAACATACTTGGGTCGTCGGCTACTACTATCAAAACGCCCTTGGTTCCAATAATAGCGGCATTCATAAATGGGTCGCCTGCTACATTCAAACCTACGTGCTTCATACATGTCATAGCACGTTTTCCGGCATAACTTACTCCAATAGAAGCTTCTAAAGCAGTTTTTTCGTTAGCACACCAATTGGCTACTATACCTTTTTCTTTAGCTTCTTTCGATTTCATTACATATTCAGTAATCTGGGTCGAAGGTGTGCCGGGATAACTATTGATAGCACTACCACCTGCATCGATGAATCCTTGTGCAATTGCTTCATCACCTAATAAAAGTAACTTTTGCATATCTAATGTATTATTGTATATTATTTATTATTCATTTTATGGGTGCAAAATTACGTTTTTTTTGTGGGATATACAAACGAATTTCTTATTTAAAACAAACTTTTTCTTACCATTTTCGATAATAAGTTAATAAATAATCATTTGCAAAATAATAAAATAAGTATTGGTAGCAAAAATATTTATTTTTACAGCCAAATATATTGAAAAATATAGCCACAAAACCTTTTATTTACCCCTTTTTATACTCTACAAAGGTTTTATCTGTATAAAATATCATTACTCTCTCTATTGTTTTTTGCTCATGTAAAATGGTATGAGTGTTTATTATTGCATCATTAAAAACATTATTTGGCTCGGTGATTCCGGTTGTGTTTGACTTGATTTCATATGCCGGATCAGGTTCTGATACTTCTTTTCCTACAGACATATCATCAGCCGAAAAAAGATTTAGTTGTTCTTTTTCCTTAACTCCGCCGGTATACATTTCTCCTTCTCCTAAAATAAGCCATGATGGATTTATTTCGGGATAACACTTTAATACTTTAATCACAAAATCCAAACTCGGTCTATTACGACCCGACAGTATATGAGACATACGGGAACGTTGCACATTTATATCTTCTGCAAATTGTGCAACCGAAATATTTTTAGCTTGCAATATAAGTTTTATTCTCTCTATCATAGCGTTAGATTATTTTCGTTTTTTACAAATCTGTTTACAAAGATACATAATAATCTCAATACATTTGTAATAATTTATAATTTACATCTGTAAAGCAAAAACAAGTGCTATTTATATACTTTAATATATATTTGATATTATACTTATTTACAATATAATAAATAATATAACCGAATATAATGCAAAAAAGCATAGTAAAAGGCCATTTTTCTAATTCACAACTTTATATATTCTTAAAAATCCACTGAGTTTCAGTTATATTAAAGTATTAGGCAGTTATAATTTAATAACTATCAACAAATGTTACAAAAGTTATCAACAAAAGATTTACATTTGTTACAAATGTATCATAAAAGATAGCTGTTACAAATGTAAAATATAGTATTTCTATAGACTTGTACTCGTAGAAAATACTATTCAATCGGATTCTTTAAAAGAAAATCTTATATATTTTTTGCCGCGATGAGAAAAATATTTCGAATAAAATACGTATTTTTGCAAACGAGATACAGAATACTTAAATACACTATTACAAATATATGTTGCTGAAAAATAAGATAAATACTGAATATTTCCATACTTTATATATAGGCAATATACTACAACTAAAAAAGCCTATCCACTACTTTGGAGTGCGATATCAGGGAGAGAATAAAAGTAAAAAGCCTTATTCTTGCACAAAATTTGATATATATCCTATATTCACAACATATATATATTCCTCAACTAACATATATACCTTACACATAAGATTCAATATATCCTATACAGAAACCTATAATACCATTATTAATCAACACTATATTCCTGCACTATGACTAAAGATGAAATATCGGATACAATGAGTAAAAGCATATACGAACTCAATATTGAAATTGTTGTAGAAGACATATGCAGCGGAAAAGGAACCATAACAGAGCTTTTTGACCTTATAGTGAATGGAACCGACAAAAATGTGAAATTACATTCGGCGTGGGCATTGGAAAAAATAGCCAAAAAAGACATGGAGTTATGCATGCCACTATTTTTTGATATATTAGAACTATTACCAACACTAACATACAACACTCATAAACGCTGTTTTTCAAAGATTATATTTATTTATCTAGAGAATTACTTTAAAAAGAAAAAGAAAGTAACAGGCTATGATTATGTACAAAATTACAACTGGGACAGCATAATAGAAACACTGTTTGATAATTTACTAAACTCCAAAACAGGCAATGCAATAAAAGTTTTGTCAGCATATTGTTTGGCTTACTTGTCTATTCGATATAGATGGATAGAAGACGAGTTGAAATTTCAAATGTCTCTTCAACTCTATTTCCCATCTATGATTGCAGCAAACAAGAAGATTAATTATATATATTCAAAACACTATAAACTAAATATTTAATCAGTATTACTTAAATCGATAATAAAATAAAAATAATTATACTATGCAACACTATAAACTATATCTGAAGGAAGGAAAAGAAAAATCATTATATCGAAGACATCCTTGGGTATTTTCGGGTGCCGTAAAGAAAATTGAAGGCAAGCCTACCGTAGGCGATTTGGTGGATATATATGACTGTCAGAAACAATATTTGGCAACGGGACATTTTCAAAATGAGAGTATTATAGTAAAAATACTAAGTTTTGACTCTCCTAATATCGACTACGCATTTTGGAAAGAACGCTTTGAGCAAGCCATAAACTATCGCAAGCGTTTTGGTTTCTTTGATAATCCGAACAGCAACGTGTTTAGACTTGTAAATGGAGAGGGAGACTTTATGCCGGGACTTATAGTCGACTACTACAACGGAATAGTTGTTTTACAAGCACATTCAGAAGGCATGCATCAAAACTTTTCGTTGTTTACAGATGTATTGCGCGAATTACTTGGAGAAAAACTTGTAGCTGTTTTCGACAAGAGTTCCTCTACCCTACCATCCGGAGATAGTACCGATGGATATATTTGGGGCGCCACACCCGAAGAATGGGAAATTAAAGAAGACGAAAATAAGTTTATCATCAACTTTTACGAAGGACAAAAAACAGGCTTTTTCATCGACCAACGCGAAAATCGTGCTTTGGTACGCTCGTTGTCAGAAGGCAAAAGAGTATTGAATACTTTTGGATATACAGGTGGTTTTTCACTTAGTGCATTACGAGGTAATGCCATGTATGTAGAAACAGTAGATATTTCAAAGAAAGCCATCGCACTATGCGACCGCAATGTTTCGCTAAATTTCAATAATGCCAACCACAAAAGTGTTGCTTTAGATGTATTACACTATCTATCTGAAATAGATAGTAATTACGATATAATAATTTTAGATCCTCCGGCCTTTGCCAAAAATCATCGCAGCTTACAACAAGGACTAAAAGGATACAAAAATATAAACCAACGTGCCATCGAAAAGATAAAACCCGGTGGTTTAATATTCACTTTTTCTTGTTCTCAAGCTGTAAGTAAAGAAGATTTCCAAACCATGGTGTTTACAGCAGCAGCCAATGCCAACCGCAAAGTGCGTATTATAAAACACCTACCTCATGCCATCGATCACCCAGTAAGTATATATCACCCCGAAGGTGTGTCTTGTGCTGAAAAAAGTTGACACAAAAGTCAACAAAATATGAATAAAGAAACCAAAAGAAAAAGAAGAGAAAATTTCAAGTACGATGAGAAAATAGACATCGTGAGAATGCACTATTTTGAGGGTGCAAGTTTAA
>JAFZFU010000067.1 GCA_017555745.1 Bacteroidales bacterium
TATAAACAATTATATATGCTATAACGAATTAGATGAGGAATGGAGAAAGATTAGCAACAAACCATTGGACTACATTACTCCCAATGGCTACCCAATAGAGCCTACATTAATAAGGTATCTCAATTCAAAAGGATTGACCAAAGATAGCGTAGGTGTTAAAGCATTGACTAACTATGATATTCAAGCTATAGAAGATGGCAAAGCCACCTATTACGAAGCCTATGGTACTATTGTTGAACAAATGATTTACAGGATGTTGTTTGAATGCGAAAACTACAAGGTGTATGGTGGTGTGAAGAATTTTTCTATGTTGCAACGAATTGAACTATGGAAGAATGCTTGCGAGATTATATCTCAGAATGCATGGTTGGGTGTAGGAACAGGTGATGTTGCAGATGAAATACGTAACAATTTAATAAAGAATAATTCCGAACTGAAAGATAGTAATATGCGTACCCATAACCAATACTTAACTTTATTGTTGACCTTTGGACTAGTGGGAACGAGTATTATTATTCTCTTATTTATTAATGCTGTACGGAAAGAAAAACTATTCGATTCTCTTTTGTTTATGGCATATTTCTGTGTGGTCATGGTGTCGTTTATTAGCGAAGATACATTGGAAACTGCAGCAGGATGCTTGTTTTTTACCTTATTTTTTGCTCTTTTTGTTACAAGAAAACAAACAAATAGTGCCACTAATACCTTCTAAGTCTCTTCTTTTTTATTTTTGATTATATTGGTTTTTAGCTTATTGGATACAAAGTGAATAAAAAAGACTTTGTAATTAAAAATAAATACGTAACTTTGCATTTTAATATAAGTAAATTATTTGAGCATGGTTGCGACTTTATGTCGTTTCCATCAATAACTAAAACAAATAGAGATGACAGAAAAAATAGCTACATTAAGAGACAGTGCTGCTATTAGATGGATAGCTTTACTGTTGTTGGCTTTGGCCATGTTTTGTTCATATATCTTTATGGACATCTTATCTCCAATCAAAGATTTAATGCAAGAAACACGAGGATGGGATTCTACAGCCTTTGGAACAATGCAAGGATCTGAAACATTCTTGAATGTTTTTGTATTCTTCTTGATTTTTGCCGGTATCATACTTGATAAAATGGGTGTACGCTTTACCGCTCTTTTGTCGGGTGTTGTAATGCTTGTAGGTGCTGCAATCAAGTGGTATGCAGTAACTGATGCTTTTGCAACAAGCTCTTTGCAAGTATGGTTTACCGAACATTTGAATTATATACCTGGTTTCGATGAGTTGGGTGTATCTCCTTTCTACGAAGGTATGCCTGCTTCGGCCAAAGTTGCTGCTATTGGATTTATGATATTCGGTTGTGGTGTTGAAATGGCTGGTATTACAGTGTCTCGTGGTATTGTAAAATGGTTTAAAGGACGCGAAACAGCTATGGCTATGGGTTCGGAAATGGCATTGGCTCGTTTAGGTGTTGCTACATGTATGATATTCTCACCTTTCTTTGCTAAACTTGGTGGCGATGTTGATGTTGCTCGTTCAGTTGCTTTCGGTGTTGTATTATTGTGCATAGCTTTGATAATGTTCATCGTTTATTTCTTCATGGATAAGAAATTAGATGCTCAAACAGGAGAAGCTGAAGAAAAAGACGACCCATTCAAAATAAGCGACCTTGGCAAGATTCTTTCTAGCATGGGATTCTGGTTAGTGGCATTGCTTTGTGTACTATATTACTCGGCTATTTTCCCATTCCAAAAATATGCTGTAAACATGTTACAATGTAACCTTACACTTCAACTTCCTGAACAAGGCTCGTTCTGGGCTGGTGATGCTGTAACTATTGTACAATATGTTATAATGCTTGTTGTTGCTGTATTTGCATTCGTAAGCAACTTTATGAAGAAAAAATCTTTGAAAGTATCATTTATGTGCATAGCAGGTGTTGCTTTGGTTGCATACTGTATAATGGGATACATGAGAGGTACTGCCGAAACAATATTTGCAGTATTCCCATTGTTGGCTGTAGCTATTACTCCTATACTTGGTAGCTATGTAGACCGCAAAGGTAAAGCAGCTTCTATGCTTATGATAGGTTCTCTATTGCTAATAGCTTGTCACTTGACATTTGCGTTCATACTTCCTATGTTTAAAGGTAGTGCTATTGGAGGAACTATAGTGGCTTACATTACTATTCTAGTGTTGGGTGCTTCATTCTCATTAGTACCTGCTTCGTTGTGGCCAAGTGTTCCAAAGCTAGTTGACGAAAAAATCATTGGTTCGGCTTACGCTTTGATATTCTGGATACAAAATATCGGTTTATGGTTATTCCCATTACTTATCGGTAAAGTATTGGATAAAACAAATCCAGGTGTAACAGATGCAACTCAATTAGATTATACATGGCCATTGGTAATGCTTGCTTGCTTAGGTATTGCAGCATTGATAATAGGTATTATCTTGAAGAGAGTTGACGCTAAGAAAGGTCTTGGCCTAGAATTGCCAAACATAAAAGAAAACTAATAATACATAATTGCAAAAAGTCCACTTCTATTGTTATAAGTGAAGTGGACTTTATTTTTTTATTAACGAAATACTTGTATATGACGATAACAGCAGTACTCATTTATTTACTTTTCCCAGTAATTATTATCCTTTTGTTTCAAAAATTTGTCATTGTACAAAAGATTGGAACAGTTCTGATTGCCTATCTTGTAGGTATTGTAATGGCTTTAAGTGGATTGTTTCCAACGCCATCGGAAAGTGTAGAAATGCGAACACTGCAAGATTGGTTTATGAATATAACAGTGCCATTGGCTATTCCGCTAATGCTTTTCAACTGCAACTTCAAACTTTGGACCAAATCGTTGCCTAAAACATTTACAGCATTGATTTGTGGTTTGATAGCAATAGTTGTATCTGTAATCATTTCCTACTTGATATTCAAAAGTTCCAAAATACAAGATTTGCCCGATTTGTCGGCATTGATGGTAGGAATATATACTGGTGGCACAATGAATTTTGCAGCTATAGGCAAAGCATTGAATATTGATCCGAATTTGCTTATCACTAGCCTTACTTTCGAAATGCTTATAACATTCCCCTTTATAGTATTTCTTATAGCTGGTGGATTTAGAATATTCCGCAAACTTTTGCCTTACTCCGATAAAAGTATTACAGTAGAAATAAATGGCGAAGACTTAGAGAATGGAAGTTTTGAAAGTTATAAAGGTATGTTCAAAAAGAACACTTTCCCAAAAACGCTTCTAGGTCTTGGTATTTCATTTTTATTTATGGCAATAGGTGCCGGCTTATCGTTATTGATAACAGGAAAGCTTAACGAACTTGTAGTCATCCTTACTATAACTACTCTTGGAATATTAGCATCGTTCAACCAAAAGGTTCGAGAGTTGCCAAAGACTTTCGAATTGGGAATGTTTTTTATTCTAATATTTAGCATTGTAGTAGCATCGCAGTTCAATATACAAGCTATAAATAACGAAGTGTTCAACGTATTCTGGTTTGTATTGGTCGTATTGTGCTTATCGATATTTGTACATTTCCTTTTGTGCAGATTGTTCAAAGTAAGTGGCGATTTGTTTACGGTGGCTATCGTGGGTATGTTGTGTTCGCCTCCGTTTATACCGCCTGTGGTAGGAGCCATGAAGAACAAGAAAGTGCTTATAAGCGGTATTGTTATTGGATTGATAGGCTACGCAGTAGGTACATATTTAGGTATTCTACTATCGGTGATATTGCCAACTTTATAGTCTGAAATTATATAGCAAAAGTTCTATCAAGGCAATTGATAGGGCTTTTGTTTTTACATCTTTACATGTAAAAGAATGGATATACATACAATGAAAATAAACAGAAATATGAGAAAGATATTTATTGCCTCGTTCTTATTGGTTTGTGCGACTGCTGTTATGGCGCAAAATACCGATACTGTTGCAAATAAGAATATACGCAAAGGTTGGACTTTTGGTGCATTGCCAAGTGTATCATACGATGCCGACTATGGTTTTCAGTATGGTGCTTTGACCAATATCTATTATTTTGGAGACGGCTCTACCTATCCCGAATATTTACATTCCTTGTATTTGGAAGCATCCTATACCACCAAACGCTATGGAGTGTTTCGATTTTTCTACGATTCCAAATTCTTAATTCCAAATCATCGTCTTACTGTGGATATGTCGTATCTTCCCGATGCTTTGTCGGACTTTTATGGTTTTAACGGCTATCAGGCTGTATACAATCCGGACTGGACCAACGACGAAAGCGATATGTATGTGAGCCGTGCTTTCTATAAGATGAAGCGCGACCTTTTCCGTTTCGCCACAGATATACAAGGTGCTTTGTCCAATAATTGGTATTGGAATGCCGGTGCAGGGGTGCTTGGATACAAGATTGGAAATGTGGATGTGGATATGCTTAACAAAGGCAAAGATGCCGAAGACCAATTGCCCGACACCGCCGGCCTATACGAGAAATATGTGTTATGGGATATAATTCCACACAACGAAGCCAATGGAGGATGGCATCCTTATCTTAGAGGTGGTATTACATACGATACTCGCAACCAACAACAAAACCCTTCGAGAGGTATATATACCGACGCTTTTTTAACATACACTGCCGCTTTTGGCGATATGAAGGACTACAACAACCTAAAGTTTAATTTCAATTTCCGTCAATATATACCTATCACAGAAAATATATCGTTGGCATACCGCGTGGGAACACAACTTACACTTGCAGGCAAAAGCCCATTCTATCTCAATACTTATATGAATACTTTGTTTATCCAACGTGTTATATACGAAGGTTTGGGAGGGGGTAACTCGCTTAGGGGTATAGTTCGCAATAGAATACTTTCCGATGGTTTTGCTTTTGCCAATGTGGAACTTAGATTGAAACTTTGGAACTTTAAAGTAGGGAAGGAGAATTTCTATATAGGTATAAACCCTTTGTTTGACGCAGGAATGGTGTTGCAACCATACGACATAAACAAAGAACAAGTAGAAAATAACATCAGAGAGAACGACCCATCTTTTGATATGAATACTTTGGGTAATTACTTCAACTTTGATGAAAGCCTGATATACAAACCACACCTTTCGGCCGGTATAGGACTTAAGGTGGCAATGAACGAAAACTTTATAGTGTCGGTTGATTGGGCTACACCACTTAACAAAGCCGACAATGGAAAGATGTCGAACCTATACATCAAGATTGGATATATGTTTTAAATAAAATAATAAATACACTAAAATAGCAAGTAATGAAAATAAGAAAATTATCTTTGATAGTGAGTGCTGCTCTATTGTTGGCAACAGCATGTAACAAAGGTAGCAACAAACAACCTGTAGAATATGCCGACCCACTAGTAGGTACAGACTTCCACGGACACACTTTCCCGGGAGCATTAGTGCCTTTCGGTGCTGTTCAGCTAAGCCCCGACACTCGTTTGGATGGTTGGGACGGATGCTCTGGATACCACTATTCCGATACTGTGGTATATGGTTTCACACATACACACCTTAGCGGAACAGGCTGTTCCGACTATGGCGATGTGCTTGTAATGCCATTCGAAGGCGAAGGTTCGGTAAAAAACACTGAATATTCGGCAGCGTTCTCGCACAAAAACGAAACAGCTATTCCGGGCTACTACTCCGTATTGTTGAACAACGGAATAGAAGCCGAACTTACTGCAGGCAAATATGTAGGTGTGCATCGCTACACCTTCCCCACCGATGGTAAGAAAGGTATTGTGGTGGATATGCAACACAGAGACAAGACTTTGTCGTCGGGAATTAAATATGATGGCAAGTCATTGTCGGGATATAGAGTGTCTACAGCTTGGAACACCGAACAGTACATAGCATTCTCTTTAGAAACATCTACACCTATCGAAGGTGTTAAGTTCTACACAAACGACAGCCTGACTACAGAAGTAGAGCAAATAACAGGCGACAACTGCAAGGCCCTTGTATACTTTGCAGACAGCGTTAAGCAAGTAGTTTTGAAAGTAGCAATATCGGCAGTAGATGAAGATGGTGCTGCCAACAATCAAATGGAAATAGAAGGTTTCGACTTCGACAAGGTGAAAAACGATGCTTATAACTGTTGGAACAAAGAACTTTCAAAGATAGAAGTAGAAAGCGACAACGAAGAAATTAAGAAAAACTTCTATACTGCAATGTATCACTCTTTTACTGCTCCTTATTCATTTACCGACATAGATGGAAAATACTTGGGACAAGACAAAGAAATACATACCGTAGACAATGGGAGAGAGGTTTACACTGTTTTCTCACTTTGGGACACTTACCGCACATTGCACCCTCTATTGAATATAATAGACCAAAAACGTACCGAAGACTTCCTTTATTCGTTCATGACCTTCTATAAACAAGGGGGAGTGCTACCGGTATGGGAACTTTCGGCCTACGAAACATGGTGTATGATAGGCTACCACTCTGTACCTGTTATATTAGATGCTTACATGAAAGGTATATGTAACTACGACAAACAAGAAATGCTTCAAGCTATGGTGCATTCGGCAAAACTGCCTAAATTGGGACGTCCGGAATATGGAAAATACGGCTATGTGCCTGGCGATATGGAACACGAAAGCGTGAGCAAGACTTTGGAATATGCCTACGACGATTGGTGTATAGCCATGTTTGCCAAAGAAATTGGTGACACTGCTGTGTACAACGAATTTATGACACGTTGCCAAAACTGGAAAAACATATTGGACGAAGACGGATTTATGAGAGCCAAGATAAACGGCGGATTCCTTGAACCATTCGACCCAACCGAAGTAAACAACCATTTTACCGAAGGTAACTCGTGGCAATACAGCACCTACGTGCCACACGATTTTGAAACATTCGTAGCCATGAGAGGTGGAAACGATGTGATGGAAAGCTTCTTGGATTCGTTGTTCAACACCTCGTCGGATATGGGTGGACGCAAACAAGTGGATATTACAGGTATGGTAGGACAATATGCACACGGCAACGAGCCAAGCCACCACGCTGCTTATCTTTACGCTTATTTGGGCAAACCATGGAAGACTCAAGAGCTTACCAGAAAGATTATGCAAACATTATACACCTCTAAACCCGACGGACTTTGCGGTAACGAAGACTGCGGACAGATGAGTGCATGGTATGTAATGAGTGCTTTAGGTTTCTATCCCGTATGTCCCGGCGACAACCAATATGTGTTTGGTTCGCCAATGTTCGACAAAGCTACCATACATCTCGAAAATGGAAAAGATATAGTTATAGTAGCCAAAAACCAAAGCGACAACAACAAATACATAAAATCTGTAAAGCTTAACGGCAACGACTACACCAAATCATACATCACTTACAACGACATCAAAGACGGTGCTACCATAGAATTTACCATGAGCAGCAAACCTAACATGGAGTTTGGTGTGGCAAAAGAAGATTGTCCTACAAGCAAGATAGATGCCAAAGCTACAACAGTACCATACTTCTCCACATCGTCGAAGGTGTTCAAAGATTCCATTTTGCTTGAAATAAAATGCACTTCGAGCGAAAAAGACAACGCTATCTACTACACTACAGATGGCAGCGAGCCTACTACAGCTTCGACAAGATATACCGAACCTATGCTACTTAAAAACAACGCTTCGATAAAAGCAGTGGCATACAACGAAGCCGACGGCTACAGCAAAGTGGCAGAATGCAACTTGGTAAAATACTCGCAAGACAAAAAGATTACCTACCACACCAACTATCAACCACAATATTCCGATCGCGGAGACGAATCGTTGATAGACAACTTCAGAGGCAACAGCAACTACCGACTTGGAGGTTGGCAAGGCTTTTGGGGCGACGACTGCTATGTAACAATAGACCTTTTGAAAACCAAACCTGTAACAAAAGTATCAGCAGGTTTCTTGCAAGAATGTCGCCCATGGATATTCTATCCAAGAAAGATGGTGGTAGAGGTAAGCAATGATGGCGAAAACTTTGTGCCATTTGGTGAATACGAAAACAAACACCCCTACGTGGAACAAGATGTAACCACAGCAAACTTTGTTGTAAACGGCCATGCACAAGCACGCTATGTACGAGTAAGAGCCGTAAACTACGGCAAGATGCCCGAATGGCACGTTAGTGCCGGCGAACCGGCTTGGTTGTTTATCGACGAAATAGTTGTACAGTAACATATAATCAGTTGTTTACATATAAGGGCAATCTCTATGGGATTGCCCTTATTTTTTATCGCGATGTAGGTGAAATTTCATCGGGATGTAATTATATTTTCCTCCCGATGTAGTAAAATTTTCCTCGTGATGTAATTTTGCCATCAATTGGGAGTATGTTTTTACAAAACCCGGGTTTTATCTTTTTGGCAGTATACTGTCAACGCATTTATACCCGGGTATGCCGACAACGATGGTATACCGTCAATTTTTCGATGTCCCCAACTCTAAAAATAAAACTATGCAACTTACGATGCAAAACCATGCGGTTTACGGGTCGTAACTATGGGAGTTTTGAAGCAAAAGTGCCGTAGTTTTGGGTAGTAAGTATGGGAGTTTTGAAAGCTAAATCGCATAGACTGGAAATGCTACTGAAACAATAAAGAAAGGCTCTTTTTTAGCCATTGCAACAGAGTTGCAGTATCGTTTATATCGTTATGACTAGTTAAAAAAAAGACGTATTTGGACAGAAAAACTACCCAGAAAACTACCCAGAAAACTACCCAGAAAACCGGTATTAAACTTACTAAAATACAAGAAGATATATTGCAATACTTGCAGAAAAATCCACAAGCTTCGCGCAAAGAACTTACAGAAAATATCAAGAGTGCTACAGAACATGGTATAAAGTATAATTTGGAACGATTGAAAGAACTAGGATTGATCCTATGAATAACAGTGACAAACTATTGTATAAGGAGTATGAAGCAATAAATATAAAATAAGTTCGTTATTTTTAAAAATAGATTACTATGGGTGGAGAATTATTAAAGCTTATATATGAAATTATAGGTGATTTTTTTATGAAAACAGGCTGTGGTTGTGGTTGTTTGTTTCTTATTCTAGCTGTGTTGTTTTATCCGGTTATTATATTCATAATTGCTTTAATATCTACTATATTTTCATAGTATTATCATAATATTATTAATACTTACTTCAATATACAACACAAAATATAAAACTCGAGTATATGTCAATATGGGATAGAATAAAATCTATAGGTAACAACAAAAGAGAACAAGATTCAAATAATAACGATTATGAGTCGCTTGATTTTTCTAATTATGCATTCATTGATGTAGAAGTAGGAATTAATTCTAATAAAATACATGATATCGGAGCTATTCGTCATGACAATGCTATATACCACAACACATCAAAAGATGGATTATTGGATTTTATTCAAAATGTCAAATATATTTGCGGACACAATATAGTTAATCACGATGCTAAATATCTATTTGGTGATAAAAAGATTCCCCATATACTCATAGATACTCTTTATGTTTCGCCATTATTATTTCCTGAACGTCCCTATCATAAATTAGTTAAGGATGATAAATTAATAACCGATAGTGCCAATAATCCAATAAACGATTGTAAAAAAGCACAAGATTTATTATATGATGAAATATCCGCATGGAATTTACTTCCTGATTATAAACGCAAAATATTCAATTCATTACTAAGGGATAAAAAAGAATTTTCGGGTTTTATAAGTATTGTAGAAAAAGATTATAAGGTAAAAGATTTACCTAAACTTATAATCGAAACTTACGATGGAAAGATTTGTAGTAATGCAGATGTTGCTAGTCTTGTTTCTAAATATCCATGTGAATTGTCTTATGCTTTAGCTATTATAGATACATCGGATAAACAGTCAATTACTCCTGGTTGGATTCTCAAGAATTATCCGGATGTTGAATATGTTTTGAAAACGCTACGTAATAAACATTGTTCAATAGGGTGTTCCTATTGTAATAGGCAACTAGATGCTCATTATAATTTAAAATCTTTTTTTGGTTACGACCAATTTCGTACTTATGATGGAGAGAATCTGCAAGAAAAATCAGTCAAAGCAGCTCTTAATGATGAATCGTTATTGGCTATATTTCCAACAGGAGGAGGTAAATCTCTTACATTTCAGTTGCCGGCATTGATACAAGGACAAACAGTTCATGGACTTACAGTAGTTATTTCTCCGTTACAATCTCTAATGAAAGATCAAGTAGACAACCTTTCAGAAAGAGGTTTGACAGATGTGGTAACTATAAATGGTTTGTTAGATCCACTCACAAAGTCGTTATCTATACAACGAGTTCAAGATGGAGAAGCATCAATATTATATATTGCTCCGGAAATGCTTCGTTCAAAAACTATTGAACGAATTTTAATATCTCGTAATGTTGTAAGATTTGTAATAGACGAAGCTCATTGTTTTTCATCATGGGGTCATGATTTTAGAGTAGATTATCTTTATATAGGAAAGTTTATCAGTGAATATCAAAAGAAGAAGAAATGTAAAAAGCCAATTCCTATTTCTTGTTTTACAGCTACAGCAAAACAAAAAGTAATTCAAGATATTTGTGACTACTTTAAACAAACACTTAATCTAGAATTAAAAATGTTTGCATCTAGTGCTTCTCGCACAAATTTGCGTTATTCTGTAATCCATACAAATAATGATGATGATAAATATCTGAAACTTCGACAGATTATTTCTGAATCAAATTGTCCTACAATAGTATATGTTTCACGTACAAAACGGACATTGGAACTCGCAACCAAACTAACCAGGGATGGATATAAAGCACTTCCTTTTAATGGCAAGATGAATTCTGACAAAAAGATATCTAACCAAGATGCTTTTATGAAAGACAATGTGCGTATAATAGTTGCAACTTCAGCTTTTGGTATGGGGGTAGACAAAAAGGATGTTGGTCTAGTGATACATTATGATATTTCAGATTCGTTAGAAAACTATGTTCAAGAAGCAGGTCGTGCAGGTAGAGATCCTCATTTAAATGCTCAATGCTATGTTTTATATGGTGATAATGATTTAGATAAGCATTTTGTACTTTTAAATCAAACAAAGTTGAGTATAAGTGAGATACAACAAATATGGAAGTCTATAAAACAACTTACACGAAAACGAAATAGAGTTTCGTGCTCTGCCTTAGAAATTGCAAGACAAGCCGGATGGGATGACTCTGTTTCTGATATAGAAACAAGAGTTAGAGCAGCATTGTCTACTTTGGAACAAGGTGGATACATAGAACGTGGTAACAATGTTCCTCATGTATATGCCACAGGTATCACTGTGAAAAATATGGAAGAAGCAAGGGATAGAATTTCTAATTCTACTTTATTTTCCGGCGATGAAATTGAAAAAACTGTAAGAGTAATAAAATCTTTAATTTCTCAAAAATATAAAGCGAAGTCTCAAGATGGAGAAGGTGAATCAAGGATAGATTATTTGGCAGATATACTTGGACTAACAAAAGCAGAGGTAATTTCTGTAGTAGAACGTATGAGACAAGAAGGTATCTTGGAAGATAGTAAAGATATCTCTGTTCATTTTCATGAAGATGAAATTAATGAACGTAAATCAAAAAAACTTCTTGAAGATTTTGCAAAATTAGAACATTACTTTCTTTCCAAAGCGTTAGAAAATAACTCTACTATATCATATAAACAATTAAATGATAATGCTATTAATGATGGAATTTTGTCTTCTAAAGAAAAGAATATTAGAACTCTTTTATATTTTCTCACAATAATGGGATATATACGAAAAAAGGAAGATAATTCACAGAATATAGAAATCATTCGTTTATTAGATCTAGATTCAGCTATAAATAGATTCAAAAAAAGATTAGAAATAAGTCGATTTATTATAGATTGGTTATACAAATTATCAACAGAAAATTCCACTGACGAAAAGACTAATCTCACTATACAATTCTCTATAGTAGAACTTTTAAATCAAATAAAATCAACAAATAAAACATTATTTACAGAGTTTAATAATTTTCAAATAGAAGATGTCGAAGAAGCACTTCTATATCTTTCAAAAATAGGCGCACTTAAACTTGAAGGTGGATTTTTAGTCCTTTATAATGCTATGGATATAAAAAGGATTAAAGATAACAAGTCGAGGTATAAGGTGGAAGATTATAAAATGCTCAATGAATTTTACAAACAAAAAATACAACAGGTACATATTGTTGGAGAATATGCAAACTTGATGGTTAAAGATTATAATGCTGCACTGCAATACGTTCAAGATTATTTTCAGATGGATTATAAGAAGTTTATAACAAAGTATTTTAAGGGCGAGCGGGTGAAAGAAATAGAGCGAAACTTAACACCTCAAAAATACAAGCAATTGTTTGGTCAGTTATCCAAACGACAAATGGAGATTATTTCGGACAAAGAATCTCGTTGTATTGTTGTTGCAGCAGGGCCAGGAAGTGGTAAAACAAGAGTACTTGTACATAAATTAGCTTCTCTTTTACTACTTGAAGATGTTAAGCATGAACAACTATTGATGCTTACATTTTCGAGAGCTTCTGCTACCGAATTCAAACAACGGCTTATAGAATTAATTGGTAATGCAGCACATTTTGTAGAAATAAAAACATTCCATTCTTATTGTTTTGATTTATTGGGACGGATTGGTAATTTGGAGGATGTAAAAAAGTGTGTATCTGCAGCAACAGAGATGATTGAAAATGGAGAAGTAGAACCTAATAGGATAGGTAAATCTGTTTTAGTTATAGATGAAGCTCAAGATATGAGCGAAGATGAATATTCTTTTGTTAGAGCTTTAATGAAAGCTAATGAGGAGATGAGAGTTATCGCTGTTGGCGATGACGATCAGAATATTTATGAGTTTAGAGGTTCTAACTCAAAATATATGCATCAGTTATCTAGTGAAAATGGAAGTAGATTTATCGAAATGACAGAAAACTATAGGAGTTCTAAACGGGTTGTTAGTTTTGCGAATGAGTTTGCAAAAAATATCACCCAAAGAATGAAGACATCGCCTATTATCTCTATGAAAAATAGTGATGGTTGGGTATCTGTAACTTATCATTTATCTATGTATATCTATCAACCTATAGTTGATAATTTGATTAAAAATAGAGGTTTGGGTTCTTCGTGTATCCTTACTCAAACCAATGAAGAAGCTGTAATAATGGTGGCGTTGTTGAGAAAATATGGAATTAAAAGTACATTAATTCAGTCTATGGATGGATTTAGATTCTCCAATTTAGCAGAGATTAAATACTTCTTGAAGTATCTGAGTAAAAATGTAAAAACTCCACTTATCATCGACCAAATATGGGAAGAGGCTAAATCTGCCACATATAAACTTTACAATACTAGTACAAGTATTTTCTATGTGAAAAAATGTATAGAATTATTCGAACAAACAAATAAAACAAAATACTTTAGCGATTTTAAAGAATTTATTTTTGAATCATCTGTAGAAGATTTTTGTGATATATCTAATTCAGATGTTGTTGTATCAACAATACACAAAGCAAAGGGAAAAGAATTTGATGATGTATACATGCTTATATCTGATAATTATTCTAAAGATGATACATTGTTACGTAGATACTATGTCGGAATGACTCGGGCAAAAAATCGTTTATTTATACATACTAATTGTGATTGTTTCTCTAATAAAAATACTGATCAGTATATAGTAGACCAAAAAATATATTCTATGCCGGAAGAAGTTGTACTACAACTATCTCACAAAGATGTGTATTTAGGTTTTTTCAAGAATATAAAGAGAGAAATATTATCATTACGCAGTGGCCAAACTATAATATATAGGAATAATATGTTTTATAATCCAATAAATAATATGTCAATAGCTAAACTTTCTGTATCCATGCAAGATGAATTACAAGAATGGATAACAAAAGGTTACAATGTAAAGTCTTCAAGTATAAGATTTATAGTGGCATGGAAGCCGAAAGGGGAGCAAAAAGAAGAAAGCGAAACAGCCGTTTTATTGTTAGATATGATACTTTCGCATACTACTGATGTTTAATCAATGAGAGTGTCACCAATTATATATGTTATTTATCAATGAAATAAAAAAATACTGGAAAGTATACTTAAATGGATATCTCATCGTTTATATACAAAATATTACGCTAAATAAAATGTATAATAATATGAAAAGAATATCTGTTTTATCGGCAATGGCTTTAATTGCGATATTGTTTGGGGCGTGTGCCAAGACTTGTGTATGTACTTCGCGTTCGCAAAATACTGATGGTACGATATGGGAATGGGAAACACGTTTTAAAGCAGTGGGAGGCACATCTTGCGTAGAAAATGCCGGCAATACAGCTGTTACCACTTTGGTAGACAACGAAGGAAATAGCTACAAAAGCTACGAGTGTAGAGAGGAGTAAGTGCGTGATAATGCGCAATATCCTACATAAAAAAAACGAACAAGGCATCATTTTGTTCGTTTTTTTTATGCGTCATTGACATAGTAGTCCCACAAATGCAATGTAGCACCCGGGTGTATTGGTAAAAGCAGTTATTCAGAAAATTAAACTTGAATATCTAAAAAGTTCGTAAAGTATATTCAGAAAGTTTTCTATATATATTCAAAAAACTATTTTCAAGTCTTGAAAGTATTATTTCAAGACTTGAAAGTATACTTTCATGACGTGAAATTATACTTTCATGTCATGAAAATGACTTTGCGGATATGTATAGGCAAGTTTTTGAATATGGGAAATAAAGTTTTTTAGTATATACTGCAAAGTTTCAATATATATATCCGGAAACTATGCTGTATATAGGTATTGCAACTCTATGGTGTGGTTATGACAGAAATATGATTATACGAAGGGCGCAATAATCTTGAAAATGGGAGTGAAGTGAGGTCGCTTATGGGTGGATTTTATAAATAGAAAACGACTTGTAATAGAGAATATTACAAGTCGTTTCGGTTGAGTAAAGAATTATTTTAGGTAAGTGCTAAAAGTTTTTTTACTTGTCGGATATAGAAATGTTTGCAAGCCGACTAAGCTTAATCAAACGATAGAATTGCTTCTTTTATGATATTGATTGCTTCGCGCAACTCGGCTTCGGTTATTACCAAAGGAGGTGCAAACCGTATGATATGAGTGTGGGTAGGTTTTGCCAATACACCCAAGTCTCTCATCTTTAAGCATACATCCCAAGCTTGTTTTCCGTTTTTAGGTTTTATAATAACAGCATTAAGAAGACCTTTTCCACGAACTTTTTCTATCATGTCCGATTTTATCTTGTTCATTTCTTCGCGGAATATTTTTCCCAAATACTCGGCTTTTTCCATTAGGTTTTCTTCTTTTATGACTTCCAACGCCGCCATACTTACTTTTGCGGCTATTGGGTTGCCACCGAATGTGCTACCATGTTCGCCGGGTTTTATGGTAAGCATTATTTCGTCGTCGGCCAATACACATGATACCGGGAATACTCCACCTCCAAGTGCTTTGCCAAGTATAAGTATATCGGGACGAACATTTTCGTGGTCGCAGGCCAACATCTTTCCTGTACGTGCTATACCGCATTGTACCTCGTCGGCCATAAACAAAACGTTGTATTTTTTGCAAATATCGTAGCATTTCTTCAAATATCCATCATCTGGAACATACACACCTGCTTCGCCTTGTATTGGCTCTACAAGGAAACCGGATATTTTGTCGCCATATTGTTGCATTACTTTTTCCAAAGCATCCGGGTCGTTGTATGGAATGCGTATAAATCCCGGAGTCATAGGTCCATAGTTGGCATACGAGTCGGGATCGTTGCTCATGGTTATAATGGTAATGGTACGACCATGAAAGTTGCCTTCGCAGCATACAATCATCACTTCATCGTTGGGAATACCTTTTTTGACCACACCCCAACGCCGTGCCAATTTCAATGCCGTTTCGTCGGCTTCGGCGCCGCTGTTCATTGGCAATACTTTTTGATATCCAAAGTATTCGGTAATGTATTTTTCCCATTCGCCAAGACAGTTGTTGTAAAAAGCACGCGAACTTAAAGTCAGTTCGTGGGCTTGGTCGCATAGGGCTTTGATTATTTTAGGATGACAATGGCCTTGATTTACTGCCGAATATGCCGATAGAAAATCAAAATAACGTTTTCCTTCACAGTCCCAAACGTACGGACCTTGACCTTTGGCTAAAACTACGGGAAGCGGATGGTAATTATGGGCACCATAGCGGGCTTCCATTTCCATGTATTGTTCTGATTTTGTCATAATGATTGGTTATTTTTAGTGAGTTACTTTTTTATTTGTTGAATCTGTCGCAAAGATACATATATTTTTTTAATAATAGGTGTTTTGTTTTATTTATTTCGCTAAAAAGATTATATCTGTTTGTATTTGAGTGTATTTGTAATATGTTAAATATTGTATTTTTTCTACATATATATTCTTCAACATGACAAAATGATGAAATATTATGTCTAAAATAAACATCTTCTGCATGTTTTTGTTTATTGAAAAACAATAAAAATATTTTTTTATTCAACATATTTGTTTGAAATACAGTATTAAATCTTTTGTGGAAAAAAAATCTTTCAAAAATACTTTTCGGAATGAAATAAAATTAGTAATTTTGCAACTTGAAATATTAAAAAGTCCACGTGGTGGAATTGGTAGACACGCCACTTTGAGGGGGTGGTGCTGCGAGGCGTGCAAGTTCAAGTCTTGTCGTGGACACACTTAATTTAAATAGGGTATAGATTGCCCGAATGGCGGAATTGGTAGACGCGTACGTTTCAGGTGCGTATTTCGAAAGGAGTGCAGGTTCAAGTCCTGTTTCGGGCACAAGGCGTTTTTCTCACATTGTTTTATTTTATAATAGAGTTGTGCAAGTGGTGGTTTCGGAGCTATTTGTGCCGAAAGAATATATTCACATATCGGGTTTGATAAAAAATACTTTAAAAGATTTGTGTATATAAAAACAATTGTGTACCTTTGTGGAAATTATTGGGAAAAGCAGAAATTTGTATAATCTTGATTATTAGCAAGATTTGTAAAAACTTCTGCTCTTTGACCTTTAAATATAGTGTAAAAACAATCATAGAAACCGATTAAAATATAAATCGATATGAAAATAGAAGTGAAAATATGTATGGGAACCGCATGTTATGTTATGGGTGGCGCTGAATTGGCTACTTTGTCAGAATATTTGACAGCCAAACAGTTGGAATACGTAGAAATAAAAGGCACTCCTTGTATTGATTCCTGTTTCAATAAGGAAGGTAATAAACGCCCACCTTTTGCATACGTGGGTGAAGTTTTGATTTCAGAAGCAAATGTAAATAAAATAAGAGAAGAAATAGATAGACAAATAACAGAACAAAGTTTGTAAGATTTATCATGAATAATGCAAAACAAATACGCCGAGACTTGATTAGTAGAGTGGCGAAATTACTAGAAGACAGAACTTTAGTTGAAAAAATTGACAGATTGCCATTGGAGATGCGTCCACGCAATCAAAAAGCTATTCGTTGTTGTTGCCATAAAGAACGTGCTGTATTGAAGTACAGAACAATGGCGTTGTTGGGATTCAACACAACCGACGAAACCGACGAATTGATGCCTTTGTCGGAATATGCAAAACAAGCAGAAAAAAGAACAAAAGAACAATATACACCTGTACAGTTGACTGTGGTAGATGAAGCTTGTTCTTCTTGTGTAAGAAATAATTATATAGTATCGAACTTGTGTCGTGCATGTGTTGCTCGTCCATGTATGTATGCTTGTAAAAAAGATGCTATAACAGTAACAGACAAAGCTTTTATCGATCATGATAAATGTGTAAACTGTGGTATGTGTAAAGAAGCATGTCCATTCCATGCTATTATCTATCAACCAATTCCTTGCGAAGAGTCCTGCCCAGTAGGTGCTATCAAACGCAACGAAAATGGTATCGAATACATCGACGATAGCAAATGTATCTATTGTGGAAAATGTATGGTGGCATGTCCTTTTGGAGCTATTATGGAAAAATCATTCTTGGTAGAAATTATCAATTCTATTAAGGAAGGTAAAAAAGTAGTGGCAATGGTTGCTCCTGCATTAGCCGGTCAGTTCCAAGTAGATATGGGACGTATGATTACAGCTATAAAGGAATTGGGATTCTATGATGTAATAGAAGTTGCAAAGGGTGCCAATGAAACTACAAGAGACGAAGCTAAAGAATTTATTGAACGCATGGAAGAAGGTGAACCATTTATGACTACATCGTGCTGTCCTGCATGGGTTAACTTGGTTAACAAACACATGCCTGAAATGAAGCCTTTCGTTTCTGATACTCCTTCGCCAATGGTATACACTGCTCGTTATGTAAAAGCCAACATGCCTGATGCTATTACAGTATTTGTTGCTCCTTGTGTTGGTAAACGTAGCGAAGTACATCGTACTCCGGAAGTAGACTTCGTAGTATCGTTCGAAGAAATCGGTTCATGGTTTATGGCTAAGAACATTGATGTTATGAAATGCGAACCTGCAGAATTAGATAACTCTATCAATTCTGATGGTCGTAGATTTGCTTACACCAATGGAGTTATGCAATCGGTGAAGAATTATGTTGAACATCCCGAAGTTATAAAAGATATCGTTATCAGTGGATTGGATAAAGCAACTATACGTACTCTTAAGGGGTATGTAAAATCTTGTCCCGGTAACTTTGTTGAAGTAATGTCTTGTCCGGGAGGTTGTATTAACGGATGTGATGTTATTGCTAATCCAAGAGTGGCAACACGTCAAGTTGAAAACTTCGCTAAATCAATGGAAGAAGAAAAGAAAAATTAATTTTCTATACTGCTTTAATAAAAAATGGGAATAGGCAACTATTCCCATTTTTTTATTCTTTGTTTTTGCAAAATGCTTCTACGATACGCAGCATACCATAGGAGTATTTCGTCTCGAAATGTTCGAATGCATCTTTAAGTGGAATGTCTTTGTTTTCGGTGAAGTATGGAATAAGTATATCCAAGTCGTCGGTATTCACTATTTTATATATGTCAATATCGCCGGTGCCGACAAATTTTGCTAAGTGTCCTTCTATTGTACTTTGTGATAAACCTCGTTCCGATGCTATCTCTTCTATATTTTTTCCTTGTCTGAACAATTCGAGTGTAGCCGAATATGTGCTTACTTTCTTTTCGCTTTTTTCTTCGATAGTTATTTCTTTTTGTTGTCGCTCTATTTTGTATGCACTACAAAACTCGGTTGTAATTTCAAGTATTTCAGCACCAAAGTCTTCGTATTTCTTCTTTCCGAAACCACTGATATTCAAAAGTTCTTCTTTGGTTTGAGGTATGTTTTTCGCTATTTCGAGTAGTGTGTTTTGTGTCAATACAAAGAAAGCTGGCTTCTCTAATTCATATGCGCGTTCGCTTCGCCAGTTTTTTAGAATTTCAATAAGTTCTGCGGTGTGAGTATCTCCGACAGGTATTGTTACGGTTTTTATTTCTTTTTTAGCTTTCTTGCCTTTGTTCAGTATGGTATTGTTTTTTGCTTTTATGTATTTTTCTACATCAAAGTAGGGAAGAGATGCTTCTAATGTTGCAATTTTTATATCCAAAGTTTCAATGAAATTGTCTCCTGCCTTTTTATATGTCTTTTCTGTTTCTTTGTTTTCTATTTCCAAAGAGATAAGAGGAAGTACTTTGTTGTTTATATCTTTCAAATATGGTATAAAATAATTACATGCTTTGTTTATTCTTTCGTTTAAAAGAGTATCTGACAGGTTACAGTTGTTGTCGCTTAGTATTTTGGTTATTTGTGAGTTAAAGCGTTCTGCTACCGATATTATATTGGTATTTAAATCTTTTGTTATATCTGTAAACAATTTTGTTTCTTGTGGATATAATTTATTTAGGTTTGTAACAAAGATAGAATCCAAATCGTTGACATAGTTTCGCAATCCAGAGAAGTCGAACAACTCGAAAAGGTTTTCGATATAGAATTGTTTTTTTGCAATACTAAGATTTTCTTCGAGAGATTGAGTAGAAGGTATTTGTTCGTTAAAGGTGTCTATATCATTGTTATTGAACGAACAATGTGGCGTTATTTTGGAGCTTAATACAAGACCGTCGAATGTTTTGCAACGACTTAAAGCTACATATACTTGACCATAAGTGAAAGCCGACCCCACATCTATTATGGCTTTTTCGAATGTAAGCCCCTGACTTTTATGCACAGTTATAGCCCAAGCCAATTTTATTGGGTATTGGGTGAACGTTCCATCGACTATGGGTTCGATATTTTTGGTCTCTTTGTTTATTACATATTTTATGTTTTCCCACTTGTCGCGTTCTATTGCTATTATAGTCTCTTTGTTGTCTTTTACTTCTATTTTGTTGTCGGTTATTTTAGTGATGGTGGCTATTTTTCCATTATAATAACGTTTTTCGGGTGACGAATCGTTGCGAACAAACATTATTTGAGCGCCTTCTTTGAGCGTAAGTGTAGCATCTGTAGGATAGGAGTATTCGGGAAAGTTACCTTCAATTACTGCTTCAAATGAGTGGGTCTCACTCTCGAGATTATCAAGCTTTTGATTGTTTATAGTTTGTGCTTGATGGTTGTGGGTGGTAAGCCTTATGTATCCTTCATCGTCGTTTGGCGAAAAGTTTGGTTGAAAGCGCGTGTTTAATAAATCAAGAGTGGCACTGTCGAATTTATTTTGTCGTATATTGTTCAATAAGTCTATAAATATTTTATCTGTTTGACGAAATATAGTGGTAAGTTCGATAGTGATAAAGTTTACTTGTCGTAATGCCAAACTATTAAAGAAGAAAGGAGAGGGGTATACCTGTTTCATCAGTTGCCATTCATCGTCTTTAACTACCGGTGGAAGCTGATGTAAGTCGCCAATCATAAGTAGCTGAACACCACCGAAAGGACGTGATGTGTGTCGGTATCTTCGCAGTGTGTAGTCTATGGCATCTAATAAATCGGCGCGCACCATACTTATTTCATCTATGATGAGAAGATCTAATGTGCGTATGATATCGAGTTTCTCTTTACGTATCATACGTTTGTTTTCTTGTAGCGAATATTCAGATACATAGTTTTTTATAGATGGCAGATATGGCGAGAATGGGAGTTGGAAAAAAGAATGTATGGTTACACCATTAGCGTTTATGGCTGCCACACCGGTGGGAGCTACCACTATACAACGTTTATTGGTATTATTACATATATTGCGTAAAAACGTAGTTTTACCAGTGCCGGCTTTCCCGGTCAAAAATACCGATGCACCTGTATTGTTTATATAGTTTTCGGCTAATTCTAATGGCGTATAACTCATAGCTTTATATATTAAAGAGAGACGTAGCATATTACAGCTACGTCTCTTATGTTGTAATATAATTACTTCTTATATGGGATTTTATTTTACAACTATGGTTTTGTTGTACTTTTTGTCGTTTACGATTATTTCCAATATATAAGTACCTTCTTTTAAGTTGTCGGTTTTAAGTTGGTATGTCGACGAAGTAAGCATCATTCTTGCGCCTTGTACTTGTCTTCCCATCATGTCATATATAGCATATTCGCCTTGACCCATTTCGTTTATATCTATATAAAGTACACCATTCGAAGGATTTGGATAAACATTCATTGCATTTTGTTCGATATTGGTGTTTATGCCAACTGAATCGCCACTATAGTCCCAATTGATACCGCTTAATTGAGTAGCATTTGTTCCATTAGGGTCGAGCCATTCTTTTAAACGAGTAGCAGATGAGCCGCCACCGGTCCAAGAACGAGAAAATTTACCATAAAAGTCATATAGTGAACTAGGATTGTTGATATATTCGCAAGCACTTGCACCTGCATATAGTTGACCTACTATTAAACCATCAGCATTGAATAGAGGCGAACCCGAAGAGCCACCTTCTGTTACACCTTTGTTATTAATGCCCGAAATCCAATTTACTTGCCACAAATTAGCATCGCCACTTGCTACAGATGATGGTATGCTTATTTTTTTCCAGTCGCCACCGGGGTGGTGTATGCATGCTCCTACCGATGGAGTAGTGGTTTTGCGAGTCCAACCGGCGTAGTATACTTTGAAAGCATCGGGAATATTTTGTTTGAGTTTAAATAATAAAAAGTCCGAAGCACTATTCTTTGCAACTATATCGGCACCTATTATAGTATTGTTGTATGTGCCTGAATTACCTGTACATGTGTTGGTTTGATAGTTGAAATAAAATACAAAGCGAACTATGTTTTGTATGTCTTGGCAGTGGTAAGCAGAAAGTAAATAATGGGTTTTGTCGTTGTTGGTGTTATTGATTAAAGCACCCGAACACATGTAAGAACCACCATTGGTTCTAATTTCGTATGCTGCCACCGAACGTATTTCATCTCTCCAAGGATCGCCTTCTTCACATGCTACATTGATATGACAATTACCTTCCGAATTACCATGGTATCCCTTTTGGTTGTTCATCATTTCAAATATATCTTTATATCCATGACACACTTGGTCTATTTCTATTACGCCCATACCTGCAACTTCTTTTGGTTCATAGTATTCCAAAGTTATTTGGTCGCCGGGTATCGATTGTGTATAAAACTCGCCATTAGTCAATATACTTTCGTAAGTAAATTTACCTATCACAAATTCTTTTGTAGCATCGTATACGTATAGTTCGGCACCTGCAGGAATTTCGAAAGTTTTGAATCCTACCGACATAAATGTGGCATCTTCTGATTTTATAGTTAAAGTCCAAATGCGGTCGCCATTATCCAAAGTTATAGTGTTGCCGGCTGTTTTGTTGTCGTATTGGGCATCTTGCATAACGCCTATACGCATAGCCGAACCTTTGCCTGTTAGATTTATATCCTCATCTAATAAAGCATCGTTGCTTATTTTACTTAAAGTAACCATAGAATTGGATTGCGATTTAGTTTCGATAAAACGTGGCATTCCACCAAAACTAATCTGTGCTTTTGCTTGGGCAAACATGAATAGTGCCAAAGCTGCATAAATTAATCTTCTTTTACAATTCATTTTTCTCTATATTTAATATATTATATCTGTACCTAATTGTTTTGCAAAGGTACAATTTTATTTTTAATTATGCATTATAATTTATTTTAATATGCATTTTTTTCTTGTTCTTTTTTTGTGATATTCTTTATTTTAATAAGTTACAAAGCATCAATAAGTACCGTTATGTTTCAAAAACTTGCAATCTGTGGCTTTTTTTTTGTTGCAAATATGCGCTTTTTTCAAAAAAAAAGTGTATTTTTGCAACTTAATAAGTACGTAATTGTAGTATGTAATAAAATAAAAATCAACTATATGGATACAATAGATTTTTTGAAACAACATAAGTCGATACGCAAGTATAAAAAACAAATAATACCAACCGATGTACTAAACCGAATATTAGAGGCCGGAATAAGGGGTTCTAATACCGGTAATATGCAGATTTATAGTATAGTATTGACACGCGACGAAAAACGTAAAAAAGAACTTGCCAAGTTTCATTTTGGACAAAAGATGGTGGAAGATGCTGATACAGTAGCTACAGTATGTGTTGATATAAACCGTTACCATAAATGGTGTATGCTAAGAAATGCAGGTACAGCCTATGACAATCTTTTATGGTTGCTTACCGGAACGGTAGATGCTACTATAGCAACTCAAAATATGTGTGTGGCAGCCGAATCGGAAGGTATTGGCTTTTGCTACTTAGGCACAGTGCTTTACAATGCTCCAGAAATAGCAGAATACCTTAAATTGCCCAAAGGGGTTGTGCCTGTTACCACAATAACTATGGGATATCCCGACGAAAGTCCCGATTTTACCGAACGTCTTCCTTTAAATGGTGTGGTGCATTATGAAGAATATCATGATTATAGCGATAAAGATATCGATGATATATTTGCAGAAAAAGAGGCTCTTCCATTCTCAAAAGAGATGGTACGTGTGAATGGAACCGAAAACTTAGCTCAGATATTTACCCAAAAACGTTATAAGAAAGAAGATAATTTATTTATATCGCAAAAGTTGCTGAAGTTTTTAAAAGACAGCGATTTTATGAATAACGAATAAGTATTCATATATCAGAACTAAAGTCTCTTTATGCAAATATTGACGTTCGTTTTAAATTTTTCGAACGTTCAGAAATAGTCAAACGGATGTTCGTTTTTATTTTTTCGATCATCCGTTTTTCTCATTTTGAAATTAACTTTACGATATCCGTCGTCTTTGAATTATTTTGTTGAGACATAATGGATTATTTGTTAAAAGAAATAGTTTGAATTTTCCTCGCGTAGTTGTCGGATTTTCCTCGCGAGGATTTTCCTGCTACTACGCGAGGATGATAAATTTTCCTCGTGAGGGAAATTAAGCCCGATGGGGGTAATAGTATAAATGTTCTATGGTTGCTTTATAACGTAGTATAAACTTAACTGATGACCGAAAAAAATAAAAAAAATAATTGATAATAAATATTGATAATTAATCTGTTGCATAAAAAGAATAAAAAAACTTTAGGTTAACTGTAATAAAACTATTCCCATAAGCGACTCATATACGTAATTAGCTAAGAAAATAAATACATTAAGAGATAGAGAACTAAATAGGCATGACAAATAAAGATTACAATATCTGCGTTTCCAAATACTCCGACGATGTTTATCGTTTCGTTGTGTATTCGGGTATGGACTGCGAGTCGGCCAAGGATATTGTGCAAGATGCTTTTTTGTCGCTGTGGCAAAACCACTCCGATATAGAATTCTCGAAATCAAAATCGTATCTTTTTTCTACGGCTTATAATTTGGTTTGTAGTAGTTTTAGACATATTAATGTGGAGAAACGATACGCCGAAGATGTACAAATAAACAGTTCTATAAATATTGAAGACAGCTACGAGAGTCGCGAATGTTTATACAAAATGTTGGAAAACATACCCGAGGTACAAAGGTCGGCACTGATACTTAAAGATATAGAAGGGTATTCGTATAAAGAAATTGCAGACATACTCAAGCTCTCCATTCAGCAGGTGGAGGTGTATATTTTTAGAGCAAGAGTGGCTTTAAAGAAGAACGCTATCAAAAATAATTTGGTATAACACTAAGAAAATTAGGATGATGACAAAGATAGATATAAATAATTACGAATCGTATTTTCTTCGATATATCGAAGACAGACTTTCGACAGAAGAAAGGGAAGAGGTGGAGTTGTTTTTGATACAACACCCCGACTTACAAGAAATGATGGACTTGTACGATCCCGATTTTACCCTTGCGAAAGATGTTGATTTGGTATTGGTGGATAAGGATTTGTTGCCTCATGCCAAACCGGCTAAAGTCATGCCAATGTGGGTGAAATACAGTTCTGTGGCAGCAGTGGCATTGCTTATGCTTTTGATAGGTGGATTTTGGTTGCAAAATGGCAATATCAGCGACATTGTTTTTTTGACTCAAAATGCTGAAAAAGAAGATGGTATTCTGATTACAAATGTTACGGATATGCCTATGTTATTTGCTCAAAACGACAATAAACCTGCTGCCTTGCAAAAAGAAAATATAGCCGTTAAAGCTATTAATAATGCCAATAATGCAGAGGTTGTAAGCAAGTCTATGGCGGAAAACGATACAATGCCCGAGGTGGAAGTTACAGATCTAAGCGATATTTTGCCCATAGAAGATAATAATTCCAATATTGTATATTTTGCTGAAAATGTGGTAAATGATATCCATCAAGAAGTGATTGAAGAAACTGATGAAACAGTGGTGGTAGAAATATATTCTAATTGTTTGACCGAAATAGGAAGCGGCAGTATGGTGCAAATAGCAGATGTAACTATCGAAAATACGGAAAAAGAATTGGACGAAGAATCGGTGGTGATAGAAGAGTATTCGTATGCTTTGGCCGAATATGAGGTGGATATACATAGCGATTATCACTATACTACAAACAGATACGATGAAGAATTGGCTGAATATGCTATAATGGATAGATGGGGGAAGACTAAAGAAATGTTTTCGCAATTTGCCGAAATGACCTCCACATTATTTCAATATAGGAGAGAAAAGACAGAAGGAGAACTGATAGAATTTGCCAGTATATTAGTTGTAGGATACAAAGAAGCTAAAGAAAAAATTAATTACTATATAACAGAAAACGTAAACAAATATATTGTTAAATCGGAAGAAATTTAATATCGTGCCAACAGCAAAGGAACCGGCTAAAAGTATGATATACAATTTTTAGACAAACAAAAAAAACGAAATAAAAATGAGAACAAAGATTTTATTATTAGGAATGTTTTTAGGGTTAGGTTTTGCACAAGCACAAGCCAAAGATACTACTTATATGGTACGTCAGATACTCGGAAACAATATCAAAACCTTAGAATTGAGCGAGATGGCTGAGGTGGAGATAACACAAGGAGACTCGAATTGTGTGTTTTATTACAGTAAAACGAAAATAAAAACACCGCCTACAATTGCAAAAATAGATGGTAATAAACTGACAATCCATGATGTTAAATCGGGTAAGATAAAGGTGGTATTGCGTGATAATGTAGAACTTATCGAACTTAAGAAGACTTCGCAAGCAATGGTATTGACCGATTTTTCGTTCAAAAGCAAGAAAACTACCATAAAAATGGATGGCTTTGCAAAGATGAAGTTTAATGAAACCTTAAAAGCCAATATTCTAAATTTGGATTTAGAATCTTTTGCCACTATTGCAATAAATAGTGTTGATATTGATTCTCTGATGCTTAATCTTGCCGATTATTCTACTACAATGATTGAAAGTGGTACCATAAAAGGTTTAATTAATAGAGATGGTATACTAAAAACAAGTCCCGTCGTAAAAATATACACCGAAGGAATGGAATTTGTGGTAGAAAGTGGAGTAAGTGGATTGATTGAAACTACAAGTTCGTTGGGTGATAATCTTATTAAGCGCGAGAGAGAAAAACGATTACATGGTTCTTGGTCAACAGAGTTTATATTTGGTTTAGGGGCATATAATTGGAGTAACGATTATTTTGCTATGGGGGATATTCCGGATAATTATCAGTTGGCATATGGTACTTCCTATATTTTAGAAGCAAGAGCTCGTTATACTTTTCCTGGTGATCGTTTTTCGGTTGATTTAGGTATTGGATATGAATCAGATGTGGTACTTTTAAGTAGTAATGTGGAATACTCAAAACCGGAAAATGATTTTATTCTTTCCAGTGATGAATATATTAATACAAAAGTAGTGTCGCGTTATATTACTATACCTGTAATGTTTAATGTGGATTTGAATTCAATATTTATGGGAGCCGGGGTAGTGGTCGGATTGAATTATAATAATAGCAATACAGGGGTGTTTGCTGAAAATTCTGCAAATGATTTCGTAAATTGCTTATATTATTCATATAACTTTAATCCTTATAAATTAGATTTTAGAGCAGTGTTTGGTTTCGAATTGGTTCATGTGTTTTTCCAAACATCGCTTTTGTCAGAAATTGTAAATGATATGTATCCTTATCGTATAGGAATAATGATATCGTTGTAAAACAATAGAATATAATTAGTAAATTAGAATATAAATGCATAAATAAAATGAAAAAAATAATATTTATTATATTTTTAGGTGTCGGATTGTATAGTGCATCAGCACAATTGGTTAGTGGTAATATAAAAGCAACAGATAGTTATCCTCAACAACGTTTTGGTATAGGTGTCTCGACCGCATTGTTTGATGGCGATGAAGAGCAAAATGCTTTTTTACATAAGTGGTCTATTTCAAATGCTCAGATTGATGACCTTGGTTATTACAGTTGTATAACACCTGGTTCTAGTATTTTTTATAGCTTATTCTTTTCGTATCAGTATCACTACAATCATAATTGGTATTTATCGGCATTGATTAAATTAAACAATCGTAGTGTAAGATATTATCGTTATGAGGTAATAAATCCTAACGACTATAGTCGATCTTTGGTTATGATGGATTTATTGGATTTGGAAGTACCTATGATGATCAATTATTCTTTACCGATGTCAGATAATGCCAAGTGGAATGCAGGTTTAGGAGCTGGTTTGGTTTTAAATCTTTGGAAACAAGATGTAGATGCTTCAGGTACTGCAATAGCAGTGGATTCGGATAATGTTTATGAATTTGATTATGGATATGGATTAAAGGCAATTGAGGCAGTGTCGCCAATACTCAAAGCGTCGACAGGATTTACTTTTGAGGTAGGTAAACGCTTGATGGATTTTTATGTTTCATATACATATTACTTAAACAAACCATACCTACTTTATGCTTCTGATCTTGATATGGGTTATGATACACCATTCAAAGAAAATACTTTAGAAGTTGGAATGATATTCCATTTTTAGAAAGTTACACATATTGAATTTATTAATTATTAGTTTAGAATATTTTCCTAGTCCTGAACCGGGACTAGGTTTTTACGAAAATAATTGAAGATATGAAACCAATAAATTTGAAAAACATAATGTTTTTGACAACCTTGGCAGTTATTATAAATGTAGCTGCTATAGGTTGTAAAGACGATAACGAAGATTTTGATAACGGAAAAGTACATGTAAGCAATGTGTATAACTCGGGTTGTGTGTCATCTGTGATTGCCGAAAAAAGTAACTCAATCGAAGAAACGTTTAATGTTTACAACGATGGCAAAACGGTTTTTGTATCCCACAACAATAGAGAGGTTAATTGCGGATACGATAGTATAATGGTGCATATTAATGTTGTAAGTGATACCATTTGGGTGAAAGAAATAGAGATGGGAGAGAGTTATGCTAATTGTATGTGTATGGCAAATACTTCGTATCAGATAAATAATCTTGAAAAAGGAGAATACACAATATTAATAAAGCTATGCGAAAATTACAATCCTTATAATAATGAAAGCTGTAGTATAGTAAAATATCAGACATTAATTAATTTATAAAGATAGAAATAGAAATGAAAAAGACATTATTGATTTTTGCCATAATAATGGCATCAGTATCTGTTAGTTTTGCACAAAAAGCTATTGGATTAAGATGGGGGATGAACTCTCATTTGGTAAATGGTATGGGTACCGAATTATCGTACCAACAGGCATTGGATAATAATCGTTTAGAGATAGATTTCGGTGTGGCCGGTATTTTTGGACATGCAGTTGATAAAAATAACTCGTTTAGTTTATCTCTTTCAGCTGCATATCATTGGAAATTTGGCATTGGCAAAGGGTTTAGTTGGTATGTTGGCCCTGCTGCTTCAACAGGATTGTATTTCGTAGAGTTCGACAAAAGTTTCGAAGGTGCAGTATTAGGAATAGGCGGACAAGTCGGTATCGAATATAATTTTTCTTCGATACCATTTCAACTAAGTTTAGATACTCGCCCAATGGTAAATCTTTTAGCTCCCAAACCAACAAGAGGCTTTAATATCGGAGTATGTTTGAGTGTGCGTTATATGTTTTAGCTTTTTTTGTGGTTATAGTTATAAGAAAATGCTAGTCAAATTATTTCTCGTATCAATGCAGATATGAGGAATATTTTTTATAATAGTAAAACTTTAGGTATATGATTTAAATTATTGATAAAAGAGAATTTTATCATTTAGTTATGTGATGAGATTATTTTATGGGATAATTTTACGTTTTAATTGAAAAGCCATACTATGCAAGAAATTGCAAGTATGGCTTTTGTGGTTTATAACTACCCGATTTAGGCTGTGTAAGTGCCATAGTTTTGGCTCGCAACTATGGCACTTATGGTTGCTATTCCACATATATAAGCAACCCTTTTAGGTATTCACTGTGATTTGCTGATTTAGGTTGTCACATTTGTGTCTTTAGACTGATTTAAGTTGACTGGTTAATAACTCTCGACTATTTATAGTTTACATTATTCACTATTACGACTGTTTTTGGTTTACTTTAATAAAGAATAAGAA
>JAFZFU010000068.1 GCA_017555745.1 Bacteroidales bacterium
ACGTCGTACACCACCTTTTCCGAACGTCGCTGTTTTTAATCGCAAAACCTGCCATTAAACAGTACTCACTCTTTCAATATTTCAAACGAACTTTGCAGCTCACTCTCTCGAAAACTTTTCTTTCGGACTGCAAAAGTAAACATTTATTACAATATAGCAAAATATTTGGCAGAATATTTTTTAGTATATTGATTTATAGCAGAATTCGTCTTTAATTCTCATACAAAAATGCTATAATGTTCATCGAAAGAGATTGATGTTTTGGATATTTTTGATATTTTTAGGTTTAGCTTTGAAAATATTGTCGTAGGGTTTAATTTTAGAAACAAAAAAACAGCACCGACAATAATGCTGTTATCGGTGCTGCTGTATCTAATCATTAATCATTTGTGATTGCTTAAAAGCTTTTTCAGTGTGAGGGCAAACAAATCGATGTCTTCGGCGGTGGTATCGAAACTACACATAAATCGCACCACATTGTCGTCTTCGTCCCAGTCGTAGAAAAAATATTTTTCCTGCAATCGGGTCCATACTTCGCGTGGCAACCTTACAAACACTCCATTGGCTTGCACGGGATATACCACATCCACACCCTTTTCATCTTTGATGGCATTGTATAGCTGCCTTGCCATGGCGTTGGAATGCTCGGCATTTCTTTTCCACAAATCGTCGGTAAAATAGGCTTTAAACTGTGCTGCTATAAAGCGCATCTTTGAGCATAGCTGCATAGCCTGCTTGCGTCGATATAGGAAATCTTCGTTCAACTTTGGATTCAACAATACTACCGCTTCGCCTATCATAAGGCCGTTTTTGGTACCGCCAAACGAAAGTGCATCCACTCCCAAATCGGTGGTCATTTGTTTAAACGTACATCCAAGAGCCACCGCGGCATTGGCAAAACGTGCCCCATCGACATGCAGATACATATTATATTGATGAGCCAAATCGGCAAGAGCCTTTATCTCGTTTAAGGTGTATAGTGTGCCCAACTCGGTAGGCTGGGCTATGGATATAACCTTAGGCTGAGAGTGGTGTTGAAACCCGAAACCATGCAGTTGTGTCTTTACCAATTCGGGAGTAAGCTTTCCGTCGGGTGTTTTTATCGTCAATAGTTTTGCACCCGTTATTCGCTGAGGTGCTCCACACTCGTCGACGTGTATATGAGCAGTATCGGCACACACCACAGCATGATGGCTGCGAGTCATTGCGTCCAAACAAAGCACATTGGCGCCGGTGCCGTTAAAGGCAAAATAAACCGAAGCGTCGGTGCCGAAATATTGTTTAAACAACTGTTCCACCTTTGCCGAGTATTCATCCTCGCCGTATGCCATAGCATGATCGACATTGACTTCGGCTATAGCTTTAAGCACATCGGGATGCACACCCGAATGATTGTCACTTCCAAATCCTCTTTTCATATATTCTAATTCTATTCGGTTTTAATCAACACATTAGCCAACGCTGACACTCCTTCTTCCCTACCTTCGAAACCAAGATGTTCGGTTGTAGTGGCCTTTATCGATATATCATCTTCGTCTATTCCCAAAACATTGCTTAGCGTTGTTTTCATCAACGGCAGATATGGTGCCACTTTGGGCTTTTGAAGACATAACACGGTATCTATATTTTCTATCACATAGCCTTTCTTCTTCACCAATTCGTAGGTTTCTTTCAAAAGTATTTTGCTATCTATACCTTTGTATTTCACATCGGTGTCGGGGAAATGCTTTCCAATGTCGCCCAAGTTGGCTGCGCCCAACAAGGCATCACATACGGCATGTATAAGCACATCGGCATCCGAATGTCCCACTGCACCCTTGGTATGTTCTACCTTAACGCCACCCAAATAAAATGGCAGGCCATCTCTCAACTGATGAACATCATAGCCTATTCCTGTTCTATATTTCATATTATTTATATGTTTATTTGATTTTTCTATTTATCAAGATATTGCATAGTACACAGTTTGTGGTATAGTCCGCCCTTGTTGGCCGAGAGTTCTTTGTGTGTACCCTGCTCTACTATCTTTCCATTATCTAACACCACTATCATATCGGCATCAACGATAGTGGATAAACGGTGGGCTATCACTATTGCCGTTCTTCCTACAAGTACATTGTTCATTGCATTTTGTACCAAACGTTCGTTTTCGGTATCCAATGCCGATGTAGCCTCGTCGAGTATAAGTATATCGGGATTTCTGAGTATGGCACGTGCAATACTAATCCTTTGGCGTTGCCCTCCCGACAGTCGGCTACCTCTGTCGCCTATCACTGTTTGATAGCCTTGAGGCATTTCGGATATAAAATCGTGAGCATTGGCTATCTTGGCAGCGTCTTCGACCTGTTGTGGTGTTACATCTTTCATACCAAAAGATATATTATTGAATACGGTATCGTTGAACAATATCGTGTCTTGCGATACTATTCCTATAGAATTTCTTATATCGGCAATAGAGTAATGTTCGATAGGCTTTCCGTCGATAAGTATACTGCCCGAAGTGCAATTATAAAACCTCGACAACAAATCCACCATGGTGCTCTTGCCCGACCCTGAATGTCCAACCAATGCTATGGTGCGCCCCTTGTTTATATCAAGGGTTATATCATCAAGCACCACATCGCTACCATTGTACGAAAACGATACGTGGTCATATCGTATGCCCTCTTTCAGATTTTTAAATTCAATAGAATTGTCGACATCCACCACCTTTTCGGTTTCGTTAATAAAACCGCTCAATCGCTCTGTGCAAGCATGGCCTTTTTTAAGAGACGACACAGCGGTGGCTATATCCTTTGCCGGATTGATTAACAACACAAACATCATAATGTATGTAATAAACAACTCCGGCGACAAACCCGAATCGTTGTTGAAAACCAAATAGGCTCCAAACAACAATATCCCCATTACTATACAATTGGCCATAAAGTCGCTTACGGGCGATGCCAAATCAACTCTTCGGTATACTTTGTTTCTCAAACGAGTATATGATTTGTTGTATGCTCTAAACCTATCGTTCGAAAATTCGATGGCAGTATAAGCCTTCACTATACGCAACCCCGACAAGGTTTCTTCGATAAGCGACATAAGAAAAGAGGTTTTTTGCTGCAAAGTGGCTGAGCTTCGTCTCAGATGTCGCGTTATACGCGATATTACCAATGCTATAACGGGAAACAAACACAATACAAATATTGTAAGTTTGGCATTGATGTACAACAACATCATAAAATACAAAAACACATTGATAACTGCTATTATCAACTGTCGGATTGCTTTTATTATATTCTCTTCGTATTCTACTATATCGTTGCTAAACCTCGATAATATATCGCCCTTGCGAGTGTGTCCGAAATAATCCATCGAAAGCCTCATTGTTTTATTAAACAAGGTATTGCGGATATTTCGCACCACTTTGGAACGTATTATCGATATCTGCACTTCTCCACAATACGAAAATACGTTTTTAAGTGCATACAACGAAAACAGGATAACGGAAAACATAACAATGGCCTTAGATTTTCCGAACGAAATAAGCCACAAATAAAACTGTTGCAACAAATAATTCAACTGATAGTTATCGGCAGACGTCTCTATTGCAGTGGTTTCCGTTTCGAAAATAATCTTTAAGAAATCGGCCAAAGACAAAACGGTTGCCATCGTAAACATTATCGACAATATCTCAAACACTACAAAGAATAAGAATCTACCCGAATAAGGTTTGAGTTGATGTAATGTAAAATACTTCATAGCAACCGTTTCGTTATGATAGAAATATTATTTATCCGATACTTTTATACCTAAGTAATTGTGTGGAGTAATAGCTTTCAAACGAGTTTTCATTTCATCGTCTACATTTAAAGTATCGATAAACGAGGCTATCGTTTCGGCATTTACTTTGGTATTTGTACGTGTTAGATTTTTCAATGTTTCGTATGGATTAGGATAACCTATACTTCTCAAAATAGTTTGTATGGCTTCGGCAACTACGGGCCAATTGTTTTCCAAATCGCGTTCTATTGCAGCTTCGTTCAACAAAAGTTTACCCATACCTTTCTCTATCGACTTCAAAGCTATCAACGAATGAGCAATAGGCACACCGACATTGCGGCTTACAGTAGAATCGGTAAGGTCGCGTTGCAATCTAGATATCGGCAACTTGTGCGACAAATGTTCGTATATGGCATTTGCTATACCAAGGTTACCTTCTGCGTTTTCGAAATCAATAGGATTAACTTTGTGAGGCATAGCCGACGACCCTACTTCGCCTTCCTTTATGCGTTGTTTGAAATATTCCATCGACACATACGACCATATATCTCTACAAAAGTCTATCAATATTACATTTATACGCTTACAATTGTCGTAATATGCGGCCATATTGTCGTAGTTTTCGATTTGTGTGGTATATTGCAAACGTTCCAAACCCAAATGTTTCGAAACGAAGTTATTGGCAAATTCTACCCAATCATATTGAGGATAAGCCACTATATGAGCATTAAGGTTACCGGTGGCACCTCCAAACTTAGCCGAAAATGGTATAGTATTAAAATACTCTATTTGGCGTTTAAGACGATAAACAAATACCATCATTTCTTTGCCTAATGTAGTAGGCGACGCCGGTTGACCATGAGTGTGAGCCAACATAGGTATATCTTTCCATTCGTATGCCTTTTCTTCTATAATGGAAACCACCTTTTGCATCATTGGCAAATAGGTATCTTCGTGACATTCTTTTATCGATAATGGCACCGAGGTATTGTTTATGTCTTGCGATGTCAATCCAAAATGTACAAATTCTTTATAATCCTGTATTCCCAATGCATCGAATCGTCTTTTGATAAAATATTCCACAGCCTTCACGTCGTGGTTTGTAGTCTTTTCTATTTCTTTTACTTCCAATGCTTCTTGGTCGGTAAAGTTTTCGTATATTTCACGCAACTTAGGATACAAACCTTTATCAAAGTTCGAAAGTTGAGGCAAAGGCAATTCGCATAATGCTATAAAATATTCTATTTCTACTCTTACTCGATAACGAATCAAAGCGGCTTCCGAAAAATTGCCACCCAACATATCTACTTGTTTTCTATATCTTCCATCGATAGGAGATATTGCATTTAATGAACTCATACTATTATAATTGATTATTTAAAAAATTCTGTTTTCTCATCATCTTTTGAAACTTTGACTTTTTACAAGTATTTTCCAAAGCATCACGATATCTTAAACTATGCATGTCTGTTCCCAAAAAGTCTATCCATCCTTTTTCGACATATGCATAGGCACGTTTCATTACATCGTGGCCATAAAAGCCACCAAACGACAAGATGTTGGATTGAAAATATACACCTTGCTCTTTAAATTTGATCAACAAATTAGAATCTGTATAAAAATAAGAGTAACGTTCGGGATGGGCCAATATAATTTCGTATCCCAACATCTGAAGATCGAAAAACAACTCTTCCATTCCCATCATCGATTGATTGAACGAAAACTCAACCAACAAGTACTTATCGTTTATTGCAAGAAACTTTTTATCCGATTCCATTCTGGCCCTAAAGCCATCGTCTATCAAATATTCACCGGCCAACTGCATATCTACATCTATCTTGGCATCGGCCACTTTGGCTTTCAGTTCTTCGAATCGAAGTCTTACATCATCTTCATCATTATTAAAACGACGTGTTTGGAAATGAGGAGTAACATATATCTTTTTGACACCTTGTTTTACTATTTCTCGTATACACAATAAGGATATTTCGTAATCTTTGGCACCATCATCGATTCCCGGTATCAAATGCGAATGAACATCCACACCTATACGAGACAATATTTTATTCTCTTTTCTTGCAAACAATCCGAACAACATAGTGTAACAGCAGTTTTATTTAGTCTTATATCTATATTAGTCTATTCTTTTAATATCTGCTCCAAGCATTCTCAATCGTTCGTCTATATTCTGATATCCCCTATCTATCTGTTCAATATTGTCGATTCTACTCTTACCTTGAGCCGACAATGCTGCTATAAGCAAAGCCACCCCGGCTCTGATATCGGGTGATGTCATTCTTACTCCACGCAACGGATGTTCGTGATTCATACCTATAACGGTTGCACGGTGGGGGTCGCAAAGTATTATTTGTGCACCCATATCTATCAACTTATCGACAAAAAACAAACGACTTTCAAACATCTTTTGGTGGATTAGTACACTGCCTTTAGCCTGAATAGCCACCACCAACGCTATACTTATAAGGTCGGGGGTAAATCCCGGCCATGGTGCATCCGATATTGTCATTATCGAACCATCCATAAAATGATCAATGGTGTAATTTTCTTGTCTTGGCACAACAATATCATCGTTATGCTGCCATATATCCACACCCAATCGTTTAAACACTTGGGGTATCAATCCCAAATGTTTGTACTCGACATTTTTTATAGTGATTTCAGAGCGTGTCATTGCTGCCAATCCTATAAAACTACCCACCTCAATCATATCGGGTAGCAAACGATGTGTGCAACCACCCAAAGCCGATACACCTTCTATAGTAAGCAAATTGGAGCCGATACCGGATATTTTGGCGCCCATTTTGTTAAGCATACCACATAGTTGATATATATATGGTTCGCAAGCCGCATTCATTATGGTGGTAACACCTTCGGCGAATACCGAAGCCATCACTATATTGGCAGTTCCCGTTACCGAAGCCTCATCTAAAAGCATATAATCTCCCACAAGTTTATCGGCACATACGGTATACTTATCTTTTTGAAATTCTACTTTGGCTCCCAATTTTTCAAAGCCAAAGAAGTGGGTATCCAATCTTCTACGACCTATTTTATCGCCACCGGGTTGAGGTATTACAGCGTTACCAAAACGTGCCAACATAGGCCCTACTATCATTATCGACCCACGCAACGCAGTGGCTTGTTGCGAAAACTCTTTGGTTTTCATCATTGCCAAATCCACGTTATCAGCTTGAAATTGATAAGTATCATTCGACAATTTGTCAACCTTTACATTCAAAAGTTCGAGCAGTTCGATAAGCTTATTTACATCCCTTATGTTTGGGACATTTTCTATAACAACTTTCTCGGATGTAAGCAATGTAGCACATATTACTTGCAATGCTTCGTTTTTGGCACCTTGCGGAACAATCTCGCCATGCAAGCGATTGCCTCCTACTATCTCGAATGAACTCATAATTGATATATTTTAAAGGTTTATCTTATTTTGCTTTACTTATTCGAAGATTTCTTTTGTTGCGAACGTTTGTTTTTATTCTTGTTTTTAGAATTATTCTTAGACTTCTTTTTAGGCTTGGCCTGACTATTCGGCGAGGCAACCGCCGCTTTTGCAGGTTGGTCTATATAAGCCTTGGTTTGCAACAATTTAAAATCTTCATTCACTTTCAGTTTACCGCCCGACATCTCGTCCATTTGCTCGTATATCAACTCATCATTTACGGTATCTCTGTTCCAAGTAAGATACGATTTCTTTAAATGATGTGCTATCAATTCGGTCAAATATTCTTTTTCTTCACCTTCGGGATACTCTATGGTTTTATTTATCATATCTTCCATAAACTTACCATAGTGACGATATCTTATCTTGTGATTTTTGTATTTCAAAGGCTTAGGAGTAAACTGAACAGTATTTTCCTTATTTATTTCGTAAGGACAATCAACGTCCAATTCATAATTCGATAATATCATTAAGTGGTCCCACAACTTATGCTTATAATCAATATTGTCTTGGGCATTAGGATTCACTTGCGACATTACATTTATTATTATATTTGCTACCTGATTACGTTTTTCTCTATCCTCTATGGTCTTTGCAAATTCTATAAGTTTACACACATTACGTCCGTAATCGGTAATTTTCAGTTTTTTTCTCTGTGTATTATATTCCATTCTTTATATTGGTTTTTCAACATGCAAAGGTACAACTATTTAGAATAATCTACAAATTATTTCCCTTTTTATTATTAATTTATTTTTCAACATCTATAATATCCTAATAATGTTACGATTATTGAGCAGATTATTTTACTTTTTCTGTCCAATATATCCATAACAATTATCTTTATATTCTGTTTTCGTATTTTCTGTGCTAATCTTTTACGATATTTTGCTCCAATTTTGTTCTTTTTTTCTGGTTTGCAAATACAATCTTATTGGTGCATTTTCCATCTTTTTCAGTTCCTGATCATCGTTCAAAATATCGGCTACTATATCTCTTGTCAAACGTATAAGCGATTCGTCTTTCACTATATCGGCCACCTTCAAATGTACCACTCCGCTTTGCTGCAAACCTTGCAAATCGCCGGGGCCTCTAAGTTTCAAATCGGCTTCCGATATTTCGAAACCATCGTTGGTGCGTACCATTGTGGATATACGTTCGCGACCCACAAAAGTTAATTTGTCGGATGTCATTAATATACAATACGACTGCTCTCCGCCTCTACCTACCCTACCCCGAAGTTGATGCAGTTGCGCCAATCCAAAACGTTCGGCATTCTCTATTATCATAACTGTGGCATTGGGCACATCTACCCCGACTTCTATAACAGTGGTGGACACCATAATATTGGTTATACCTTTCTTAAACCTATCCATCTCATAGTCTTTATCGGCGGCTTTCATTTGGCCGTGCACTATGCTTATCTGATATTGTGGCAACGGGAAACGTCGAGAAATACTTTCGTAGCCATCCATAAGATCTTTCAAATCCAACTTTTCCGACTCTTTTATCAAAGGATATACCACATACACCTGCCTACCCAATGCTATTTGCTTTTCCATAAACGAAAATACTTTGAGTCGGTCGCTATCATATTGATGCACCGTTTTTATCGGTTTACGACCCGGAGGCAACTCGTCTATCACCGAACAATCCAAGTCGCCATAAAACGTCATAGCCAAGGTACGCGGAATAGGCGTGGCAGTCATTACCAACACATGCGGCGGTATATGATTTTTGGTCCACATCTTTGCACGTTGCTCCACTCCAAAACGATGCTGCTCGTCTATTACCACAAAACCTAAATTATTAAACTTTACATCATCTTCGATCAAAGCATGTGTACCTATAAGTATGTCTATATCACCATTTACCAACCGTTCCTTTATCTTACGTTTTTCCGATAGTTTGGTAGTACCCGTAAGCAAAGCCACCTTTACATCCATCGAGGCAAGAAACTTGGTAATGCCGGCATAATGCTGTGTAGCCAATATTTCGGTTGGAGCCATCATGCAGGCTTGAAAACCATTGTCCTTGGCCATAAGCATACATAGCAGTGCCACCAAAGTTTTGCCACTTCCCACATCGCCTTGCAACAATCTATTCATTTGCATACCCGTTTTAACATCGTTACGTATCTCCTTCACCACTCGTTTTTGCGCGCCGGTGAGTTCGAATGGCAAATATGTGTTATAAAAGGTATTAAAATATTCGCCTATCTTCGAGAAAACAAATCCCTTTGTACTCTCTTTTCTCTTCTTTTTTGAATACTGATAGTCTAATTGTAAAAAAAATAATTCCTCGAACTTCAATCTGTATAAAGCCCTATTCAGCAAATCGTTATTTTCGGGAAAATGTATCGCCAACAAGGCATCGTCGCGCTTCATCAGCCTATTTTGTTGCAATATATGTATAGGCAGTGTTTCGGGTATCTTGCCCTCTGCTTCTTTCAACAAAGTATACACCAACTTTGATATTCCTTTCGACGACAATCCTGCCGCTTTCAACTTTTCGGTTGATGAATATACCGGCATAAAACTTTGCTTAATGGCATCATTGCTGTTGGCGCGTAGCACCTCCACCTCGGGATGCGATATAGAGTATTTACCATTAAAGTAATTTGGTTTCCCCATTACCATATACTCTACATTGGGCTTTAATGAATCTTTTATCCATTTCAAACCCTTAAACCATACCAACTCCATACTTCCGGTTTCGTCGGTAAGAGTTGCCGATAGGCGTTGTGTGCGTCCGCTGCCTATAAGTTCCATCCTTGTAATATAACCTTTGGTTACTATATAATTATTGGTATCGCACACATTGAGGATATTTACGAAATGAGTGCGGTCGACATATCTAAAAGGATAATATACCAACAAATCCCTAAAAGTGAATATTCCCAATTCGCGTTGCAGCAGTGTTGCACGTGAAGGACCCACACCTTTCAGGTATTCTATTTTAGTATCCAAAAATAATTCCATTGATTTCCTTAAAACAGATACGTATATATAAAAAAAGTCGGGGTGAAAAGACTCGAACTTTCGACCCCTTGCACCCCATGCAAGTGCGCTAGCCAACTGCGCCACACCCCGATTTTTCAGTTTGCAAAAGTACACATTTTTTTTATTCTACACAAGTGTATCGCCAACATTTTTTATCGCTTTAGATTTAACATATTAATTATCTAAGATATATATCAGCGATATTTTTTGTACATTTGCACTCTTAATAGGATAAAAACGCTTATTTTCGCACTATGTTTTATCCGTTTTTGCCCTATTTTGAATAATTATTAGCGTTTTTTCAGGTTGTTTATCCAATCTAAATTTATTTGTATTCCCGAACGTTGATACAACTGACGTGCCAACGAATAATCGGCATCATATATCAAATTAAGGCTTGCAAATGCCGACAACCACGAGTTTACTTTAAACTCCAAAGTAGTTTCCCAGTTAACATCGGTTTGGGTCAACAGTTCTTTTTGATATTCCCAAAATAATTCCAAACGAGTATATAGGTTTATGTTTTTCCAAAGATCCTTCTTAAAATAAAAACGCACATACGATCCCCAGCCCATATGCGAACGTCCTTCAAGCACACCATAGTCGGCAGGATTGATACGATTGTCTAACACAAAAGTATTCTTACCGGTTATAAAAGAAAACGATGCATTCCAATATTCCTTTTTATATTCAAAACCCAACGAGGTTATCATATATGCCGGAGCAAATAAAGTAGATATCAGAGTAGGCTCTTGTTCGGGGTCGGCATAAAATTTATAACTATCGTAAAACTGCGATTTGAAGTTAACCGATGCATTGCAGTTCCAATTACTCTTCATCTTCCACGAAAATGTAGACGTAAAGTCCATCTTATCATCGCTCTTTCTTAAATACTTAGAATCATCAAATATCTTATCGGCATTCATATCTATTTTTAAGAAACCGAAGGCCAAATCCACACGCGAATCCCATATATAATTGGGTTTGGTATAAGTATATGTACCTATATATCCTATGGTAAAAGCCACCTGAGTGTAGCCGTCCGATGCCCAGTTGTCATAATAATATTGCGAAAACTTAAGTGTAGGCACTGATGTAGTTTTCCAATTACTTACCTTAGGCACCATTGTATCGTTGGCGACACTTTTTGCAGTGTCGGCCATAGTGATATCGTTGGCATACACTGTCATTCCAAAAAACAGCAACAGCAAGGCTGCAAATATTTTCTTATTCTTCATTATTTTGTGTTTTTATTGTTTACTATTTCGTTCAGTTTGTCTAATATCAAATCCGTTTCATAGCCCTTGGCTACAAGATAATTCATCACCTTGGCCTTTCGAGAATATATGTTACCTTTGGTTTCGTTCCATTTGTTTAGAAGCAAAGTTGCCAATACTTCGTCATACACCTCTTCGTCTATCTCTCGCAATGCTATATTTATATTTATCGACGATATATTATTCATCTTCAAATGATATACTATCTTTCTTCGCCCCCATTTAAGCATTTTGAACTTTCCACGAACAAAGGCCTTGGCATAACGTTCCTCGTTCAAATATCCACCCACTATAAGCTCACCTATTATATACTCAGCTTCGTCGGGCTCCACTCCCCACTCTCTCATCTTTTTGCCAAGAGAATGCACACATTGTTCGCCCATCGAGCAATAGCGTTGTGCCTTTTCCAAATACAAAGATAGTTTCTCGTCCATAATATATAACATACCGACAGTGTATAATACATTATCGTTCAAATGTTTTATCTATCCAAAGTAATATCGTTAATCAACTGCAAAGATACATTTTTTTACGCACATTAGCACCAAAAAAGATGAATAAATTTTGAGTAACAATCAATGCTCGGAATACATATAGGTATAAAAATCAAAATACCCACTATATTTCTATATTCCAAAGTTTGGAATATAGAAATATAGTGGGGAAAAAGAACTTTTATAGCGGGTAACAGAAACTTTTTGGGTGGGTATCGGAAACTTTTATAGCGGTGGAATAAGAAAAACATGTAAGATTGAAAATAATTATGTATCTTTGCAAGCAAATTAAACACATATAGAGATATGAAAAAAACTACTACTTTATTATTTATCAGCCTTATAATCTCAAATATTTTTGCACAAAAAGACTTTGCCGACCGCTATTGGTTTGGAATATTGGAAGAGGCACAACTACCTCTAAACCTACACTTCGAAACTCGAAACGACTCGGTATATCCCGTTCTTTACAGTCCACTGCAAAGCAACGATAAAATACTGCCTTCATACTACAGAGTTACACCCGATTCTCTATTTATCAATGTAAAAAAACTGAACTTTGAGGGCAAATGGGTTTACAACCATAGCGATTCTACATTTAGAGGACAGATAAAGCAGTATGGCAACAAACTGAACATCAACCTAAAACCCGCTGATGGGATATTAAAAATAAATCGTCCTCAAACACCCGTAAGGCCATTGCCATATACCGAAGAGGAGGTTTTGATTGAAAACAGCATCGACGATGTAACACTATCGGGCACTCTCACCTACCCCGGTGAAGGCAAAAAATTTGCCGCCGCCATACTCATCAGCGGCTCGGGAGCCCAAAACCGCGATGAAGAAATATTTAAACATAAGCCCTTTATGGTGATAGCCGACTATCTTACACGCCATGGCATGGCAGTGCTACGTTGCGATGATAGAGGATTTGGCAAATCTACCGGCGATATTAATTCCACCACTTTGGATTTCGCCAACGATATAGAAGCCATGGTGAAGTTTTTGCAATCGCACCCCAAAATCGACAAAAAGAAAATCGGTCTTATCGGGCATAGCGAAGGAGGATTGATAGCACCTATAGTGGCCTCGCGAAATAGTTCTGTGGCATTTATGGTGCTATTGGCCGGTCCGGGCATAAATGGCAAAGAAACCCTTTTGCTACAAAACCAAAAGATATGCGAAATAAACGGTATGGCCGACAGCCTTATAAGCAAACGTATTATGATATTGGAAAAAGTGCTGGACATCAACCCAAACGATGGAAACAAAAATATATTATCGAAAATAGACAGCATAGTAAAACAACATACATCGAGTCGAGAAGAACGCAAAGCCATAGGATATTCGCCCAAAGAAGTAATGACTACAAGCACACTGCTGCAAAACAAATGGATGCAAACTTTCATAACTTTGGATCCATGCCCATACTTGTCAAAAGTAAAATGCCCGACATTGGCACTCAACGGCGATAAAGACTGCCAAGTGTTACCCTACGAAAACTTTGAGGCAATAAAAAAATGCACCGACGACAAAGCCGAAACAATGCTATTGCCCAACCTTAACCACTTATTCCAAAACTGCACAACGGGCGGCGCAGATGAATATATGACTATCGAAGAAACCTTTTCGGAAGAAGTGCTTAAGGTAATATATCAATGGATAATGAAGAAATTATAACACCTCAATAACAAATAGAGACGCAAGCAATTGCGTCTCTATTGTTATTATACTTTCCAAGTTATATTCAATATGTTGCGTGTTTGCGACGTTATCTTAAACCTATCATCGGTACGCAAACCCATCACCCATAATATCTCATCGTCGGCATTACATAGTAGCCAAATATTCTTTTTGTCGTGCAACGATAACTTTTGGTCGGTAAACAAATCACTTATTTTTCTTTTTCCCTTCATTCCAAAAGGCTGAAACTTATCGCCATTCTTCCATCTGCGGAGGCAAAGCGGAAAGGTAAGTTTGTCTTTATCGAAGTAGACATTATACTTATTAAAGTCGTATTGCACAGAAACGTTATTCTCCATCGAATGGATTTCGAGCGAAATAGGCACATCCATACAAATATCATTTTCTCGGATAATATACTTTGCATCCTCGCTATCGTCTTCATAAGGATATACAAACAAATAGTCGCGATCCTTTATCAAATAATAATCTTTGGTTAAGAAGCGCTTACCCGAAATGGTATTCCGGACCTTTATTATATCCTGTATCACAGTTTCGCCAAACCCGAACGGCGACAAAAACTCATACAAATAAGTTCTCAAAGGATTAAGAGTTTCCAAATCTTTCATCGAAATCTTATACCCATTTTGATGAGGCTGGACAAATTTATTTCGCTTTGTATCCACATCTTGTCGGTATATCATCTCCACATCGGCAATATGCTTCATATTATTTTGCATCGTTTTGTCGAAAGCGGGAGCAAGCTCTCTAAACAAAGGCACCAACAAATGACGGACTTTGTTTCGCTTATAATCTAACGTGGCATTAGTGGCATCGGTACGATACTGAAGATTGTTAGCCTCTATAAAGTCAGTTATCTCATCACGACTAAAACAAAGTAGCGGTCTTATTATCCTGTCGTTTTTCTGCAATATTCCATGCAGTCCCACTATTCCGGTACCGCGCATAAGGTTGAGCATAAAAGTTTCGATAGCATCATCTCTATGATGAGCCGTTGCCACACAACTATATTCATATTGCTCTATCAACTTATCAAAGAAATCGTATCTCAAATTTCTAGCGGCTTCCTCTATCGAAAGTTTGTTTTCTTCGGCATATTTTGTGGTATCAAATGCCACAGAATGGATAGGAACACCATAGCGTTTGGCCAATTGTTTCACAAAAACCTCATCGCCATCACTGGCTTCGGCTCTCAACCTAAAATTACAATGAGCAATGGCAAACCTATATCCCGCCATATAAAACAACTCACACATAGTAACAGAATCCATACCCCCACTTACAGCTAAGAGCACAGTATCGGTTGGATTAAACAAAGCTTTATTTTCTATTTCATCGACAAAACGTTGCAACATAAATCTATATTTTATATCTAAAAAAAAGGATGGACAGAGATGTCCATCCTTTTTCTACTTAATGAAAATCAAACTATTTTCTGAAAATCATCTTCTTCATCAATCGTTTTCCTTCAAACTCTATTCCGTAGTAATATATACCTGTCGATAAATCAGAATAAGAGAAGTTTATCGAATGGCGACCTTCGGTGTAGAATTCATCTTTTTGATATACCAATCTACCCAAAGTATTTACCACGAAGAATCTTACATTTCCTGCTGTCGGAATACTGAAATCTATAGTAGTGAATTCAGAGAATGGGTTAGGATAATTTTGTTCCAATAGCATTGTTTCAGCCATTACACCCGGTACACCAAAGTAATCAACAGCCATCACAACATTTGTTACATCGTTTTCTGCATTAATGTCATTCGGAGCCTTAATAGTACCAGTACCTATATATTGTCTATTTGCATTCTTTGGTACTTTTTGGTCGAATGTAATTTCGTACGACATATTTGGAAGCATGATTTCATACCATTTCTTAGTAAACGATTGTTCGTTTACGGTTGCTTTAAGAGATACAGGTGCATCAGCTCCACCCACTACCGAAGTTCCGACATTAGTTACCTTTATACGTACACGACAATCAGGATTTTCGTTTTCTTCTACCAATACAGTATCGGCTCTCATATCGGTGAAACTATGTTCAATAAGCGTTACTGTATCATTGGTATTATCTACGTCGAATGGATAATAAACAAATGCCTTGAACACATCGTATGGTGCCGATCTATCAGGAAGTATAGTATCAAATACGTGAATAATAGTATCCAATGCAGGTAGAGGTCTACCTTCTACAAAGTAAGTTTCGGTTACCATAGTTGAAATATCGTTATCGTAATAAAAAGCTAGTTGGAAATTATTTACGCCCAACGAACCTACGTTAGCCACCTTCAATCCTACATAAACCTTACCAAACGATTGTGTCAACACTACCGAAACAGGAGCAATATCAGCCACTGCAGATATACCATAAATTCTCGAAGTCAATGAATCGTTATATACATATTCATCATTGTTTAACATTGTAGCTGCAGATATTTCCATTACACCCATCACGGCACGTATCTTTTGATTAAAAGTATAATCATAGTATTCGAATGTTTGCAACGGTTCACCCATTTCTTCGATAAAATTAATTGTTTCATAAACAGGCTCCTCTCCGTTAAATTCATACGATACTCTCATCGTTTCAATAGGAGTAACACCAAAGTTTCTTACCTTCACAATCACACTTATCGAATCACCCGCAATAACTTCACCTGCCGGTCTTACTATTTCAGCCATACCTGCATCTATATCCAAAGGAGACAAATAGAAGTCTAAGCATGCCGAATCGTTGTCCCAATACAAATCTTGTTCATTGATGGTGTATGCACATATTGCAAATGTATCAGGGAATGTTTTTTGAATTGTAAATGTACTTGTATCGGAGAATTGATACGATACAGTTGCATTTGGAGCAAGAACACCTACCCATGTTTCGCGTTTTGGTAACGCACTTCCATATGGATGATAAGCTACTACACATTCTCTAATTGTATCGTAACCGTAGTTCTTGATAACAATTGTTGGAGAAATAGTTTGTCCGAACTTAGGTTCTGTAGGATGAGTAATATCTACTACCCCCACATCAATAGCACGTTGAGCACGCTTGATTTTGAATTCATCAATAGCTACACCATCTCCAGAAGCTGTTCCTTCCGGTACATAGTATACGAAACGTAATTGAGTATATTGAGAGAAGTCCCCGGTTCCGGAAATAGCACTTAACGGATACCATTTCTTTTCGTAAGAATAACCTTGAGAGTTTCCGGTAAAGTTCGTACTAGCATCATACCAACTATCCGATCTACCGTCCATCGCAGAACCTAATGCTCTCCATTTATTTTGATAATTCAAGTACTCTACTTTCAATACTGCACCTTCCGGTATATTACGATTCATCCAAAAACTCATAGTATCGGGTTTTATTTGTCCTATATCAAAAATAGGAGTATAAAGGATACTATTATTTCCGTATGTATTGGTGACAGTAACAGTTGCATCCAAATCGGTTACCACTGCATTTGTTCCTACTTTAGCAGTAGTAATACGATTCTTGGCAGGAGCACCTATTTCCCACAAGTTTCTATCATATTTTGTTGTTCCGGAAGGTGCATACATCTTCGATAAAACATCTTCGAATCCTTCTTCATATTCCAATCGTATTTGATAGAATCTGTGGAACTCTTTAGAAAGATAATTATCTTCAGTATCCATATCATTTGCAGGATTAATCCAAGCAGAGAATATTGTAGTACCTCTGGCAAATGTATGTTCGGGCAACTCAACTACTGCCGACTGCATAGATGACAAACTTCCTGTCCATGCATATACATTGGTATCGCCATTATAAGCATAATTAATATCCACAGTCGATATAGGATCTATACCATAATTTACTAACAACAATTTTATTGTTTTAATGGAATCTGTTCGAGACAATATACCATTAATAGGATTAATAATTCTTGCCAAAGCAACATTTCTAGACAATGGTTCTCTAATATTTACCAAATAATCTTGAACACAACCATTAACCAATTTTGGACATACACCTTCTCTTGGGAAAGCAAAAGTATCTCGTATAGGATTATAGCCTTCGGCTTCGGATCTTGAATTCAAAATAATACGAATACGAGTATGTCCGTAATATGCTTCAGAAGGAACAGTGAAATTGCTACTTATAATTTGTCCGGAAAATAGAGTATCTGAAAACGTAATTACTTCAGTGGTATCATTAAATAATCCATCTCTATTCCAGTCTATATATGCACGAACAAAACCAAAGTTTCCACTTTCGTATGCCCCATTATCTTGAGCTCCTATAAACAATGTATCAGTAAGATTCTTATACAAAGACAATGTTGGTATATTTGGAGTTGTATAGTTCACAAAATTCATATAAGTATGACCTATAGCAGGAATATTATTTTCCAACGTACCCACTCTTACACTTGTAATATCCATACCAGATGCACCTGTAACCTCAGGTTCACAATACATATTTTCATTAATAGGAGTTACTGTAGTTTGAATAGTGTCATTCTCGCGAGTCTCTTCATTTGGCAAATCGGTCCAAATGGTTATTGTATAATTCTGAGTTCCTGTTACAATCGAGAAATCAGCAAGAGAATCAAATGCAAACACATATTCACCTCCCGGAGGAATAATTGCATTACATGTTTCAGTAACTTGTTGGTATTCCATGCTTACATTATTCGAGCGGTGTTTAGTATATGTTACAGGTATCGATGACAATTGTTCTGAACCAAAATTCTTTAGTCGAACTTTAATCGTATCTCTACTCATATATACCTTATTAACCGGTTCTTCTACAGCTATCGGAGAAACGTTGTATTGAACGTTTGGTAGAACAGTAACATGGATTGGTTCGTAGTAACTTGTACAACCCGATGTACTTATCGAAGACAAGAAAAACACAGTGTCTCTAAACAAAATATGTTCAAGAGTATAATTTCTAGATGCATTATAATTAGTATGTTCGTAAAATGGAGCTTGCAACGAGTCTATATGCCATCTAATCGGTCTGTTTTGAGATTGAGATGCATGTAATTCTACCAAAGTTGAATATGGTATAACTGTATCTTGACCTACCGGTGTTACCGGAGTATGGTAAGATGTTACTGTAAGTTTATTTGTAGTATCGTTTTTTGGTTTAACGTCATACATTAAACTTGCCCACGAACGGATATCCACTTTTATATCCTTAGTCAAACCATGAGGATATATATCGGCTCTTGTTTGTATCAAAACATCAGTTGTTGTATTCACATCCAGAGGTACAGTCAAATACTGAGTTTCGGCAAAAGGAACGGTCGGCAACGTTGACGGAGAGACAGTAGAGCCGGACTGACTTTTAAATGTAGCTTGATATCCCAATAATATAGGTAATGTTGTCGGAATTGGTTTTCTTCCAACATTTTTCAATTTTATTGTTATCGGAGTATTGTATAATCTACAGTTATCTCCCAATTCAGCCATAGTTTCCTCTGCTTTGATATCGTAAGCAGGGTTCAAGAAACACTTGTTAGAAATGGTATCATTAAATACAGAAGTATCTCCCGGACAATATACTTGAGCAAACACTATCTGAGTATCCAATACGCCCAATACCATAGGTATATACAATGTATCTACAATAATGTCTTGAGGATTCATTGCCGGCAATTGAATCATATCACTAGCTAACGTTGTTTCTTTTATCGAAGCCATCAACGTTCCGTTAGTTTCTAACGAAGCTCCGTTATTAATAATTTTCACAACTACCACCATTGTATCTGATTCAACTAAATCTGTAGTAGCAGCAACTTCACCACTGTTATCCGCAGTCTTCACTACAGGAGAAACAATTTCCAATATTGCCAAGTCGTGTATCGGAAGTTTATATTCATGAGCACCTATAGTAGGACGAGGTATTGGTGTACGAATTGTATCATCGATATCCACAGTTACATCTGTCAAATATTCGGCCTTACCTACAGTAGTACCCGATGATAAATGCAAATCTGTAGTAGTTCTAAAATAAGGTTTAGTATCTACCGAACTCATATCTTTAGAAGTCAATGCAACCAAATCGCCTAACGAATTAACCTCTTGCCCCCAGAAAACAAATTTTGGAGTTATAGTGGCGTCTAAAGAACCTATACTATTCGAATAATAGTTATTGAAATCAGATGCCGATACACAATCGGGAGTTGTAACGTAATAAGCATATCCATTACCGAAATTCGAAAGTAAGTTATTCTTAACTACAATATTGCTTGACGTTTTTAATTCAGCACCAGACGACATTGGAACTTTTGCTCCACCTTGTACTCGCATAGTATTGAAGTAAACATTGACATATGATGAACTTTCTATGTACAAACCGGTGTGTTTTTGATTTCCATTACCACCACCAATAATTGATATCATATTGTTATATAAACGAGATGGGTCAGAAGCTGAAGAGTTAGAAGATATAACAGAAATACCTTGTTTCAATGCAGCCTTATTATCAACTAAATTAACCACATTTTGCAATATATCGAAAGCACCATAATGTTCTTTTAGATAAATACCTGTCAAAGCTTTATTATCAGGATTACCCGATTCAATCGTATTCTTTATAATATTAATATCAGCAACCTTGTTAAAATTAATACCCATATTGTAGAAATTCTTTATCATATTGTTAGATATATTGATATTAATTATATTATCAGTTGCATCCACCACCTTGTTCATAATACCAATGTAACTACTATCGATAACATTGTTCGATATTACTATATCCGAAACAATACCCTTCATTGTAATTGCATTAGCATTTGAACTCTTTTGCAGACGTCTTGCTACGAAACGATTTCCTGTAAATTCCAAGTTGTTAGAATTTTCTATCACCAACACATTACCTTGTGTTGTTGCATTCGGATTTGCAAGAGTTGATGTCGAAACAACACTTATATTTTCGAAGAAGATGTCATGAGTATTCTCAAACTTAAGAACGTAGCTTGATTGAGCAGTAGGGCTACAAGTCAAGATAACATCATCAAAATTACCGGTTGAAGAACGGAATGTAATCGTATTTACAGAATCTGTTCCACTAATTGCCGGTATGACAACTTGTTCATTATATGTACCCGGAGATACTTCGAATACAACAGGTCCACAAATACCTGCATTTTCTAACGCTGTAACCGCTTGGTTAAATGTCGTATAACTTTGACCTTGACCTATATATTGAGTACCTGCAGGAAAACAGAACAAGAAACAATCTTCTATGGTATCATTGATATATAAGTTATCTCTACTTGAACTTACGTATACTTTTATACAATGTGTTCCCGGAGAGAACGAAGTGGTTGCTACAGTAAATGTATCAATTGCATTTCTAGCCAATACTCCTGTATAAATAACACTACCCATAAATACTCCGTCAAGTTCCCAACTTACAATTAAAGAGTCAACGTATGTTCCAACACCGGTTCCAGGTACTCCATTCAATGTACCCAAACCTTGATTTCTAAGCAAGATATCAAGAGAAATCGAATCTCCGGAATAATTTCCGGTTGGAGTCAACGATGTAAATGCATCAACAGCTATATCCAAATCCGGCACATCGGTAATCTCTATTCTTATATCTCTTAGAAGACCTTCGCAAGCATAATCAACGAAACCGAACTTCATATCCGGACGATCAGTCGAGCGACTTTGTCCTTTTATAGTATCAGCTGAGAAAAATTGATTTTTATAGGTATATAATACTGAATTTGCCGAAGCCTTAGTATAACGTGTACGTACCTTTCCATCTACTTGTTGCATTTCGTAGTATACTTGAACAAGAAGATTCGATTGACCATCCCAAACAAAAGCACTATCCAATACATGATTTCTCCAACCTTTTTGAGAGTTTTTGATAGTATCATTTACACAAGAATAAACCAACGAGGTAGGTAAGAAATTAGTATTTGTAAATGCAGTGGCTGTTGTTGTACCCATATATATCGAATAGTTTGAGTAAACAGCCTGACCACTTGCATTAGCCACTGTATCCAAATAAAATGCCAAATTTTGAATAATACCTTCAGTGTATCCTAAAGCGGCCAATTCTTCCGCCTTTACAATATATTGTTCTTTTCTCCATTTAAAAGTACTATTGTACGGACCATATTGGGTGTTAGCAGCCATTTGATTTGCCAAGGTTCCTAAATGAGCATCGGCATACACGATACTTCTAGCTCCTACTTTGTATGATACGTCTTCGTAAAGAGTATCTGTTATAAACACATTTCCTATATGCAACAAATTTCCATCCGCATCATACCATACCAAAGTATCATGCAATGGTACAGAAGAATACAAAGTATCATCGGTAGCATACTTATTGTACCATACACTATCAACTATAGGCATTTCGGGAGTATAATTCGATGGTATGCGTAAGAATACTGTGTCGTTGTCCCTCATATTGTCGCCGGCATTAGCATATACCCACACTTTTAAATCATATATTCTGTTAACATTATAACTTCTTAAATCAGCTAACGAAGTAAATGTATGACTTATCAATGCAAACGAATTCAATGTTTGGTTTATAGTATCGGCAGGATAAAGTTGTCCGTTTACACTATATTGTACTATCGGATTTTGAACTGTACCCGTTCCAAGATTTCTAAGTTCAAATGAAATAGATTCATCATACAAACTACAACCTTGATTTGATAATTGGACATTAGAAACAGCCAAATTCAATTGAGGAATATTTTGAACGGTAATGTTTATTGCAGAACGATAACCCAAACATCCATTATTATGATGGACAATCATATTAGGTTCTATACTTCCCAAAGTCATAAGGTTTGGATTTCCATTACAAGCCACCCAACCGGAAGCATTAGTCGAATTAGGATTCACTCTGCGAATACCGGCAGTTTCAGGCGTTAAAGTATTGTTTCCACTCCATACCGAAGATGGCACATGTTGATTAGTCCACCATGATATATTATCATTTGTACCTGATGATGTAATACTATTCAAAACAACAGCATCTTTTATCACACCCTTACTCTTGTATATATACGCCATATTAATAGGTGTAGTTTGATGTGGAGTTGTCAGATTAAATCCGGAATAGCATGTAACCTCAGGATTCGGAGACGTACCGGTACGATATTGTACAACATAAGTTTGACCGGGTTGTAATACAACGTTAGGTAATTTAACCACCTTATTGTTATGCGAACCAGTTTTACTTACCGTCAACAATGTATCTCCACCTATGTTTATCGGATAATTACCAAGGTTTGTCAACTCGACAGCTGTATTGGTAGCACTGCTTCCTGTAGGCATAAATGAAGGTAGAGGATATGTCATACCCGATTTATTCTTGTCATATTGAATCTCCGTAATTTTAACTAATCCTATTTCCTTACGTTGTGCTACATAATAAGTAGTATCTCTATATAATGTATCTGTCAGATAAGAAAGACCTTTGTGAAATGATGTAGATGTAGTATCATCCTTATACCAATAAACAGAATCCGTAGCACCAATAGCGCTCAACGATATATTAGTCGAATAAGAAACAGATATATTTTGATTGTTAATTGCAGGCAATTGATAAAGAGAAGTAAGCGAATGCAAAATAGTATCGTTCGACTTATCATCATCTGTCGACAATGCAACCCAAATTTTAAATTCATGATCTCTGTCTTGTCTTATTGTAGTAACCGATAAATTAACTGCATTTGTAGCTGTAAAATGAATAGTATCGGATGGAAGAATTTCTCTATTTATAACTTGTGTTACAAGAGTACCATTGTTATGTCTATAATAGAATGTAGCAGCATTTGCCGGTATTGTAGCATATCCATGATTCTTTAATACCACTTTTACCCTCTCTGTTTGACCCAACGAACAAGATGTCATTGGCGAAAGCACTTCTTCCAAAGCTATATTATTAACCAATGGCATTGATTCGTATGCTCCGATACAAGGAGTAGTTCCTCTCGCGGTACCAAACATATCGGTGGTTATTCCCTCAACAGGAGTACCGGCATTTTGAATAGCCAATGTTACCGATCTCAAATCCACAAGATCTGTGTTCAAGAATATGATACTTGTAAAAATAGAATTAGTATCTCTGCTAAAGCCGGATTCTGTGCGCACAATATTTTTCCATGCAGTCAACGATGTTGCTTGAGAAGAACCATATCTATTCAAAACAGCACCGGGCGAGTAATACATATTATGGTCTAACACATAATTTGTACTACTTGGAATGAAATTGAATGCATAGTTATTTGGATTCTCCGACACAAATATATTATTCAACACATATACATCCGAAGCGCCACTACCACCGATGGTTGCAGCCGAAATATTTGAATAATTAGGCACATTAACTCTCGACGAATTGTACACATATTTCATTTTTTCGGTATTCATAATGTTAACCGGAGTATACACTGTGCTACTCAAATCCGATTCGGCAACAAACATATTGTTTGCTACAATGGCATAAGCAGTAGAAGACCCTTTAAAATCTGTAGCACCGAAACAAGAAGCACCATGAGATGAGTAAATCTTGTTATTCATTATTTTACTTTCACCTCTACAAGTTTGTAACATCAACACGAAACTTGGATTTGTCGATACATTATTCAAATAGTTACTATCGATAGTAAGATTTATTTGATTAGTAGCTCTAATTGCAGACTCTCTCGACATTTCGAAATAAGAGCGATATACGCTATTTCCGGTTGCGCAATTGTCGGCTGCCGAACCCATCAAATTAAGAGCGACCACACTACCCTTGAACGACGAATGATCGACGGTAAAGTAACTTGCACCTCCGGTATACAATAACGAAGTTATCCCCACAAGAGTACTATCGACAAATGTACAAGAATCAAACACACATCCCACACTATTTATACCTAATTTAACTATGTATGGGGTAGACATACTATTGTATGAAGGAGTAGTGAATTCAAAATTCTTAAACTTAACATACGAAGTATTTTGTAAATCCAATGCACAAGCCAAATGATTTGGTGTTACAACTTTTACTGTACCATAACCATTCATCGGCTCAAATGTAACCATGTTAGTAGCCGAAACACCGGGTATCGATGGCAATACTATCTGGCGATTATACACATTAGGTTCTATACGAATTGTAAGAGGTCCGTTAACACCACATCGAGACAATGCTTCCAATATTTCATCAATATTGCTGTAATCAGGATTAGGTCCTCCCACATTTTTCACACCCGACATTGGACCATCACAAGCAATAAGCGTAACTTCGGCTGTATCGTTCAATGGTTCATGATCTATAAAATAATTGGAACCTATCTGCAAGGTATCCCCTACCCACGATTTGATACGTTTGTATCCGGGAGTAAACTGAGCTTGAGTTGTTATAGTTACCTCTGTAGATGTCTGTCCGGCCAACGATCCCAACCAATTATAAGAATGAACGGGACCTCCATCTATACTATAATATATAGTTACCCCGTTTACAGTAGTCATACCCATATTTTTCAAAGAAACCTTTATTACTGTCGGCACATTTGCATTAGTAGCCAACGCCGGGTATGTAATAGTCTCGATTCCCATATCTTTCATCAATGGGAGATTCTTAACCATTCTAAACTTAAATTGTGGACGCACGTTGGATGAAGCTCCACTAACATAAGTACAAGGAACCATACCCCAAGATGCATTCAATGGTACGGACAAACTAGCTTTATTTGCAGCAGTAGGTATCATTTTTAATGTGGTTGCACTACCATCAGAGGTGTTATCATAACACATTTGAAGCAAAATATCATTTCCCGAATAGTAGAATGTATCGGTAAGTTCGATTGTGGCTATTGTTCCGGCGCCTCCCGGAACACGCCAAGTACCCGAATAAACCGTTTTCATATCAGAGGTCGAATATTCAGAAGATGTAGATGTTTGATGATTAATACTAACATTTTGCATTTTGATTTCAAAGTTATTCAAAGTCGTACCACCACCACCTGCAATTTCGAATTGGATGGCAGTTATTGCTCCTCGAAAATAACCATTCGCATTAAGCACCGCATAATCATAAACATATTCACTTCTACAATCGCCCGCAGTAGGGAACGGATGAGTATTAACATTGCTTACACTACCGGTAAGCGGTATCAACGCCTGATTACGATCGTAACCTCTAACACATTTATAGAGGCTGTAAGCAGTTTCATCTGTTGGGAACGTAGCTTTATTGTGGTTAGTAGTAGCATCTCTGGCCACTATTCTAAAAGCCACCAAAGTATCATATCCACAATATGGCACCTTAGCTTGCCAAACGTTGGTAGTTCCTTGTCTTGACATTTTTACTGAAGCATATGGCTGAGCACCTAATTTATAAACAATATACACAGAATCAGGATTCAAGCCTTGAGCTACAGATGTAGAAATATCAGCTTTAATAAGCACGTCTCTACTTGTTGGATGATTAGCAGGACCCGACGACACTTGCACCGGATATTCCAACATTTTGATTACCGGCACTGCCAAAGATGATGGACTAGCATTAACCACAATATTATCCAACAACCATCCATGATAAATAGGACGCGAGTCGCCATTGGCACCTGTTTGTGGAGTTCCGGCTTGTGGCAATCTGAATCGAATAAGCAACTTACGATTTTCAGCTCTCGCACTCGAAAACAACGATCCCAAATTGAAACGTTCTTTTTTCCACATGCTGTTATCCGGCGTCACATTCATACCGGCAGCCCAATCCTGTTGGTACGAATAATCCGAAAAGAAACCATTCAAGAAGAAGTCCGAAGAACCTCCACCCCACTCCATATCGTATTGTCCACTACGCAATTGAGTCCAGTTTTGTTCATCAATTCTACGTACTTCCACTATCGCTCCGTAAGGAGTTGATTGTGTAATGGGCGATACGGTTGATTGAGCTCTAACCTTACAGATATGCATAAACTCTAACGTAGCATATTGCAATGCGGGATCACTCTGAGACAAGTCGATAGTGTCTAACAACAAAATTGCATCACCTGTGCGTGTTTGTTGCAACAAAATAGCTTGCGAGCCTCCCGAATAAATCGTCGTACTATAGCTACTGCTACCTGTAATGGTGTAATTAGTTGCAGTTCCCGGTTCAAATCCGGCTGAGTACTTTGTCCAAACTTGTGCTTGTATTGAAAAATTCAAAATAAGCCCCAAAATTCCAAAAAGTATTACATGCTTTTTCATCTTTGTGTATATTATTTATTATTGATTTTCATTTAGATACATTACCTTTCTCAGCAAAAAACAATATTATTTTCGGCTTCGAAAGAACTTACAAATTTATGATTTTTTTCGCTGTCTACCAAACTTTAATGCACTTTTGTTGATTCTTTTAATCAACACCTACAACTACACACCTACTAATCAAAATCTTACACAATAAAATATTTTTATTTTTTCTGTACTTATATATGTATTCGTTCTTCGAAGATAAGATTATATTTTCGAAGGAAAAAGTTCATAATAAAAAGTTAATTATAAATACAGAAAAAGTTATATTTTCCAAACAACACAAACCTCAAAGAAAGATTCTATCGGCAGTAAGAAATGTGATATTTCCGAATTAAAATCGGACTCTTGACTTAAAAATTTTAGACTTAAAATACCGAACAAAAGACATCTCGGGTAGAGATCAAATTTTCGTCGCGAGGAAATTTGTGCTACATCGCGTAGTTTTTCAAAAAAGGTCGCGAGGAAATTCGTACTACATCGCGAGGAAAAATACAACACATAGCGAAGAATGCTATATTACTGATTTACAACAAAAACACTTTTTCTCACTCTCGATTTATTTCAGCACATCAATAATTGATTTTTCGATCAACGAAAAAAGGTTTTTTGCACCATTATTCAGGCAAAAATTGACGGTATATCATCAAATGCTTCACACCCTATCATCACCCGATTGACGGTATACCGTGAAATAATTGAGACACTACCATCATTTTTGAGATAAATTTGACAGCAAAAAAACACAATAACGGATTCCGAAATTCTTCAAATTAAAAGGGAAAACAAGCAATTTATCGACAGTTTTTCAACGATTACACTTTTTTCTTTGCCATTACAATGTTTTTTCGTAATTTTGCACCAAAATTCAACAACAAAAATATAACGAAAATGTACACAATCGAAGCATTGCAAGAAAAAGTAAAACAAAGTTTTGCTGAACAAAATTTCATCTATGAACCAGAGTTGCTTTATGCTCCTATAGAGTACACATTATCGCAAGGAGGTAAACGTTTGCGTCCGGTGTTGCTATTGGCAGGTTGCGACTTGTTTGATGGCGATTGCGAGCAAGCCATAAATGCAGCCATTGGTATCGAAATATTTCACAACTTTACTTTACTACACGACGACATTATGGACAAGTCGCCCATGCGAAGAGGCAAAGAAACAGTTTATAAACGCTGGAATGAAAATATTGCCATTTTATCGGGTGACACAATGTTTGCATTAGCTTATCGATACTTTTTAAACACTCCACACAAAAATTTGCAACAAATATTGCAAGTATTCACCGAAACAGCCATCGATGTTTGCAACGGTCAACAATACGATATGAACTTTGAGACATCAAAAACGGTTACTTTGGATGAATATTTGACTATGATACGCAAAAAAACTGCGGTATTGTTGGCCGGTGCTTTAAAAATAGGCTCGCTATATGCCGACTGCAGCGAAACCGACCGAAATCATTTATATGAATTTGGAATAAACATCGGTTTGGCTTTTCAATTGCAAGACGACCTATTAGATGCCTTCGGCGACGAAAAAACGTTTGGCAAACCGATAGGCACAGACATAAAAGACAACAAAAAAACATTCTTATTCTTGAAAGCGATGGAACAAGCATCCGATAACGACAAAGACACTTTGCAAAAATGGTTTTCTCAAATTTCGGAAAATAATCAAGAAAAAATATCATCGGTACTTGAAATATACAACAAACTAAACATAAAAAGCATTACCGAAAACGAAATCGAATATTATTTTTCGAAAAGTCTGCAAGAATTAGAAAAAATAAATGTTGCCACTGAAAAGAAAGAACCTCTACGTAGTTTTTTAAATCATCTATTAGGTAGAAAGTACTAATCAAAGAATTAAAATTACTCATGAGAAAAATAAATAACCCGTTCCATGCCCTCGAGGGGTATAATTGCTTTGCTTGCTGTCCGACCAATGAACATGGCTTACAAATGGACTTTTATGAAGATGGAGAATACGTTTGTGCCAATTGGAAACCTAAAACACACTTTGAAGGTTATCCCAATATTTTGCACGGAGGCATCCAATCGACACTTCTCGACGAAATAGCGGCTTGGGCTGTATACGTAAAAGGATGCACATCGGGAGTAACGTCGCGTATGAATGTGAAATACCACAAACCGGTAGCTGTAAAAGGAAACACTTTGCTTTTAAGAGCAAAAATAGTGGAGGTCCGCCGAAGATTTGCTACCATAAAAGCAGAATTAATAAACGAAAAAGGAGAACTCTGTTCGGAAGCCGAATTGGTGTATTATATGTTCCCCACAGACATAGCCAAAGCCCAATATTCGTACCCCGAACATGCCGATTTTTTCAAAGAATAACGACAAAGAAAAATATACAAGTTTAAATAACTGATAATAATACACTTAAACAGAAAAAGAGAAATAAATATTACAAAAAAACAAAAAATATTTTTTTTGTTGAAAATATATGACTAAATTTGCATTGTTGAATTACAACACGAAAAATTAAATAACTAATTAATAATTAACAGTTTAAATTATCATGAAAAAAGTAATTGCTTTATTGTCAATAGCAGGATTATTGGCATTTTCCAATTTCAATGGCTTAAAAGCACAAGAACAAACAACAGCTGCTGAAGCCACAGAACAAACTACCGACACAACAGCTGCTACAGTTGATACAACAGCTGCAGAAGAAGCTGCAACTACAGAAATGGTAGCAACCGAAACTACTGATGAAGTTGCTCCTCTAACATTCCACCAAGTATTGAAACAAAAATACATCGAAGGTGGTGCAGGTTGGATGACCCCTATTTTGATGTGCCTTCTTTTCGGTTTGGCATTAGTTATCGAACGCGTATTGTATCTAAACTTAGCTACAACAAACGTTGAAAAACTTTTGGCTTCTATCGAAGAAAACGTAAAAAAAGGTGACTACAATGCTGCTAAAGAAGTATGTAGAAATACCCGTGGTCCTGTTGCAAGCATTTTCTACCAAGGTTTGGACAGAATCGATGAAGGTTTAGAAAACGTTGAAAAAGCTATCACTTCTTATGGTGGTGTACAAATGGGACGTTTGGAAAGCAACCTATCTTGGATTGCATTGTTTATCGCTATTGCTCCTATGTTTGGTTTCTTGGGTACAGTTATCGGTATGGTACAAGCATTCGATGATATCGAAAAAGCCGGTGATATTTCTCCAACAGTTGTTGCCGGAGGTATGAAAGTGGCTCTTATCACTACCGTATTCGGTCTTATATGCGGTCTTACTTTGCAAGTATGCTACAACTATTTGATTAGCAAAATCGAAGGCCTTGTAAACACTATGGAAGATAGTTCTATTACTTTTATGGATATATTGATCAAAAACAGAAAATAATAGTATAAAGGACTAAATCTCCAAGAGAAATTAATTTCATTATAAACAATTTAATCCTTAGAACTATTATGGAACATAAATTGAGAAAAATATATTTTACAATTGTAATCGTCCTTGCTATTTTGGCAGGTGTTGCAGCTATAGTGTTTGCAGCCGGTTTTGATGTTAAAACCACCGCCGCTGATGCAGGAATACATACATTCTTTGGCATAGCTTATTGGACATGTGTAATACTTGCAGCTATTGCAATTTTGGGCATGTTGGGATTCGCGCTACTTCAAATTATTGTAAATTTGAAAGAACAACCTAAAAAAGTAAGAGGCACCTTGATTGGTATCGCTGCTTTCATAGTTGTTTTTGCAGTGGCTTATTTAC
>JAFZFU010000069.1 GCA_017555745.1 Bacteroidales bacterium
ATATGCTATGCAATGATACAATACGTGCATCATATATATTATCGGGCGAAGAAGTCCAAAAACAGCCTCCTTCCATATATGTATAGACATTAGAATAATGAGTTAGAGCATAACATCCGGAAATAGGTAAAAAAATACTATTCCCATTTGGGCCTGTTACTAGATATCCTGTCACTAGATTTGTATCAATAGTTTTCTCAACCCATATCCAATCACAAATAGTTATCAATTCTCTTGCTTCAGTTTCAGTAGGCATCCGCCATGAACATCCCCAATTAGCGGTAGCAGCATCATAGGCCGGATTGCCACTTATATCAGTCATTTCTTCACCATAAGTAACGCTATTAGTATCTGCATATATCAATTTCGTAGTTATCTCGCCCCAAGCATAATAATTTCCGTATTCATAAGGATTGTTTGCACCAACATTACAAGTAGCCCACTTCAAGCCACTTGGCAATCCTAAATCTACATATTCATGACCACATATAATATTTCCGGCGGTAAATTGTCGCTCTTCACCATAGGCTGTACCATTCTCGTTGGTAGCATAAGCTCGCACATAATAGGTAATATTTTTGGTCAAATTGCTAATATTAGAAGAAAATTCTCCAAGTCCTGCGCCATCATTAGTTTTTCTATCGGATATCGTAGGATTTGTATGTCTACTCCAACATACACCATATGCCACAACCTCAGAACCTCCACTAGACAATACCTTCCCACCACAAATCGCACTACTATTAGCTATTTCAGACACTTCCGAAGTCGTAACTTTAGGCAATCCATCGGAAGTCGTAATCACCTTTTGCTCTCCATATGCAGTACCTTTCTGGTTGGTAGCATAAGCTCGCACATAATAGGTTGTACTCTTTCTTAATCCATTAATTTGCGATACATACATACCTTCACCACAACTATCCACAGTACAATTATCGAGAATAATAGGATCCCGATAAGTACTCCAACATACACCACGTTCTGTTACAGGGTAACCTCCATCATACAATACATTTCCACCACACAAAGCAAAAGTTACTCCGACAGTATCTACATCTAATGTTTCGACAGTAGGTATACTTGCGTTTAGAGTTTTAAACTTCTTACCTCCCAAGCGTGCAGTATCCACATCGCTATACACTACATACCTATAATTATATATAGTAGCCGGCTGTAAATCGACAAGTGTTATCTCGAAAGATTTACCTCCTATCAATTCCACTTCGTACATATCCGGATTTCTTGAATCTTGATTGGCATATACATACATTTCTAATTTAACTATAGCTACAGAACAATCTATTGTCCCGGATATAGTAGCAGAAGTAGACTGTACTTGTAGTTGATCGTTTATTATAGGAACGTTTATAGGAGTATCGCCATCCTTTTTACATGCAATAACTACCAACAATAATAATACTATTATATATAATATGCGTTTCATATCTTAATCTCCTTTCTCAACCTACGACCTTTTATCTTAAAACCATACCCAAATCCTAACTTTATTTCAGAATACTTAAAGCTAAAACCTACAGTTGATATATCTAAAGAGAATACAGTTTCTTTCAACGACAAATGTACACCGGCAGATAACTCCATTCCTTTGAATGTTTCATTATCTATACCAATATACTCATTCTCCATAGTTCGATAGGCTACTTTTCTATTGCCGTAACCTGCACCCAATTTAGCAGCAAGTAAATAATTAATCTTATACATCACACCGCCTTGTACTGAGAAACGCGAAGTACTTTTACTACCTGTAAAATAATAATCTGATGTTCCATCCTCATCAGTTTTGGTATATTTTGGAAAATCGGAATCTGTGTCAGTAGCTATACTCACAAACCACCCCCATGTTCTGTACATCCCCATAGTAAATCCAATACTTGATTGTGGTGCTATAGAATATGCAAAATTTGCCATTACAAAGGCATCGTATTGTTTTGGAGAGGTAATAAGTTTAGTTTTCCCAGATATTGGATCCAACAAATTCTTTCTAGTATTATGAAAAGATGTATTGTCTAAATCCGAATATAAAATATTGGAAATATAGTCCTTCTCAACAGAACTTCCAAAAGCAAATCTACTTTCAGAAATCTCTTGAGACATAATAGGAAATGCTATATGCATAAATACCATAAACAAACCTAATTGTTTCATAATCTGAGATATCTACAAATAATCATTTTACTAACAATATGCAAATATACACATAAATCGGGAATAATCAAACTACCGGTAAAATAATCTGACTCCACACAAAAAACAAATAAAGGAAATAACAATTGCCATTCCCTTTATATATCAAAACATTGCCTATGTATACCATTAGTTATAGTATAAAAATACTACTTAGTAATATCTTTGTACGCCCTTTGCTGCAATATTTTATCTACTAATACAATTGCAGCCATAGCCTCTACGATAGGCACCGCACGAGGCACTTGGCAAACATCGTGCCGCCCTCCTATCTGAGTCAAGCATGTTTTCCCTTTCTCACCAACAAGTGGAATAGGCATACCCAACGATGCTATTGGTTTAAAAGCTACCCTAAAATTG
>JAFZFU010000070.1 GCA_017555745.1 Bacteroidales bacterium
AACATCCGCACCGGTCGTGTAACAAAAATGAGCATCATCTGGAACTATTTGAGCAACGAAAAAATGGGCTACAAACAAGATATGCGCAAAGTGTTGTTCGAACAACTTCCTACTATGACAATGCAAGACGTTATAGACTTCAACAAAAAATACATCAAAAACACTCCAAAAACTTACATGATTCTTGGAAAAGAAGCTGATATGGATTTCAAAACTCTTGAAAAGAAATACGGCAAAGTTCAAAAGCTAACCCTTGAAGATGTATTTGGATACTAATAAATGATAAACATGGAATTAGGAGTAATTGGTTTGTTTTTATAGCATTCCATATTCCTAATTCCTATTTTATTAAAAAGCTGACAAAATAAAATAGGAAAACAAAAAATGGGAATAGTAGCACGACAAAGTATTAAAGGCTCTATAGTAAGCTATGTAGGAGTGTTTATAGGATTTATTACCAGCATGCTGATAGTGGTACCTTTGGTAGACCCCGCTTCGTATGGCTTATTGGGAGTATTGTGCGATGCTGCTACATTGCTTGGCAGTTTAGCTATGTGTGGCATGGGTGCTTCAGGTGTTAAGTTTTTCCCATATTTCAAAAATCCCAACAAAAAGCACAACGGTTTTTTTTATTATCTGCTTGTAATCCCCCTACTTGGAGTAGCAATATTCTTTTCACTTACAATCATACTAAAAGCCCCCATAATAGAATACTTCAGCAAAAACGCCGCTGTTTTCGCCGATTATTTTTATTGGATATTCCCATGGGCATTCTTCATAGTATATCAAAATATATTTGCCACATATAGCAATGTATTGATGCGTATAGTGGCCCCTCGTATGGTACAAGAGGTTATTATCAGAGTATTCAACATGGCTATATTGCTTCTGTTTGCCTTTAATGTGGTGGATATACGCTGGCTTGTAGCCCTTCAAGTGATGGTATACGGCATTGCCATGATGATAAACTTCTTTTACATTGCCAAGATAGACAAGTTATCGCTACAACACGACAACAGTTTTATTTCCAAACCTATGCGTAAAGAGATAGCCTCTTATGCAGGATACACTCTTTTAGCTTCGGTAGGCACCACCATTATGACCAAAGTTGACTCGTTTATGATAGCAGGTATGCTTGGACTGGAATATTTGGGCATATACCGCATAGCCATGTATATGGGTATTATATCAGAAATACCTTCGCGTTCGCTATTTGCCATATCGCAACCCATAGCAGCCGAAGCAGTAAAAAACAACGATACTCAAACTCTTTCGAAACTACTTAAATCTGTATCAATCAACCTTATGATTATCAGTTCGGCAGTATTTCTGCTACTTTTCATCAATGTAGATAATATATTTGAACTAATACCCAATGGCACCAAATACGAAAGTGGCAAATGGGTAATGGTGCTTATAGCATTAGCCGGAGTGATAAATATTACATTTACCTTCTCGCTAAATATATTACAACTATCAAAACATTATATGTATTACCTACCCTTTTTGTTGTTTTTATCGGCATTGGGCATAGCAGGTAATCAGTTGCTGATACCATATTTAGGTATCAACGGAGCAGCATTGGCCAAAGTAATCACTTATGTGTTATTTGGGTTGATACTAACCTCGTTTGTATATTACAAGCTAAAAATACACCCACTATCCATTAATCACCTAAAACTATTAGGCATAATAGCTGCAGTATTAGTTATCAATTTCATACTTCCGGTATTGGAGAATAACTTTTTGGATGCTCTATATCGCACCATTATAGTGGCTACCATAGGAGTAGTAGCCGTATATTATTTCAATATATCACCGCAAGCCAATCAAATTGCCAATAACTTTTTGAAACGATTCAGAAAATAATATCGCTGCTTATATATGGATATATTAGGGTAGCAGTTTCTAATTAACAACCTCTACCCCTTCTTTCTTAATACGTTTACGCATTGCCATACGACTGAATTTGAGTTGCTGAGTACGCATCTCCAAATCATTGTAAATATTCATTAGGTTGATATAAGCATTATATGGCGATAAATATTCGGTATTGTCATATCTCTTCTCGTTAAGCCAACGTAAGTTCATATCCAACATATTATCGGCATCTTGCAGCATACGCCAATCATGTATGAGAGCATTATCTCGTGTATGCTTTATTTGTTCCTCTATAACATATATCTTATTAAAAAAATCACGTTGTAAATCATTTCCAAGCCATGCTGTAGTATCCCTTTGAGCAGTCTGCCACGATATTTCAGTAGGTATATATACAGGGGCCACAGCATCCATTTTATCGAATATGGCATTGGGTGTAAGAAAATGAAAATCGGTATATTTAAACACATTTTCTGGTATACCTGCAAAGAAGTTGAATATCCCCGACGAAGAGTCCATATAATCGCCCACAACACGATAATCCATACCTATGGTTATAGTACGATGATTAGGGTCTCTCATCAGCCAATCCACAAATTTTTCGGCAGTAAGAGGATAACCTGTCCAAAAGGAATTAGAAAATCGCATAGCTATATCGTCACTCAAATCCTGATTGCGAAACAACACTTTAAGATTACGTGCTATAGGATTGGAGTATACATAGTTTGGACTACGCCAACCCAATACATGCTTTGCACCTTCGGTTACAATGCCTTTAAAGCCCATTTCGGATAGCAAAACACCTATGTAATCAGCATACATCATATCGGTATTGATAAAGTTAACCGAAGCCACACCAAAGGTTTCCATAGTCATTTTTTGTTGTAACTTTACCTGCTTCTTAAATTCATCACTACTTTTTATGGCTGCCAACGAATGGTAATATGGTGTAGCCATAAGCTCTACCCTACCCGTCGACACCAAAGTCTTAAAGCTATCCAATACCTGTGGCGAAAAGTTATGCATCATCTCCATCATGATACCCGATATAGTGAAACTAAACGACACTTTATCACCATATCTCTCTATCAAATTCATCATCATATTATTGGCAGGTATATAGCAACGTTTGGCCACCATTTGCAACAACTCTTTGGTTGCATTATAGTCGTAATATACATGTTCCGACCCTATATCAAAGAAGTGATATCTCTTATATTTGTAAGGTAAATGTACCTTGAAGTTTAAACATATAGCATTCATATTATATCTTTGTTTTCTATTTTATTCAACTTTGTTTTTTAAGCATCTGTAGGGCAAATCAAATTAACTCGCTGTATATATACTTTACTTTCTCAGCTGCGGCATTCCACGATAGGTTTTGCAAATCCTTTTTAGCGGCCTTGGCCATCGTTTTTCGCAATTTCGAGTAGTGTAACAATCCATATATTGCATCAGCCATGCTGTCGGTGTCCCAATAGTCTACCTTTAAGGCATTATCCACCACCTCACTTACCCCCGATTGTCGACTTATTACAATAGGCACATCACGCTGCAAGGCCTCCAATGCCGATATACCAAAAGGCTCACTAACCGAGGGCATAACATATACATCGCTCAACGCTAAAATCTTATTGACCTCGTTTTGCTGTAAAAAGCCCGTAAAATGAAATCTATCGGCCATACCTTTAGCAGCCACCAAAGCTATCATTTGATTATACATATCGCCACTGCCCACCATTACAAAATGTACGTCTTTATCTTTTCTCATTATCTTATAAACGGCATCTACAAAGTATTCGGGACCTTTTTGATGAGTTATCCTTCCCAGAAAGGTAACAATCTTTTTTGTCTTCCTTTTTAAATTCACCATAGGAGTATGAGTCTTATCCACCCCGTTATGTATCACCACTATTTTATCCATAGGTTGGTTGTAACGACTCACTATTATCTCTTTTGTAAGGTTGCTCACACATATTATCTTATCTGCTGCATCCATGCCTTGTTTTTCTATATCATATATCAATGTATTTATCTTACCCTCGCCACTGCGGTCATATTCTGTGGCATGCATATGTATCAACAAAGGTTTGTTAGACACTTTTTTAGCCTCGATACCCGCTTTATAAGTAAGCCAATCATGGCAATGTATCACATCAAAAGAATACTGTCTGGCAATAGCAGTTGCCACTATGGAATATCGTTCCACCTCTGAATACAAATCAGCTCCATAACTGCCCGAAAAAGAGAAATAAGGACTTTTATTCACACTATGGGCAATCAACTCACAAGAGGTTTTATTTACCATTTCATAATACTGCTCATCAGTTTGGTAAGGCACAAGTTTAGAGTTTATTTCGAGGTATTTAAAGTTGGCATTATTGTAATATATCATCTTATCGTCATAACTCAAAGGCACAGTATCGGCAGGCAACACTCTGGCTATATCATTATTTTCGTCGCCATAAGCTTTAGGCACCACAAAAATTATATCCACACCCATCATCGACAACGATTTAGTGAGCCCGAAACAAGCAGTACCCAAGCCACCCGTAATATGAGGAGGAAACTCCCAACCAAACATTAATATAGTCATACTTCAAAATCCGTTTATTACATTTTTAATCACTCTGATTTATAAAACCAATCAAACAAAATAATGTTTGTGCAGCACAAAAAAAATGAGCAACAAATACGAAGTTCAAAAATAAAAATATAAAACTACATTTTTGTGGTTGGAAATATAAAAAAAAAGAGTATCTTTGCAAAATATAACGAATAGATAAAAACATTTGTAAGATATTAAATAATAAATAAATAGATAAAAAATGAAAACTACACCGTATACCGATTTACACATTGAATTGGGAGCCAAAATGGCTGAATTTGCAGGCTACAACATGCCTATACAATACGAAGGTTTGACAATAGAACACAATAATGTACGCAACAACGTAGGCGTATTCGACGTAAGTCACATGGGTGAATTCCGTGCTAAAGGACCTAAAGCTAAAGAATTTATGCAATACGTTACTGTTAACGACGTAGCTGCTTTGGAAGATGGTCAAGTACAATATACTTGTTTACCTAATGGTAAAGGTGGTATAGTAGACGATATGTTGGTATACCGTGTTGCCGACGATCATTATTTTATGGTACCTAACGCTGCCAATATCGACAAAGATTGGGAATGGATGAGCAAGATAGCCGAAGAAATGGGCATGAAATTAGGTGAAGAATTTGTAAACGAAAGCGAACAATGGGCCCAACTTGCAGTTCAAGGTCCTAACGCTTTGAAAGCTATGCAAAAACTTACCGATGCCAACGTAGTAGATATGAAATACTACACTTTCCAAATAATCACTTTCGCAGGTATCGAAAACGTAATATTCTCTACTACAGGTTACACAGGAGCAGGTGGATGCGAAATATACATGCCTGCTAAATATGCTAAATGTGTATGGGATGCAGTATTCGAAGCAGGTAAAGAATATGGTATTAAACCTGCAGGTTTAGGCTGTCGCGACACTTTGCGTCTTGAAATGGGATTCTGCTTATATGGCCACGAAATAGATGATACTATATCTCCTATCGAAGCAGGTTTAGGTTGGATTACTAAATTCGTTGATGGCAACAACTTTATAAACCGCGATATCTTCGAAGCTCAAAAAGCTAACGGAGTAGAAAAGAAAATAGTAGGTTTCGAAATGGTAGACCGTGGTATTCCACGCAGCGGCTACGAAGTATGCGATGCCGAAGGTAATGTAATAGGCGAAGTACGCAGCGGTAGCCCTTCTCCTTCAACAGGCAAAAACATAGGTACTGCTTTAGTAAAAGCTGCTTTCGGTAAAAAAGATACCGAAATATTTATCAAAATCAGAGAAAAACTTTTGAAGGCTCAAGTAGTAAGAATGCCTTTCTACAAAGCATAATTTCAAATTAATCAAATAGTTTCCATAACAGAAGAAGAAAGAACAAGATGATATTTTTTCATTCTTGTTCTTTTCTTTATAACAGTAGTACCCATGATATCGAAAAACAAGCTGAAAGAATTATCAAAATACAAAACAGCCAAATTTTGCGACGAAGATAATGTATTTGTGGTAGAAGGCAGCAAGATGTGTGTGGAGGCACTAAAATCAGACTTTGAAATAACAACAATATGTGCCACCGAAGATTGGTATATCGAAAATCGTACCCTTATACGCAAAAAAGTCAGTCCCGAAAATATATACGAGGTCAATGATAACGACTTGGAACGTATCACCACAATGAAAACGCCAAACAAAGTATGGATGCTGCTAAATAGACCAACCACATCGCCTATAGCCAACGCTCAAAGCAAACTTACACTTGTATTAGATAAAATACAAGACCCCGGCAATATGGGCACCATAATACGTATATGCGATTGGTATGGAATACGAAATATAGTATGCACCCCCGATACAGCAAGCTGCTACAACCCTAAAGTGGTGCAGGCAAGCATGGGTGGCATATTTAGAACTAATATTACATATACCGATATAGAAACCTTCATCGACCAAAACAACAATATGCCTATATACGGTGCAGTACTCGACGGAGAAAATATATGCACCATGCCACTCGACGATAAAGAAGCAATACTGATAATAGGCAACGAAAGTAAAGGAATATCGCAAATTATACAACAAAAAATAACCCATAAAATAATGATACCAAACATAGGGGGTACTTGCGAAAGCCTCAATGCATCAGTGGCCACAGGTATTATCTGCCACGAGTTTATGAAACGACTCATTTAAATATCAATCACTTACATAAACCACGAAACTAAAGTTGATAGAATTATACTAACAATATAAGACACACATCGGCTTTAGTTTTTTTTATTTTCCCCTTCAAATAAAAGAAATAAGCCTATAAATGATGAAAAAAAATAAAAATATTTATTTTTAGACACAATAAAAGGATTTTTTTTAAGTTAGTATGACTACTAAAAACGAGAATCATATACCTATGAAGGCTGAAATCAAGACAAATAAAGGAACTATGAAAGTTCTATTTTATGAAAAAGACGCACCAAATACGGTGGCTAATTTTGTAAAACTTTCTAAAAGTGGTTTTTACGATGGATTGACATTCCATAGAGTTATACCCGATTTTGTAATACAAGGTGGATGTCCGAGAGGCGACGGTACAGGAGGCCCGGGCTACAAAATCAATTGCGAACTTGATGGAGACAATCAATACCACGACCGCGGTGTATTATCAATGGCTCATGCAGGTAGAAACACAGGTGGCTCGCAATTCTTTATATGCCACAATCGTGAAAATACTCAACACCTCGACCGCCATCACACATGTTTCGGTCGTGTATACGAAGGTGTAGAAGTTATTGATAAAATAAGACAAAACGATATTATAGAATCAATAACAATAACAGACGAAGAATAATACCCAATTAATTAAACCATTGTTATAATTAATTGTTAGATAATAAAATAAAGATAATAATACATAAATTATACGAGTTATGAATTTAGGAATAAAAGTTTTAGTGGCCGAAGATGATCCCAATTTGGCAACTATTTTGAAAGCATACTTGACTCAAAAAGGATACCAAGTATTTTTGGCAACAGATGGTCAATTGGCAATAGATTACTTCAAACAAGAAGAAATAGATGCTTGTATTTTAGACATTATGATGCCTGTAAGAGACGGTTTTTCAGTGGCAAAGGAAATACGTCGTATAGATAAACGAGTGCCTATCATATTCTTAAGTGCAAAAACTTTGGAAGCCGACAAGCTAAAAGGCTTCGAAATAGGTTGCGACGACTATATTACAAAACCTTTCAGCATGGAAGAACTTATAGCTCGTTTGAATGCTACTCTACGCAGATCATTTGATGACAACAAACCCGAAAACAGTATTTTCACCATTGGTAACTACACTTTCGACTACAATCGTCAGTTGCTTATTATCAATAACGAAGAACAAAAACTTACAGCGAAAGAAAGCGAATTGTTAAGAATGTATTGCGTAAACTTCAACCAACTGGTAGAACGTGTAACCACATTACAAAAAATATGGAAAGACGATAGCTACTTTGCAGCACGAAGCATGGACGTATACATCACAAAACTACGCAAATACCTATCTAAAGATCCAGATATTCAATTAGTGAATATGCATGGTATAGGATTCAAACTAACTTCAAGAACTCCATCTAAACGATAAAAAAAGCAGTATATACCCTATATAATATATAGGGCTGCCACATAAAACAATAAGACCAGACAGACATCACGTCTATCTGGTCTTTTTTTTGCCTAAAGAATCTTTGGTAGTAATCGAAGAATCCCTCTCAATTTAGCTAACCTGCAAATCCGCCGCCGCCATTTCCGCCATTATCGCCGTTTGAAGGTCCATCGGGGTTTACCACCTCATCGCCTTCTCCATCAGGAAGCTCTACACCATCATTAGAAGCATTTGTAACACGCTCGTACACCTTATTTTCAGCTGTCAAGTCCAAGCATTTCCATACGCCATCAAGTTCCACATCTACATTTTCCAGCTTAGTTTTTAGAGTAGTAGACGGGCGGAAGTTTATCTTCAAACCTTTCAACTGACCTACGCCTGCTTCTGACGGTGTTTTAGCTACAGTACTTTCGCAGCTAATGCTAAAAATACCGAAATCAGGAAGTTCTATACTATGACCATTCAACAGGTGGTTCTCCATAGCTTCGATTATAGCTACCATAGCAGCCTCCATATAAGCCTTAGGAACATAGCTATTTTTGCTACACGATTCTACCAACGAATTTCCTTTAATAGTGCTGTAACGCACAGGATACAATTTGTATCCGCCTTCTACAGAATCGGTCTTTAAAAAATTTACGTTCTGCTCAATCGATTTTACAACTATTTTACTCATATTACTTTATTTATTTATGCTACTTTTTTTATTCTATTTTTTATTTTGCCGTATATAAAGTTTATCTTGGCATATACCTTAGGCGTCTCAAACGAGTAAATACTTTCACCCTCTCTCTTTGCTACTTCGTAAAGAATTTTCGAGTTTCTGTTATCCCCATTCAGTGCAGTTCTAAATGTTCGTTCGAAAGTTTTTTGATTCACTTCTTCCCCTTTAGCTTTGCAGTAGAGCTTATAGAAGTCGTCTTTTGTAGCTCCGTTTTTGAACGTTTCTTTAACCATTTCTTTCACTTTTTCCCACAATGTTTTCGACTTTTTCAGGCTTACTTCATCGGCAAACACATCTGTATTAGATATTTTATGCAGTACATCCCCTTTCAATACCTCGTTGTACTCGGCACCGAACAACTTCATTTTCTTTCTCATCATATATGTGGCACAATTAACGGCAAAATCAACGGCGTTTTGACTGATAGGCTGTAACTCATCATTACCTTCGTTTTCGAGAATATGGAAGATAATACCACATCTGGCAGCTTGTTTGGCAGTTCTGAACTTAAAGTTATCCATTGCCAAATTTCCCATCTTTTCAGCTTCATCCTCAATGTGTATTATCCATTCGTGAATAGCTTTCAACAAGTCTTTGTATGTATCTATTTTATTTTTGTAGTCTTCGCCATACTTTCTCAATTGTTTTACAGCTCTATCAATGGCATCGTTCAACGTATCTTCCGTATTTATAACATCGCCTATTTCAAAATCCCATACAGACTTTTCTCTGCAGACCTTAGTTGGGGGCAAATCCACTATTATGGGGCGATTTAAATATCCTTCGGTCATTTTCGTTTTAGTTGCCTTTCCGTACTTATCTGTTCGGAACAAATCATCGAGCATAGCACTGGTGCCTGCCATATTTATGTTCCAAAGAACTTTTACTTTACCCTTAGTAGCACCCTCTGTTACATAATCCGATTGAAACCACTCGTTATCAAACTGTTTTAGGAGAGGTTGCAAATAGTCGAAGTTACCACCGATTCCACAATTTGCCATTATTTGTTGCCCTTCGGTTTCATTAGTAAAGACATGGTGATTATCCGCCATTTTCAGTTTTCCCATTAAACCCTGCACAGACGACCTTGTTCCAAAACTTCTGTCGTCATATTCACCTTTAGCCACTTCATCGTCATGCACATGCATCCAACTATTATACAAACTATTCAGCAAAACACTTTTCGAGTTCGAAGTAGGTGCTACTGCCATAACCCAAAAATTCAGTTTGGTAGTATCGGGATTACTTTGTGGACTACGCTTCAAATAATAAAAATCTATATCACTCGCATAAAAGCCACAATAACTCAGTGTCAGAAACAATGCCGCCATTTTCTCATCACTATTGGCTTTATAGTCTAAGGTTTCCTTTATTCCAATAGGCAATTGTGTCTTTTCCCAAAACTCCTCTTCATCAAATGGTACTGCGTCCATTACTGCTTCGGTTTCCAGCTCTTGAAGTATTTTCAGGAAGTCGCCAGCCACATGGTTGCTACCATTCTTGTAATACTCTTCGGCACTTTTTATTATACGGTCTATCTCCTTGTCGTCAAGGCCATAGGTAGGCAGATATTTTTTTATCACATCTACTCCGTAATAATGCACCAAGCTGCAACACAGTCTCAACTCCTGACTGTTACGCTCGCCTACTACAAACTCTCCACCTTTCAAACTTATATACCTATCCAGTACATCAGTTATATGCACACCGTTGTAGGTAGCAGGGTCTGTTTCGCCGTTTGTTTCTCCGCTTTTTTCTCCACTTTCAGCCGAAGTACATTCTTCTGCCGAAGGAATAAGAAAAGGTTCTTCGATAAGTTCGGCACTGAGATAGTTCCTTTCGAACAAGTCCTCTGCCAAGTAGTAGAAATAATCTCTCGGCACCAAGAAGCTTGCACGAGCCATGTCTTTACACGCTTTGTCTAATTCAAAACCCAACATTCCAGCCAGCCAATACTGGTTAGAAGCATAATCGACATACCTTTTTTGCGCTACCACTCTGAGGCCTTTTCTGCTTGGAGTTCTGTGTACCACCACTATACCCAGTTCCTCTATACGAGGCTCTATAGTGGTGTGATACAATGCTTCCAAGTCTTCGAAAATACCATCAAAATCGGTCATAAACAGACCATTTGGTATAGCATTTGCATTGCATCTTTCCTTTTCGTCGAAGCTGGCTTGCCATACTACTATGGGCAAGGCTCTCTTTGCTTCTTGGAAGGTAGCACTTTTTTTCAGCACCTCAAGCTCTTCGGGGGTGTTAACACTTGCTGTTTCAGGTATACGTTCTACAGCGTTTATCAATTCGGGAGCATCAATCAATCCCTCCAACTCTTCCATACTATTAATAGTATGTACTCTCTGGTCAGCTCCGCTGACGTTGGGCATGTAGCCCATCTTTAAATTTTTTTTAATCATAAAAGTTTTATATTTATGTACAGTCCTCAAAACAATATTATATTTTGATTTCTGTACTGTTATTTATTCTGCGATTTCAATGTACTCTCGTCCTACCCTAAGGGTCGACACTTATTTGCGCATCAATTATCGTACCAAATCGCCGATTTGGCAGATTTCATATGCAAAAATGTCACATTTTTGTCAAAATGTCAGTAGGTAGTCATATAATTTTCATTTTTGGAAAATTTTCGCTCAAAATGCGAGGAAGATTGTTGCAATCTCCCCCACATAGAAAAGCGAATACTAAATATAAACCCAAAATGATTATACAACGAAAGCTGACATGCTTTTTATTTTCTTATGCAAAGATACAACAAGTTTTTGGAATATGCAATAGGATAAATAGTTTATTTATAGTGTATAAATAATTTATTTATATCAAAGAATAACGTACGGAGAAAATAGCGGCGATTTTTTCGGCGAAAAAGGGTGTGTGGGTATTTGAGAGAAGATAGTCGTATAACATATATAGGTTGTAGAATTATATAATATAAGTTATTGCATTATCTCATATGGCTTATTATAATAAGGTATATTAATCATCTAATATTACGACTTACGATATATATATAATATAAAAATAAAAGATAGTCATAAACTCGTAATTAATACTACCTGAATACAACTAATTATATATAATACAAACACTTAAACACAAACACCCTTTTTACGACTACACTTATGATATAGTGGAGAGAGTCCCCTACCATTCCGATTCCGTTTTTCCGATTTTTTTTTGCAACGAGAGAATTTCTCACATTTCGGAATATTGGAATATCGGAATATCGGGCAATATTTTTTCCTCCGCCATACACAATAAAAGACAAGACGTTTAATAATTATGTAGTTTTGAGAAACTACGGTTGTTTTTCGAAGGTTGCATCAACTTTTTTGTGTATCTTAAAAATTGTCTTTGAAATGGTGGTGCATCTTTTTTAGTTGGAGGGAATAAAGAAAGAGGGTGGCTCCGAGTATTATCAATGCTATACTGCTCCATAGCACCACTGCAGTGGCTCCGAATATAAGTGGCTGAGATATTACTATAAAGGCACACAAAAGGGTTAGTATTCCCATAAGCATGGTCCACGAAGCACCAGGCATCTCCAATATACTCATATCGTCGCTTACTCCTATAATATTCAAGGCTTTAAAGAGCATCCATAAGCCTAAAAGCACTGGCAGTATAAGTTCGGACACTGCCACACTGAACATGAGTATAAAGCCTAAAAGCACCTCTACAATGCCACTGGCAAACACCCATACCTTTCCTACCATAATATTGTGAGAATTAGCTGCTAAAGCTAAATTGCTAATCCCCGACACAAATATTACCACTCCCACAATACTCGACAATACAAGATAACTTATAGTGGGGAATATCATCATTACCAATCCCACTATTATCATCAAGATACCCACCACCGATGTGGCCCACCAAAAACGTATCATCTTCTTGGATGTTTCGACACGTTGCAACAACTTATTTTTCATATCTCTATCATTTAAAAAGTACTACCCGTATAACAATTTTGAGAGAGATATTGTTTGGCAGTGCTTTTTTTAAAAAAAAGAGAACACTGTGTGTAGCAGAGGCATTGCAACAGAACTGACCGTGGTGGAGAAAGCTGTTTTGGATTAACAATCCACTATCGACATAATAAACTTGGCATTCAGCTTGTTTCGGAAAAGGTATAACACATAATAATATCCCCCCAGCACTGCCAAAGCCGACAATATGGCCAAAGGTTCGGGCAGCAGTTTGAGCAAGAGTATCAACGAGAGCACCACCAGTATGGCGGGCAATATATAGGCAAGGAGTACTGCCTGCATACCTCTCTGTTGCGACACTGCCACCACCACTTCGTCGCCTACATTTAATTTAGCGGCTCTATCGGCCGATACCTTGATATCTATTATCTTATCTTCCTTATCGGAAAGGGTACACATACCTTTGGCATGACAGGCTGCACATGCCGACATACTTTCTATCATCACTCTCACATCCAGTCCTTCGAGGTGTATAACCTTTCCTTTGTGTGTAACTATCTTCGACATAGGCTGTGGCTAATTATAAAAATTTTTACAGTTTTTCACACACTGACCTTTGGTGTTTATTTTGTGAGCCTTGCCGTTTAAATATACTTCGGCTCTTCCATGCTCGAAATACGAGGCCATCTGAAAACGTAATGGCACCACCACTTTTCCTTCGGCATTTATATAGCCCCATTTACCATCGTAACACACAGGTGCCAACCCATCTGAAAAATGTAAGGCACCCTCGTAGATAAGAGGTATAACTATCTTACCATCACGGTCGATGAAACCATATTTACCATCTTTTTCTACCATAGCCAAGCCTTCGCTAAAAACATAAGCCTGACTGCGCATACCTGCATCGCCATATTCGAGAGGTAAAATATAATCGCCCGAATAGTCTATTATACCATACTTTTTATCTTTCATAACCATGGCCCGCCCGTCTTTAAAGGGCATAGCCACATCGTATTGACAGGCTATCTTTTCTTTACCTTTAGTATTGATATATCCCCATTTTCCATCGCGCAAAACAGGGTATAGCTTTTCCGACAAAGGATTTGCATCTTGGTATAAAAACTGTGTAAGAGGCTTCATTTTATTATTAAAGAGTGCCAATCCATCTTCGTTTGCAACCCAAAAGTATCCGTTATTCATACTCGACACAAAGATATATTTTATGGGCAAGACCTCTTTACCTTTGGTGTCTATCATACCATTACGGTCGTATTGCTTAACCACTGCAACACCTTCCACAAAAGGCATGGCATATTCATAAACAGGCTTTATTATCATGGAATCGTTTTTATCGATATAGCCATATCGCACACTGAAAGAATCAATGGCCACAGCCACTACCGCCTTACCTTCCAAAAAACTTGAAGCAGCCAGATATTTATTGGGTATAACCACATTATTATTTACATCCAGGAAACCGTATCTGTTATCCTTCATAAAACGTATAAGACCTTCTCTTATATAGTCTATATCTTGATACAAACATGGTATTACCTCGCGCCCCGTAGAATCTATCAGTCCCAACAAACTATCGTTTTTAACCACCTTGCAATAGCCGTTTTGAAATCTATCGGTATAGGTATATATATTGGGTGTAAGTATCTTACCATCATAACGTTTAAACCCAAATTTACCATCTTTGTATGTTTTTTGTATACCATCGATAAAATATAAATCGCACCCACAATCTTCCTCGTCTACATACAAAGGTTCTTCGTCTGTTTGAGCTACTACATAATGTGGCAACATAAAAGAAATCAGCACACACAACAATCGAAAGATGTATTTAATATTCATAAATATGTTTATTATATTGTTTCTATATATTCGTTTTCAACCCAGCCTGTATTGCCATCGCTTATCTTTACCTTACACCAATCGCTCAATCTGTCTTCGATAGTTACCTTGCATCCCTCGTGTACAATAAACTTTTCGGTGCTGTTTTCATCTGGCGAGCTTTTTATTACCACAGTAGGCACCAACACTATAGCCTGCTGTAGGTTTTCGGCTCTATTTTTAGACACCGAAGCATTAACCACAGAGCATATAAGCAGTACCAGCATAAGAACAGCCGAATAAAACGATACTTGCTTTAAGACATAAGAACGAGTAACGAAAAAGACCACTGCACAAGCACATAACAATAGCATAAAGACAATGGCTGCCACTCCCCACTGATTAGGCGAAAACCATGCCAACACGCCATTAAACCATCTAGTTATAAACAGTTCAGGTACTTTATTGATACGGTCGAGTGTTTTAGAGTTGGCATAATCTAAATTTTGTTGTATCTCCTTATCGGAAGGGTCTATTTTAAGAGCACGCTCGTAGTTAAGGATAGCGGCACCCAAATCGTCATTTCTGAAGTAAGCATTACCCAGATTATAATACAGAGCAGCCGAAGCATAGCCCTGGTCAAGTATTGAATGATACACGTCTATAGCCCCTTGATAGTTGCCATCCTTATACATATTGTTTGCTTCAGTAAAACTATCCTCCACCGAGGCTTTAAGAGTAGAAGCAAAAAGCAATAACAGAGTTAATATAATTGTCTTATTATTCATATCTTACTATTTTAATTGGTTTTCAATATCTAATATCATCTGCAAAGCCTGTTCGTATATTGCATTCTTTTTAGCAGAGCTGTCGCCTGGAGCAAAACGTGCAAAATTGACATCTGCAAGGGTCTTTAATATCTTTTCCTCTATAGCCACATCCACCTTGCGTTCTTCCAAACAACTCTGTATGGTATCGCCCGACAATTTAGACACAGGTATAGCAAACTTATCAGATACATAGCCCCATATAGCTTGATATATTTCCACGTAAAATTTCTCATCATCATTCTGATTAAGATAGCCCTCGGCTTTACGCAAACGTTTCTTGGCTAAAGATGTGGCTCGTTTTAATTTCATGGATGTAATATCGCTGCGAGAAGCCTGCATCTTACGCATATATAATATTACAACCACACTCAACAATATGGGCAGTAGCATCAACACCCAAAACAATAGCGAGCCGTAAAACATATTACCCTTTTTTTCGAGTTTGGGATTATCGGTTTTTATATAGTTAATATCAGTATTTAATAATTTTACATCGCTTTTAGACGAGTAGTTTGTCATAGCAGTTTGGTCGCCTTTAGCCACGTTAATATCAAATGTTTGTGCTGTTTTAGTTTCGTATGCCTTGCTTTTAGGATTAAAGAAAACAAATTTTGCAGCAGGTATCTTATATTTTCCTTGCGAACGAGGAATAAGAATCCACTCAAAAGTCTTACTGCCACTTACACCATTATCAGAATGTTTGATATTTGACGTTATTTTAGGGTCGTAAACCTCGAATACTTCGGGGAAATCAATATCGATATTATCTATCAACATTAAATTTCCATTACCCGATATAGTTACAGAATAAGTCAAAGCTTCGTTTGCTTTTATATCGGTGTTATCCACTTTGGCCTGCAACGAGAAGTTACCTACACCACCTGTAAAATTATCGGGAGCAGCAGGCAAAGGTTTAACATTAATCTTTAGGGAATTAGACACCAACGATTTTCTTACCGACTGATATGAGTTAAAGAAAGGGTCATCAAACAAATCAAATATAGAGCCCGATGAACGACGACGTTGAGAAGGGAGTTGAGCCAAGACCTCTAAATGTAAAGGCTCGATGGTAAGCGTGCCACTCTCTTGAGGGAATAGAGCAGCTTTACGTATCTCAGCCACCAAATATCTTCTGCCATCTATAGTTTCTTCGTGCTGTTGTACTCTGGTATTGTTATCCCACAAATCTTCGGTCCAAAAACCTTTGTTTATAGGCAACTTATCTACCTGATATTGACTCAAACTCACTTGTGTGTAGATACGATAGGTAACTATTATTTCTTCACCTTGATATACATTAGTCTTATCAGCCGATATTTTTACATACAAACTCTTTTCATCAATAACATTGGATGAATTTTGTTGTTGAGATTGCTGACTACCATAGCCTTGCTGCGATTGAGCACGATTGTCAGCTGCTTTAGTAACTACTATTTGCAGAGAGTTGCTGGTTATAGTTTTACCATTCACCTTGCATGATGCTTTAGGAATAGTGTAAGTACCTTCGGAAGAAGCCGATAAATAATAGGTATACGACACAGTTTTTGACCTCGACACCTTACCATTGATATATTGAGCACTCATGCTCGACGCTGTTGCAGGGCCGCCCAAAAAATTAAAATCGGTAAACGTAGGCTCTTCAAATTTAGAAGGCTCGGCATTAAGCTCGTATGTAACAGCAAATCGCTGTCCCACACTCACCGACGAAGGAGCCTTAAGTTTAATAGTAGGTTCTTGTGCCACAAGCATTGTGCTTATCGACATAAATAGTGCAAATATCAGCAACTTAGTTTTCATTACAAATCTATTTATTAATATCATTTCTATTTATTATTACCAGTCTTTTTCTATTTTACCACCCCTAACCTTGACTTTTTGTTTGTCCAAAGTTTTCTTTTCGTTGTTCTTTACAGCATCCAAGATACGTTCAGCATCTTTTTTCTTTTGTTCCTGTTTTTTATCTCCGCTCTGAGGCTGAGGCTGTTTCTTTTGCTTATCCTTATTTTGTTGCTGCT
>JAFZFU010000071.1 GCA_017555745.1 Bacteroidales bacterium
ATACGAATGCTCGAAAGACACCGACCGTATATTCTCGGTAAAGCAGACCATGACACGTAAATACGACATCGATAACGCTTTGCAGTTTGTGGTAGATGCCGAAGGTTTGCCTACCGAAGTGTATAACCGGGCTATAGTCCATGCAGTAGTAAGAAGTAACGCCAAAACTGTAAGTACCACACAAGAAGCAGCTATAAACTACGATACAGAAGAAGTGTTCACCTCCGTAATGCATGAAGGCGAGAAGCTGAGAGCCTACGAACTGCAAAAGAGAGTGATGGACAGATATAAATACATAACGCTAAACACTTATCTGTACATAAAAGACATGGCACAGCGTATAGGCCTATTGTGCAAAACGGTTATCAATCCACGCTGTGTATACTATAGCTTGCAACCCACACTGACGGCAACACTATCCGCCACCACACCCGATACTACTCCGAACGGACAGACGATACTGCCGCCTTAGGAAATAAAACTACCACACTTAGAGGTTAAAAGTATGGCACTTCGGGGTCAAAACCATGGGGTTTACAGGTCAAAAGTATGGCACTTTTGGGTCGTAACTCACATAGCTACGCTTAAACTTCGACAAGACAACGGACTACAGACAACGGACTACGGTCATGGCGGTAGCCGGTGGAGCTTCGCAGGAATTATGGAATTATGGAACTACGGATAGGGCGAGTCGGCTCGAAACACAAAGTTCAGTCACTCTCTATACCCCTCTATACTCTCTATCCTCTCTATCCTCTCTATCCTCACAGCTCACAGCTCACTACTAACTGTGGTCATGCGCTAGCCCTCCGTTGACTGTTGTCCCTAAAAAGTCTGCGAAGCATAAGCTGAGCACTAGCGTCACTCACAGCATTTTTTTGAAAAGTTCAAGCACCTCGGGATGGGATATGGTAAGCATCTCCAACATATTGGTTAAGAAAATATCGTATCTTCGCCGGACTTCGTTTCGGGTTTTTGCGTTAGTGTTTCGCATACGCTTTTTATATTCACTCACTATTTTGGCATATAGCAGTATAGCGACATCATCTCTAAGTATGTCGCTATACTCGAGTTTACCTTCTTAGGCTCGCAAAACAAGTCCGGAACGTTTGTTACAATCCATGCGAATATTATTCCTATTATTAGGAAACAGATAATCCATTTCCAACACAAGAAGTTGAGTTTTCTTTTTCGAAAGAGTTGTTATTGGTGCATTCATAGGTGTGTATATATTTCTGTTTTCAACAATTTATTTCTAACAATTTTACTCTGCAAAATTACACAATTATTTTGATATAGACCAGTTTTGTCCTAACTTTTATCTGAAATATTTTTTCGTCTCGAATAAAATTTATCAATTGCAAAAAACAATATTATCAATAAAGTTGTGAAGTTTATGCTAACTTTTTTATTTTGTTCCGCAAAATTTTTATTGAAAATAAAAACCAGACAACAAAAAATATATTAGAAACTATAGATATAATTTCGAATTGTCGTATTTCATTGTGATTAATTCTTATCAAATCGCTTCCAAATTCAATTTGAGGATCTTTAAGTAAAATGTAATCTATATATATCATAATTAAAAAAAATAGAATCAGTATTATATAGCACGTTTTTAGGATGCTACAATACCCTTTTTTCATAGAGGAAAATTCTATATAATCAAAAAATATATCTAAACTAAGAATATGAAAAATCAGGCATACAATATGTAAACGATAATGTAAAACAATATATTTAACAAATTCTTTATTTTCGATATAAGCAAATTGATCTATATTTTGATCTATATTTAATATCCAAAATATTTGGAAAATAATATCTCCTCCAAAAAACATAATAATCAAAACAATTAATATCAACAATAATTGATAATATAATTTTATGCCATTATTTCCATTCATCAAGAATTTCTTGAGCTGATTTTTTTTGTATATTAATATCATATCCTATAACGTTATCTCTTATATAATTTATCAAAGAAGGTACAGTTAAACTTTCTAATCTATACTTTAATTTTTGAGGAGTATTAATAGTTGAAAACAAATCCTTATCATCTACTCCTTTTCTAAGACCATCTATTGCTTTAGTTGTACAATTATTTGATAATAGATGATAACTATCAATCACCCTAGAGTTGTCATAGGATAAGAAATTACTTTTTTTTGCCTTTTCTGGAATTTTATTTTTTGAATTGAATATATTATCAAAATATTGTGCTACTTTATCATCTGAAGCATTTGTAAATTCATAAACACTAGCATTATTTTTCTCTAGCTGATTTGAAATATATTTAAAAGCCTCATCTCCGGTTAATCTTACTAATACACCTTCTCCTGATGGGGAAAATCTTCCTAAAGATTCCTTTCCAATTTCACCATATCTTCCATAAGTATATACTGTTGTATTTTTACCTTCTCCTACAGTAATGAAAGTATGTCCCGTTCCTCCTGTTAGTTCTACATATATTCTAGGTTTTTCCCCATCTGGGTCCACCAGCTTCACAGGATTCCACCCACAATAAGCGTATGGAGAAATATTCGGATACTTATCCGCCATAGGATCCACGCTAAGCCACCCCGTCATCAAATCCGAATCGTAATACCTCGCTCCGAAGTAGGAAAAGCCTGTCTCTGAGTCTCTTTCTTTCCCGGTAAAAGTGAATACTTTTAAACCATACGAATCGAATTCTTTTACAGCCGTTTGTGTAGAATTGAAAAGTGGAATATTTTGGATATTTTTACCGAAAAACATAGCAGAAAACTGCACATCGTTGTGCATATCTCTATAAGGGTTATATGATAAAATTTCTGCCATAACGTTTATTGTTTTGAGCCACAAAAGTAATAATTATTTTTGACATACAAAAGAAAAAATGTACTTTTGTTTACGCAAATATTATTCTATCAAAACTAAATATCTAACAATATGAAAATTATAATCAAAACAAATTTTCCGTTTAATGTTCAAAATATTGGTTTTTCATCGCGTGGCGAGCTTGTAATAAACCTGTCATCAGACAATGAAAACCCTAAAAACAGCTATGTTTACGAAGCAGAATTTGGCGAAAGCAGTGCCGCCACACGTCCCGTAGTTACGCTTTTGGAGCAAGTAGCTAACTACGTTGCTAAGGCCAATATCAAAGAAAAAACAAAATCCTCGTACATCCTTATGATGAAACACCTGCAAAACTATGGCGACTGTAATATAGAAGATATTACCACGGAATATATCCAAAACTTCATAACCTATCTTGAAAAGCAAGGTTTGCATCGAAGCACAGTAAGATTATACTTCCAAAAATAGGCATGTGTTTTGAACGATGCCTATAAGAACGAGCTATTCGATGAGCGTATCCTCCGCCGGGTTGAAGCAACTTCTAAAAATTCCACGTTCAAACTATATTAGATATTATTTTAAAACTTTTGCGTGATTTGCGTTTTTTTCTTGAAATCTTTCTATTTCTTTTTCAATCGCATAGCCCGCTATGCTCAATCAAAAGAAAGTAGAAATCTTCCTAAGAAAATTCCGCAAATCACCTGCAAAGCAATTTTTAGAAATTGCTTAAGCGACCCAAACGCGAACAAAGCAAGAAGTCGTTCCTTACCGAACGAGAGTTGAAACGGTTGTTTTCTACAGCCATGCCCGAAAAATACGACAATATGAAGAATATGTTTCTCTTTTCGTGCAGCACAGGACTGCGATTCAGTGATGTAGCAAACCTACAATGGAAAAATGTGAAAACCCACAACAAGCATTTGTTTTTAGAGTACCATCAACAAAAAACCAACACCAACGATTTTATTTATACCCTATCATAAATCTATTCACGATAGGGTGTAACTGGAATGATGGTATACCGTCAATTTCGAGCCGGTATATACCCCCGAAATTTCCTCGGGATGCAGATGAATTTTCATCCCGATGTAGTTCAAACTCCCTCGCGATGTAGACAAATTTCCCTCGTGAGGGAAAAATATTTCCTCGCTTGCCTAGTTTTTAACTTTTGTATCGAAATAAATGTGTAACTTTGCACCTTGAAAAATAACTGAACTATGGAACATATTGCCATACATAAACTATCAAAAACACATACTTCGTTGCTGCCAAAGGTTAGCAATAGTTTGTGTTGTGGCAATCCAAATTCAGCAGTATACTTCTATCATGGCGACCATTTAGGCAGTGCCTCGTGGATAACCAATGGTAATGGCAACCCGGTACAGCATTTACAATATATGCCATACGGCGAACCATTTGTAAACGAAAGAATTTCTTCGTATAATGAACGCTTCACTTTTACCGGGAAAGAAAGAGACTCAGAGACAGGCTTTTCCTACTTCGGAGCGAGGTATTACGATTCGGATTTGATGACGGGGTGGCTTAGCGTG
>JAFZFU010000072.1 GCA_017555745.1 Bacteroidales bacterium
CCCAATCCAAGCAATACGCCCATATAAGGTTTCATGTGTGTAACGGTTTTGAATACAGGCACAAATAGCAGTGCACCAATACCTACACAGAACACCAAGGTGCGTTGCCACGAAGGTATGTTAGATGCTTTTGGAGCTTCTATTTCGGGCAAAGTGGCACCGTTCTTTTTCATTACAAATGATGTAACTATAAGCGGAACTATGAGCGACACAAGGCTTGGCAAGAAGGTTTGCATAATAATTTGGCTTGCCGAGATGCGGTTGCCTATCCAAAGCATAATGGTAGTAACGTCGCCAATAGGACTCCACACACCACCTGCATTGGCAGCTATCACAGTGATACCGGCAAAAAACCAACGGTCTTTCTTGTCGGCAACCAATTTACGCAAAAGCGAAATCATCACAATAGTGGTAGTAAGGTTGTCCAACACTGCCGATAGGAAGAAGGTGATGATAGCCAACATCCATAATAGTTTTACGCTGTTGCGGGTTTTGATAAGGTCGGTAATGATGCGGAAACCTTGGTGGCGGTCTATAACCTCCACTATGGTCATTGCACCAAGTAGGAAGAACAATGTTTCGGCAATCTCGGCCAAATGGTCGAACATCTCGTGGTTTACGATAAAGTCCACAAACGGATGAGCCGAATCGGGGTGGGCAGCTTTAAAAGCATTGAAAGCTTCTACCCCTGTAATTTGATAAATATCGGGACCGCCCAATAGGTAGAGCGTCCATACTACTACGCCAAGTACAAGGGCAGTAGCTGTTTTGTTTACTTTCAAAGGATGTTCAAGTGCTATGCAGATGTATCCTAAGATAAAAACTGTAAGAATGATGTAAAACATAACTTAATTATTTTTGATTAATAAATTCGAGCATATTGCGAGCTTCATTGCCACGCACTACCACCACCGCCGATGCCGGTTCGAAGAAGTGTGGAACATATTCCAGCAGTTGAAGAACAGCTATTTCGCCATCTTCGGAGGCAAAAATATGAAGCATATTGTTGCTACTGTTTTCCTTGCCCATGGTTTTCATCTTCGAAAAATCGTTGGTTTCAATACATTTATCCATCTTTAGGCGGTCAGCGGCATTGATGTATATTTTATGAGGTTTCAGTTTCTTTTGGGTAGGGGCGTATATGTAATTCACTGCATCTTTTTGGCAAACGAGTACCAATTTGATAAGACCGCATATGGCCACTATTGCACCTATACTCAAAATGGTCATTCCCAATATATCATTGCCTATCAGTTTGGTTGAACCCAACACTGCCAAAGCTACACCTGCAACTGTCAACCCTACAGCACCGGCGGGACTTTTCTTTTTCAAAACAATGTCGTATTCCGACATAGTGTTTATCTTATTCTCTATTTTTTCAAAATCTTCCATATCAATAAAATAATCAAAATATTAAACCACTATCGAGGGCATAAACTATTTTGCCTCTCGATTATTTATTTAGTTTGTTATGTTGCGGTATTGTGTTTTGCTAATTAGCCACAAACCACAATGTCGGTAATAGGTTTGCCATTGTCAAATGCTTGCACAGCCATTACGCTGTCGTCGTCATTAGAATATTTGATTACCACCACTTGGGGTACTATACCTTTTGGGTATTTGTCCAATGCTTTGATGTCTTTTTCGTTGATATGTTTCTTTATGTTTTCGGCATTCGACGATGAGAAGTACATTTCCTCACGGCTCAAACGTTGACGTGTAGGTTTGTGATAAGGGGCATGGCAATCGCCAATGGTGTAGTAGCAAAGTATTGTTCCAACCGAGAATACGCCTATAAATATAAATCCCAAAGCTATTGCCGACCATGCAGGGTCTTGGGCTATTACTTCGTAAGTAGTATAAAGCCATGCTGCTACTAATCCCACTGCTGTAAATATGAATGCCAAAGGAATGTGGTCGTAGCGTTTTACTATTTCGTCAGATGCTGTGTATATGTGTTTGTCTATGTTTTTCAAGTCTTTTTCCATTTTATTTTAATGTATTTTTTTTGTTTAACAATGTATATATATCAATTGTGTCGATACTTAATATCGACATAGGCTACAAGTAACCGATACCGATAGCAATACTTCATTACAAGATTGCCACCGAATAATAAAAATCAAAAATAAAGAGGAAAAGAATTATATCCTTATACGCCTTAGCGAAAATATATAATAATTAATGGGATGGGAAACAAGTTTGTACGGAAGCAAAACATTCACCCTTCCTCGATTAATGATATTGAGTGTTGTTTCGCTATGCTTAGAATGAAGAGATTTGCAATAATGATTTGTGGTATTTTTGCCGGTATTGTTTACAAGCGACAACCCTGAAAAAGTACGCACAGCCGGAGGTAAAAGAGAACGACTATTGCTTATTACCTCCATCTCCTCGTCGGTAGTATCTATAATATAACCATCCTCTATACCGTCGACGACGGACAATAGCGCACCTTCTGCAGTGGGTTTAAACACCAAAACAGAAAAAACGGCTACTATTATAAACAAGAGTTTTTTCATTCTAAATACTATCTTACAATAATTTAATCAATATATCCGGAGTCTTATACTCCAATATTTACGAGTGCAAAAGTACACTTTTTTTTTAATTATGGCAAATTTATTTCTTTTTATATCCCCCAAAAAAACAACATCGGACATTTGTGTATGGTCCAATGTTGTAATTACTTATCATGAAAAAAGTAGATTTAAGCTTTTAGCAATCACAGAGATTAAGACTTATGGCAACACGATTTTTCTTTTTTTAGACGCGCTGTAGCAGCATTCCAGTCTATTTTGTCCCAAAATTCATTTACATATTCGGTACGACGGTTTTGTTTGTCTAAGTAGTAGGCATGTTCCCACACATCACAAGTAAGTATTGGATTACGGCCATATCTTAATGGATTGTCGGCATTGGCAGTAGGAAAAATCTCCAATGACCCATCTTTGTTTTCTACCAACCATACCCAACCCGAACCAAATAAAGAAGTAGCAGCTATGGCAAACTTGGTTTTAAACTCGTCGAACGAACCAAAATGTTTATCTATCCTTTCGGCCAATTTACCATGAGGCATACCTCCACCATTGGCAGCAAAGCAATGCCAATAAAAATTATGATTCCATGCTTGTGCAGCATTGTTGTACAAAGAACCATCGGCTTGCAAAACTATATCTTCCAGATTTTTATTATCTTTGAAAGGTGTATCGCGTACTAGCTTATTTGTATTTTCTACATAGGCGGCATGATGCTTGCCATAATGATATTCCACTGTTTTTTTCGACAAAAAAGGTTCCAAGGCATCTGTTGGATAAGGCAATGGGGGCAATGTAAAGTTCATAAATAATTATGTTTTAAATAAATAATATTGTTATTTCTTTCAGTAGAATAAGAACAATATAAACAACCAAAAGTTTGAACACACCCCACAACATTTCCTCTACTGACGAAAATTGACAAAATCATTCATTTTCGTCAGTAGAAAGTAATATATAAAAGGATATATTTTATAATTTCCACAAATCACTTGCAAATCACTTTTTTTTAGAAGTTGACTAAAAACATTCGCATTGATGCAAAAAAAACCTTGATGTAAAAACTGTAAGCCTTACGATAAAACTGAAAATCCTTATGCTTACAGTCAAAAAGATCCGATCTTTTACCCCAAAAAGTGTGACTTTTTACCCCAAAAAATCCGATCTTTTGCATACTCCCCTGCCGAGTTTTTAAAATTACCTCAAGCTTTACAACCATCATCTCCTTTATTTTAGACTTTTACTCAGGCATAGGCTTACTATACTCAAAAATCCCTACTGACGAAAATTGACAAAATCATTCATTTTCGTCAGTAGGATGTAATATATCCCATAAAATTATCCCATATATCTTAACATCATAACATATATATGTTAGCACAATAAGATATATGGGATAATACATTTTGATATATCAAAAGAAATCTTCTAAATAAAATCAGTGGATATTTGGAATAATCAAGTTGCGATATTGATATTGTGATAAACGACAAAGGAGTAGAAGAATTTCTACTCCTTTGTCGTAAATATTATGCTTTAATTATTTTGCATTTGTCCATGTATAAGTTTTTAGAAGTTCAATTCCATCATATATTGATATGGTTACATCATATTCAACGTCATGATATACTATAAATTCTACTGTATATTTCATTGGCCAATGTGATACAGAGTTACATTCTATTTCTGTAGTATATCCAATTCTCATTTCCGATGATGAACAAGTATATGTTTCACTACTTGCTATCATTTCCAAATGTTGTTTATTCGTAACCATATTTTTTACAAGCTGTACAAAATAAGGATTACTAAGAATATCAGTATTTTCATCCTTGTTTAAATGAAGTAATTGATGGATGTTTTTGGACAAAGCAGTGTTGTTTAAGTTTTTAGCTTTCGACATATCTATCTGCGACCAATCATAAAGTCTAAAACGTTCTTCTAATATTTCTTCACCATTTTCATCAAATAGTTGAGAAGATTCCTCTTCTGTTTGTGCAGTATTATCTACAGCCGATTCGCTACCCGAATTTTGGTTATTGCAGCTTGTCATTAAAAATAATCCCATCAAAAGGGTGCCTAAATACATTGATGCTTTTTTCATTTCTTTATAATTTTAAATTTTAGGATTCTTATTTTATATCAGACAGTTTGGAGAATCCCTATTACCCAAATGTCTAATTATATTATTTGTTTTCCTTTTCTAATTTCTTTATGTATATAAATACTCGTTTACCCAAATCAGTATCAAAACTTGTCAACAATTCTACTGCCGAAACATATCCCAACGAATGTTCTTTTATGATTTCTGTAATTTCTGTAGTGGATTCATTGTTTCCGTTTTCACGTATATTTATAACCAATTCGGATGATATTGACGATCCATTAAAGAATCTGCTTACTTGAGATACCGCTTTTACCGATGCTACTCTATTCATAGTACTCTCGTTGGAATTGTATTTTTGGGGATCAAGACTCAAAACGGAAATAAGATAGGTATCGGTATAGTCGTTCACTATTCTAACACCTTCAAATGGTTGATTTTCGTACATCCTAACTAGATAATTGGCCAATGCTGTTCTTTCCATATTGATGCTTTGGCCATACGTATGGAAAAGACCAAGTAAAAACATTATCAATAATAACTGAATTTTTCTCATTGTTCGATTAATTATTATATTTATAACCATGCCAAACTAAATAATATATTTTAGTTTGAGTTTTATACATTGCAAAAACTATACCTAAAATAATTAATGCAAATATTATCCATACGCATGGATAATTGACATCTATAAGTAAGTTGCTGACAATAAGATATACAACACTATAGTCTTCCCATATAAAAAGTATGGCATGAGCAATAACTAAGAGTAAAATATTACGCAAGAAAGCATATTGGCTTTCCAATATAGCTATGTTGGAATAGCAAGGCTTATCCATTATTGAATAGTATGCAGTATAATATTCTCTTATATTCTCCGATTCTTCTTCGTTTTCCACACACTCTACATTATTTTCTTTTACATTAAAAACACTGTTTTTATAATGAACAATGGCATCTTCGTAGTTTCTGCAAAATGCTGTCTTAATAAATTTCAACATACAACATTCTTTCTTTTTGCAACACTTGCCTAACACAAACTCTAATATGCGTACATATATAAGACCAAGCAAATACGATGCCCCTGCTATGAATAGTACCGAAACATTATCATTACATACTTCCAATCCAATATTTGGAAGAAACAATGCCAAAATAAGAAACCCGCTTAGCAAAATAGCTAAAAAATCGTATAACGATAATTTTGATGTTAAATCCATATCTTTTATTTTTTAGCATTTAGTTTATAATTATTGATTCTTTTTATGTAGTCTCGTTCGAATTTTTGAGAGAGAGTCTTAATTGTAAACTCTGTAACTTTATTAAAATCAGCTATGTTTAAATAAAAGTTTCTATTAAACATACAGTCATAATAGAACTGAATATCGTATTTTTTTGCAAAGTATACTGATGATGAAAATACAGTAGGTTTAGAACCTTCATATTCTCCATATAATTCATAAATTATATCGCTGCTAGATGTAAATGTTCCACCCAACAAATAAAAAGAATATTTATATCCATAGTGACCATGTCTGGCATTAGCCGTTAAAAAATCTTTATATGAACACGATTTTTCATCCCATTGTCCACTCTCTATTCTTTGTCCCATTATATAATCGTCATACGATTTGTCCTTCCAGTATGCATATTTACGATTTAATTTTTTACTAGAAGTTGAATACCATTCCCCCCTATAATAGAAACCACCATCACCATTTTTTGGCCACCAATTACCAGCAGTATCAACCATAAGACAATATACATCTTGCCCGATGCTAAGCTCATGTTTATTTTTCTTATCATATTCCTTGCAATTGAATTTGCCAATGTTGTATTCTATTACAAAATTTGAAAAAGCCTTAGTGAAAATATCATCTAAAGCAATCATTAACTTATCCAAATCAATTAAAGTAAAACCTCCAACTAAAAAACCATCAGTTTCATTCCAAATACCAGTATATCTATCAATTACCACTATATGATTGGATTTTATTCCCATATTCAGATAATATTCATACATCTCCTTACCATATGTTAGAGAATTCATCGTTTGGATTAATAGTATCATAAAATTGCCGAATGTTTCAGTCGGCCTCATATAAACATAAGCAGGAATTTTCCCTGAAATGGGGCTACCCTCGGGTGTATCAGGATTAGAAACAACAGGATCGCCAACTGAAACTACATAATCAAATAAATAAGGTCCCATTTCATATAGTTGATTAATTAGGTTATCCAACGCTTTTTCGGCTGCTTTTTTATTTGCTTTACATAGTTTCACATTCTGTGCAAATTTGGCACCTGCAAGTTCACACGACGATCCTTTGCTTTTGGCATAACTTACAAGGTTGCCTATCGATACTGTGGCTGTGAGTGTAACATAATATCTGCCATTCTGTAGCTGCGTAACATTAATTTCTTCGTATTCTTTGATGTTTCCCGATGCTACTGTTGCTATTTCATCTTTTACAATTTTGTCGTTGATAATAGTGGTATTGGCCGATACAAAAGTTCCGTATGCTTGTTCTATGGCACTTCGCAATGCCAAATGTGTGGCTTCTTCTTTTGTAGCACCATCCGACGATACTACCAATGTTAAATCATCAATCTTTTGTTGTGCCTGCAATAAATTTATTGCAAATAACGACACTAGCAATAAAACTATTTTTTTCATTTTCTTTTTATTTAATATTTTACCATCTGTTTATATTATCTATTTTTGCTTGTATAAATGTATTGCCTATTTCAGATATTCCATCCAATGCTCTTGATATTAGTTCTTTTCGATCTTTTCTTATTTGCTCTTGTGCTTTTCGCCTGTCTTCGTATTGTTTTTTTGTAAACTCCCATCGTTCTTTTTCGGCCGCTAAGGCTTGTGCTTCCTTGTTTCGCAACACTTTGTTTATCTCCGACAGCAATTCATCAGCTTGCGAAATACACTTTGCATGTGGGTTAATGGTTGAAAGTATTTCAATAGCTTCTTCGGCCGATTGGTAATCTTTACGAACAGTCCATACATTGCGAGCCTTACGAATAGTTGTCAAAGCATCATTTTCTACCTTCTTGTTGCATACACGCAATAGAATTTCTTGTGATTTAGAAAAGCATTCCTTGCACATACTAGGAATACCTGCCAATTTCAAAATAGCTGCATCATAATTGTTTTTCTTTTCAAGAGTAGATGCTTCTTTCAGTATCCGGTCACAGTTGTTGGTATAGTATTCTACTATGTCTTTCTCGGCTTTTTCAATAAAGTTTTTGAAGTTTGCAGGTTTTATTCCCTTTATGGCTTGTATATAGCATTTGGCTTCGCTATCGCCTATGCCTAGGGCCTCTATAGTTAAGGTTTCGTATATTTTATTGTCAATTATATCGCCTATTATAAATGTAATATCCATTTTTTGCGATATTTTAACCGGAGCAGTTGGTGCTATATCTTTGCTTGTAACATCTATTCTGGCAGTCATAACAAACCTTTCGTTGCCACCGCAAGAAACATTGTACTTGTTCAGTATCTGTGTCATTTTGTTTACAAGCATATTTGAAACTTCCAATGGTAAACCACTTTCATTAGGCATTACCACATTAACTGCCATTCTTTCGTTTTCGTTACTCTGTGAATACCCCCAAAACGAAAATACTAATATCGCTATAAAAAGTACTGTTTTTTTCATCTTTTCCTGATTATTATTTTTCACCCAATACCACTATTGCTTCGCCCAATCCTCTTATTATCACCTTGGAGACAATTTCGTATGGTGCAGCTTTTAGATACTTTCTCAACTGATTGGCAAAATTTCGTGCATCTATAGGATTGTTTTTAGAATCATAAAATGGGACTCTTACCTGCTCGAACTGTGCAAAATTTTCGGTACCATCGGTAAGGTTAAACGATTTGTTTACCGTATTATCGTTTAGCCAATTTTGTATGCAGTCAATCAATTCTTCGCCATCATATTCGGTTTCGAGGTCGTTTTCCCAATTATCCCAACAGCGTATTGTAAGCACTATTTCTCGACCATTTATTTTCAAATCATTAAAATACTTATCCATCTGTGAATCGAAAATATTTATATTTTCCATTACCAGCTTTTCCAATGTTAGGGTTATAGACGAATTTACGATATTCATACTTCCTGTAGATGTGGCAATTCTTTTGCTGGTGTATGAGTCAAATGCTTCCAATATCAATGTGACAATGTAATTCGAACCTTCATTTTTTATAGTCCAATCAGCATTGATAACGATATCGGATTTTGTTCTCTTCTTCAGCATATCCAACGGGCTTTCACTAAGCGAAGCTCCGGATGTTTTGCTTTGAGTAACATTTTCTTCGGCTGTACGAACGGCAATATTTTTGAGTTCCTGTTCGCAATCTTTAAGAGAATAACCCATATCGGTCAAAAGTTCACCAATCTTGCCAATCACAGCTTTAATTTCTAAATCTTCTTGAAAAGCTCTTTGGTAATCAGAAACTCTGACTTTCGTTCCTGCGTTAATGTATGTGGTGGTAAAATAGCGCTGAGTACACCAATTATCACTAGGTAATATCATTATTGTTGGCTTTTTTTGAGCTAAAGTATTATTTGTAAATAAAAAAAGTGCTGTTACAAATAATAAGCTTATCTTTCTTATAGATATCATAATCATTATATTTTATATTTCAACTACATGATATATACAAAAAGAAAGCGCGGGAATCCAACTATCGCTCATCCCGCACACCGAGGCTCTCGCATTGCCTATTGTCCAAGGATAAGCAATGCCGAAGCCCACGCTGTATTGATATACTATAAGATTATTATGTATAACAAAAACCATGGGACATTGACTTTGCTCTATCCTGTGGACAATGACTGAATTTGCGAGATTCGGTGTGCCACAGATAAAACGTTTGTTCAACGTCTCTTTCTATATATGTTTGTCGCCCACCCTTATACCCCGTTAGGGCTTCGGATCTAACGACGGTGCAAAATTACAAATAGTTTTTCATTTTGCAAAATAATATTTGATTTATTTTCAACTTTAACATTTCCATCTCCTACTTTACAAATATGAGAACCCAAATCAGTAAATCACAAACCATGTGGTTTAGCCATCAAAAGTGCGGCAGTTTTAGTTCAAAAGTATGGCACTTTTGGTAGCAAACTCCCATACTTAGGAGCAACGAATGTGGCACTTTTTTTTCAGTACAAAGCAAAAGCATAAAAAAAAGAGAGGCAACCTTCTGATAAGATTACCTCTCTTCTGTTGTTTATGTTTGGTTTATTATTTTACCACTTTAATGGTTTCTCCATGATCTTTTATAATAGCACGGTACCACCATTCCGGATATGAAGGTTGGTCTGGGAATACACATTGACCATCGCGGTATTCGCTTTCTAGGAATTTTCCATCCTTTTCTTTCTTCACGTTTCCGTCAATGTATTTTATCATTAGGAAGTTGTCAAGTTTCTTCCATTCGTTGAACATACGTTCAGCTTGGTCGTTAGAGAATTTTGTAGCCATTTCTATAACAGCTGCTGTATCTTTTGTTGCATTAAGTTTCTTTACAGCTTCTTTGTCAAACATTGCTACATCTTTTATAAATCCGCTTTCCAAACGGTTTTGAACTTTAATGATGTCTTTTATCATATCGTTGTAGCGAGAGTAAGCAAAGTTTGTAACGCGGTTGAATAACCAGAAAGCAGAAGTTTCAGAATATTCTACCATGTTTCCGTTGCCTTCGCGGAAACACAAAGGAATTCTATTGATACCGCAGTACATAGGAGCATATACAGTGCTATAAGTATCGTCAACACCAAACCAAAGAATACCACCAATGATATTTGGCAACCAAGAACGACATTGAGCTACGAAAGAGAAACCGGTTTGTTGAGTAGAAGTAGCACGTTCGTGAACATAGTCAACGCCATCAACAGTCCATCCCATAGGTCTCCAACGGTAAGGACATTGGTAAGGACCTGCACCAAGGTCTTGAGTCATATCCATAGCAGTACCTTCGTAGTGGTCGCGCATCATAGCCATTACATCTTCCAAACCTAATTTTTTGTC
>JAFZFU010000073.1 GCA_017555745.1 Bacteroidales bacterium
GAAGCCTTTGGCAAATATGTACAAACAATGATTAAAGAGATGTTCCCTTCGTCGGAAGAAACAGAAGTATACTTCCTAAACGAGTATGTAGAAGGACTATACAAAGAAACCAAAAAGGTAACGATACTTATAGGAATGTTTGGCTTGGTATCTATTGTCATAGCACTGATGGGAGTATTCGGCATAGTAATGTTCGAAACCCAGCACCGCAAACGAGAGATAGCCATACGCAAAGTGTATGGAGCCACCAGCCGTCAGATAGTAACAATGCTAAACCGCCAATATATGTGGATAATGCTATGTTGTTTTGTAGTGGCAGCACCGGTAGCATGGTATATCTGCGACAGATGGCTGCAACAATTCGCCAACCGCATAGCGATGCCATGGTGGCTGTTTGCCTTGGTATTGCTTATAATAATGGTGGCGACACTATCGTTGGTGACACTACGCTCGTGGAAAGCCTCGCACGAAAACCCCGCCGAGGTAGTGAAGAGGTAGGATACTCCCAAAATTACATCACGATGCAAATAAAACTCCCTCACGATGCAGCTCCGCCTACATCACGAGGGAGTTTAAACCATATCGGGAGGGAAAATATCTCCACCTCGAAGAAAGTTTTAAGCTACAGAAAAGTACAAAACTAATCAATCGAATAATGTCAATTTGTACAATGTAATTCATCTTAACCTTTTTTACCATTTTGATTTCGTGAAAAAACAGTATTTTTGTATCCATCATTTAGAAATGATAATGTTATATAACAACTTATAAATTAAAAGATATGACAAAAGAAGAGTTTATTAATTTATTGAGAGGTGCTGTAGAAAACTTCGGAAAGAGTATCTCTACGGATGAAGGGAGTTGGGTAGTTAAGGGATTTATTGATATATACAAAAATATTTACACTATTTCTTCTGACACTAAAGTTATTTCCAAAATAATAGAGTTGTATATATTTCCAAAAATATTGGCATTTGCTACAGAAAATCATTTAAAAGTAGAACTTACAAAGGAACAAAATTATTATCCTGATATAACTATAAAAGATAGTGATGGTAATTTATATGCTATAGATTTAAAAAGCAGTTACCGTAAAAGTGAAACACATATCAACGGTATGACATTAGGTGCCTTTACAGGATATTTTCGCGAAAGAAAAAGTACCAAGAACATTACTTATCCATATGGTGATTATAAAGCACATATAGTATTGGGAGTAATTTATGATGTAGTTGAAGACATTGATGAAAGAAAAACATATACATTAGAGCAGTTATACGAAATATCATCGACCGTAAAAAACTTCCAATTCTTTGTACAAGAAAAATGGAAGATAGCTACAGATCGTCCTGGAAGTGGCAATACAAAAAATATAGGTTCTATTACATGCATCAATGACCTCATATCAGGAAATGGTCCATTTTCCACACTTGGCGAAGGTGTGTTTGATGACTATTGGATGTATTATCTCACTACAGATATGGCACGAATGGCCGAACTTCCAAAACCTTACTATAAAAATCTTGTAGAATATAAACAATTCAAAAATATAGAATAGCAACTATGCAAATGAGTCTTTTTTCAGATAAGATGCCAACATTAGCGAAATTTCCTTCTACTCGATATCAAGGCAGTAAATATAAGTTTGTAGACTGGATATGGTATTGCATAAAAGATATTCCATTTCATTCGGCTTTAGATGCTTTTGGAGGCACAGGTAGTGTTGCTTTTAAGTTGAAAGAAGAAGGCAAACAAGTAACGTATAACGACATTCTTCCTTTCAATCACCTTATCGGAAAGGCACTGATAGAGAACAATAGTGTTTTTCTAGAAGATTATGAAGTTAATGATTTATTAAGGGAACACGAAGGTGTTTTGTATCCCGATTTTATTGAACAAACATTTAAAGATATATATTTTACAGACGAAGAAAACAAGTGGTTAGATATAGTGTCTACCAACATTCGTCGAATGGATAATGAATATAAACAAGCAATTGCATATTTTGCGTTGTTTCAATCGTGTATTATCAAACGACCTTATAATCTTTTCCATCGAAAAAACCTTTATGTCAGACAGCAAGAAGTTAGTCGAAGTTTTGGGAATAAGAAAACATGGGATACGCCTTTTGATATTCATTTCCGAAAGTTTGTTAAAGAAGCCAACAATGCTGTGTTTGAGAATGGTGAACATTGCATTGCCATAAACAAAAATATATTTGATGTAGAACCTAATTATGATTTCATTTATATTGACACTCCTTATCTCAACGAAAGTGGAGTAGGTGTTGATTATGCCGATTTTTATCATTTTCTAAATGGACTTGTAAAATACGATGATTGGAACTCTAATATTGATTACAAAAGCAAACATCTAAGACTCTTTCGCCAACCCAATGTTTGGAATAGTCCAGAAACCATATACCATGCATTTAAAATATTGTTTAATCATTTTTCGCATTGCACTATGGCAATATCCTATCGTTCAAATGGAATACCTTCAATTAACGAGCTTGTTGACACCCTTTCTGAATTAGGAAAAAAAGTTGAAATATACCGTAGCAACGATATAAAATACGTATTGAGCACCAAACGATCAACCGAAGTCTTGATTGTGGCAAAGTAATTTTTTGTGCGAGATTAACGCTTTATGCTGTTAACAAAAACAGAATCATAATGATATTCAAAGCAATAAACAACAACTAACAACTATGGCTAAAGCAGGAAAACTATTGATATTAGACGATAACAAAGATATATTATCGGCGGTATCTTTGCTTGTCGATGATTATTTCGAAAAAGTAAGCACAATATCCAATCCCAATGTATTGTGGTCCACTATGAGACAGCTACAACCAGATGTAGTACTATTAGATATGAACTTTAAAGCCGGCTCTAATAATGGCAACGAAGGTATATACTGGCTACAAGAGTTGTTGGATAAATACCCAGACACCAAAGTGGTTCTTTTTACAGCGTATGCAGACATTGAACTTGCCGTGAAAGCCATAAAGATGGGGGCTTACGACTTTGTAGAAAAGCCTTGGAACAACGAGAAGCTAATATCTATATTACAGAGAGCTTGCCACGAAAAGAGAAATAAAAGAAAGAGTAAAACCGACAATATAGCACCCGCCGAACACAACCCAATGTTTTGGGGCAATAGTGCCGAGATGGCAAGGATAAAGAAAATAGTGGAACAAGTGGCACCTACAGATGCCAACATCCTTATAACCGGCGAGAACGGCACAGGGAAAGAAGTGATGGCTAGAGAAATACATGCTATATCCATGCGACATAGGAACAAGATGGTGAGTATAGACATGGGAGCTATTCCTGAAACATTATTCGAGAGCGAACTATTCGGACATAAAAAAGGAGCTTTTACCGATGCCACAGCCGACAGACAAGGAA
>JAFZFU010000002.1 GCA_017555745.1 Bacteroidales bacterium
CGTGAGGAGTAACAGACACTTTCAAATAACGTTGACGGTTTTTACGTTCTATTTGAGGAGGAGTCCAATATTCTTTTACTTCGGCTATTTCTTTCAGTTTAAGTTTAGCACCTGTAGGCGACATAAGAGTTAGCTCTTCCACATCGGAAATACTATTGCGATATTCTTCTTGCAAACGAGTGACAATGTAGTATTCTTCACCTTCTTCTTTGAAGTATCCTACTATCATACCGTTGATACGGTTACGCACGTAAGCAGCTACAGTACTACTATTCAAACCACTGCGAGCAAGTTTTTCTTTGTCGAATATAATTTGTAGTTCAGCACGGTCTTCATCACGGCTAATCTTGATGTCACGAGCGCCGGGCACATCTTTAATTTTGTGTTTAAGTTCTTGAGCCAAACCTGATGTTGCATCGAAGTCGTAGCCATAAATTTCTACATCGACACTATTGCTACTACCGGCACCCATTCCCGAAGATGTAGACACTTGATAGTTTACTATTTGAGGATATGTACCTAACTGAGTACGCAATATTTCAGCCATTTCCCAAATGGTGCGTTCACGGTCGTATTTCTTGGTAGTACGTACGGTAATGCTTATTTTATTATTAGTAGTCGACGAGAACATAGCACTGATGCCGGCATCATCATTATTACCTGCAGATGTAGAAACAACGATAGCTTCAGGTATCAAGCGATTGATATCAGCTTCTATCTGACGGGCAGTTTTAAGAGTTTCTTCAATACGAGTACCACGTTGAAGTTCAACACTTACTGACATAGCACCGCTATCTTGTTGGTGCATAAAGTCAGTACCAATTTTACCCATAAATACAGGCACTAAAGAAAGAGCAAATATAAGTACTACTATGAATATTGTAAGACTTTTATGGTTCAAACAAGTACGCAATACATTGGCATACCATTTATCAACAGCATCAAAAGCACGACCTACAGTTTTAGCGTAAGTAAAACGTTTGCTATCTTCTTTAGCTTTAGCTTCAGCTTCTTCGGCTTTGGTAAGGAAGAATTTCTTACCTTTAAGCATTTTGGAGCAAAGCATAGGAGTAAGAGAGATAGCCACAACGGTAGAAGTACAAACAACGATTGTAACAATCCAACCTAATTCCTTAAACATAATACCGGCCATACCTGTAAGCATAGTAAGAGGAACGAACACTGCTACGATAACCAAAGTGGTAGCGATAACTGATGTCCAAACTTCGTTGGTAGCGTAAATAGATGCTTCACGAGGCGAAGCACCACGTTCGATGTGACGGCTGATGTTTTCGAGTACCACAATAGCATCGTCCACTACCATACCAATAGCCACAGTTAGTGAAGCGAGAGAAATGATGTTCAACGAGCTGTCTGCCACAAGCAAATAGATAAACGATGTAAGAAGCGAAATAGGGATTGTAAGCCCGATGATGATGGTAGCTCTCCAGTTGCCTAGGAATATAAACACCACCAATACCACGAACAACAAAGCATAGAATATACTTTCAGCCAAACCAAAGATAGCGTTTTCAATATCTTCCGAACCATCACGAATCACATTGATTTCGATATCGGGAGGAAGAGTTTTCTTTATCTTTTCCATTTCGGCTTTTACTTCCTTCGCAATTTGTACAGTGTTGGCACCTGTTTGCTTAGAAATACTCATACGCACAGATTCTTGTCCATTCATACGTTCATCAAGCGACAAATCTTTGATAGTATCTCTTACAGTAGCCAAATCTCTAACAAATATTTGTTTGCCATCACGAGTAGTAGTAACTACTATATCGTTTATTTCAGAGCTTTCTTTATATTCGCTTTCTACACGTAGTTGGTATTGTTCTTTACCCATCTTAACAGTACCACTAGCAAGGTTAAGGTTATTAGCACTGATAGCACTACCTACGCTTTCAACAGTTAAATTGTAAGCATCCAGCTGATTTGGGTCAAGGTCTACATACACATAACGTTCAGGAGCCCCCGAGAAAGATATGTTACCAATACCATCAATACGGTTAAGCACGTTGCTAACATTGTCTTCCAATATTTTGTCCAATCCGGCATAACTTTCTTTAGCAGTAAAACCATATACTATGATAGGCATAGCATCGGAGTTAAGCTTAAGAATAGTAGGACGAGCAATATCATCAGGAAGGTTATCGTAAATAAGGTCGACGTAAGAACGAATGTCGTTCATAGCCTCATCGATATTACTACCCCATTCAAATTCCAATGTTACAACAGAGATATTATCTTTGGAAGTCGAGAAGATATTCTTCAATCCATCTACGGAGTTAAGAGCATTTTCCAATTGCTTGGATACGTTTGTTTCCAATTCGCTGGCATTGGCACCTGCATAGGTTGTCATTACCGTTACGTATGGCATATCCATTTCAGGCATTTGGTCTATTGGGAGTTTCGACAACGAAAACAGCCCCAATATAGCCACTGCCACAAACACAAGGGCTGTGGTAATGGGTTTATTAATCGCGGTTTTGTATATACTCATAATTTTCTTAATGTTTTAGTTTATGGTTGTAATAATAAAAGAACTACTATTTATTTACAACGTCCAATTTAATACCATCTATCAAACGAGCTTGGCCAACAACAACAATTTTGTCACCTTCTTTAATCTCGTCAGAAATAACTTCTACGCGGTCGTCGAAACGTTGACCCAAAACAACATCTACACGTTTGGCTACTCCGTCTCTATCTAGGAATACATATCTGTTGTTCGAACCTTGAAGTTTAAGAACAGCGTTGTAAGGTACTACCATAGTTTCAACTTCGCCGATAGCAAGTTTTGCTTTTGCAAACATACCGGGACGAATCTTTTCGCTATTGTTAGGTATTCTTACTTTTGCTTGGAATGTATGACTGGCTGCATCGATAGTAGGATATACAATTTCTATTGTAGCAGGGAATATTTCATTTGGATAAATATCAGACGTAACATCTACTTTCATACCTTTTTTCACTAATGGAAAATAGCTTTCAGGTATGTTTATGATAGCTTTAAGTGTGTTTATTTGAGTAAGAGTAAGTATAGGAGTACCGGCATAAAGTTCGCCATCTTCGTAATTTTTAGCAGCTATAACACCTGCAAATTGAGCTTTTACGAAAGTGTTTTCTTCAAGAAAACTTTCAGATTGTTTTAGGTTATCAAGTTGAGCTTTGGTTTGATCGTATACTTGTTGAGATACACTACCACTTTCTTTAAGAGCTTCTACGCGATTAAATTCAGTTTGAGCACTATTCAACGAAATACGAGTAGTATTTAATTGGTTTTGATCCATACGAATAAGTAATTGACCTTTGTTTACTCTCGAACCTACTTCTACATAGATATGTTCTATCTTGCCTGTCAAAGATGGGGCTACACTCATCGATTCGTATCCTTCTAATGTCGAAGACAACTCCAACTCGCGAGCTACCATTTCTTTAGAAAGGGTAAGAGTTTCTACTTTTTCTATTTTTTCTGTTTGAACAGCATTAGCTGTATCTGTTGTTTCGCCACCGCATCCTACTATAGTTGCCATCACAAGGGCAACTGTGGCAATTGCTGTAAATCTCTTCATTTTCTGTATAGATTTTATGTTTCTTATTATTACTTATTATTATTCATCAAGGTTTCTAGCTCTATTTGAGCGTTCAACAATGTCATAACCGATTGTACATAGTTGCTTTGTGCAGTTATTAAATTGTTGCTGGCATTTGTTACATCAAGACTCGACGACACACCATATTTGTATTTGGTCAATATATTATTGAAAACACGTTGCGACACATCTATATTATCGGCTTGATTTTCGTAGTTTTCCAATGCCGATACAAGGTTGTATCTCAACTGACGTTCTTGTACATAAAGAGCATCTTCGGTACTTTTTATTGTATTCTGCATCTTTTGAAGGTTGATTTTCGCTTCTTTAACCTTTGCAACACGTGTACCACTCGAGAATATCGGTAAGTTTACTGAAGCACCTATCATATTTGGAGGAGTCATACTAAATCCGGCATCTTTACCGAAATAAGTAAGTTTAGAATATTGATAGTAAACCGAAATGGTTGGCAAGAAATCCATCCACGACATGGTTACTTGTCGTTTGGTCAATTCTTCGCTTTTCTTTAGCAACTGATAGTCGTAATTATTGTTGATATCGAAACTTTCGAGAAGCAACGATTTTACACCATCGGTGTTCAAAATATCATCCAACGAACCTGTTAGTTCTATCTTTGTATTGATGTCGGCTCCCAATTGTAGTTGCAACGAGTTGTACAACATTTCCAAGCTGCGTGCGGTAGAGTTGATGTTGTTTTTCATCGAATTTACTTGAATAGAAATTTGGTCGGCATCTACTTGTTCGGCAGCACCGGCTTTAACGGCATTGATAGTAGTACGTTCAAGGTTTTCCAAATTTACCAAACTAGAATCCAACAACGAAACGGTTTTTTCCATCACCAATATCGACAAATAAACCGAACGCACACTTTTAGAAATACTTTGTTCTGTTTGCTGTTTTGTTATGTCTGCCATTTCTATCGATAAATTGGCAAGCATAGTACCTACAACTTGTGCTCCGGTAAGAGCCATAGATACTGTAGTGTTAAAAGTACCACTAGGATTCATAGGAATAGGCATTCCCATCATGTTAAGTTCGTAGCCACAATAGTTTTGATAAGAAAAACCGGCCGAAACTTGTGGTAACATGCTCGATAAAGTTTGCCAACGAGCTGCTTTTGCTTGCTTGATATCCAACGAAGCATTTTGCATTGTTCGATTGTGTTCTATTGCATATTGCTCGGCTTCTTGTACCGATAGCTTAAGAATATCTTGAGCTTTGACAATATGGGCTGATACAAACAAACTGATAAGTCCAATTAAAATTACTCTTTTGTTCATTGTTTTTATATTTATTATTTTATTTCTTGCTATATATTTTCAGTTTATGTTATGCAGTATGTCTTATTTTTCTTCAAGTTGTGATATGTATTTGTTATACTCATCTAATGCTTTGGCAGTAGCCATACCCCTTACATAAAATAACAGAGACTGTTCTATAAGCTCACTTTGAGTATACTCACCATGAAACACCTTATTGTGTAGCACTACCTTTATCATTTCGCCTAACATAGTGGTAACAATGTCTATATTTACCTCCGGATGTATGTAGCCATTTTCCTGCGAGGTTTTAAACATCGTTTTCACTACTTTGGAAATTTGTTGATTATTTGGTGTTATACAATTTTCATATATTTCGGGATAATACTTCATTATATCTAGAGCCGAAGCACAACGAAGTCTAAACGATTCACAAGTATGCAACGACAATACTTTCGATACGGTAAGCAACATATTGGGATTGGATGCACTCGAAGTAAATTGTTCAATCAAATTATCATTGTGCATAATACGAGATACACACTTCTCCAACAACATTTCCTTATCGGAGAAGTTTTCGTAAATAGTACGCTTGGAAATACCCATCTCTTTGGCTATTGCATCCATAGTTACTTGCTTGCAACTATGCTTCATAAACATCTCCGAAGCAACATCTATTATACGATTTTTTATACTGTCTCTTGCATTATCTTCCATATATATGTCTTTGCCCTAAATTCGACTACTCAAATAGTTTTGGTTTGCAAAGATAACAAAAAACTTTCGATAAGAAGCAAAGTTTTCTACATAAAAGATGTTAAACACTATAATATATTATTTGACAACAATATATAATAAAAGATTTTTATCGAAAAACGATAAAAATCTCCTATTTCTCAGTCTCATGTTTTCATTATCTTATATATTTTCAAAAAAATAATAGGCTAAATGCTCATTTTTTTGCAACACACACTCTTTTCACCTATTAATCAGTAATATAAAACAATTTATTAGTCTAAAGATTCAAGTATGGATCTTACTAAATTTTCGATTCCCTCATACACTTGCGATATATGTGTAGCCAACATATAACAAGGCGATGTATACACATTATTTACTTCATCTATTACAACTTCTGTTGCTTCGGCATCCGTATGTGTTGCACCAAATTCTTCAACATCAGATGCTGTAGCTCTATCATTCCCTATTGTTAAATTTACACCATTCGACAATACACCTGCTATTACCACAGGAGCAATACATAATCCTCCAATGGGTTTATGCAATGTATGCATATCTACTATTGCTTGTGCAACATCTTTTCTTACCTCCATATTTGCTCCATCTACGGCATATGTGCATAGATTTTTGGCAGCTCCAAAACCTCCAGGTAATATAAGTGCATCATATTTTGAAGCATCAAAAGTAATAAGATCATTTATTTCACCTCGAGCTATGCGTGCCGACTCTATAAGAATATTACGTTTTTCGTCGGTTTCAACACCCATATAATGATTTACAACTGTAAATTCACTATTTGGAGCAAATATAGTATACTTAGCACCAAGTTTGTCAATTGCTAAAAGCAAAAGTGTTGCTTCATGTATTTCGCTTCCATCTTTTACTCCGCATCCCGAAAGTATTACTGCTATATTTTTCATAATATCACGTTTTAATTATTAACAAGAAAGCAAGAAGAATATTCTCCCCTTGCTTTCATATATATTTTTTAATTCAACTAAATAAATCCTTCATTTTATCAAAGAAACCTCTCTCCTGCTTTGTAGGATTGGGTTGAAAGTTTGGTGATTTGGATAATTTTTCCAACATTTCACGTTCTTCTTTTGTCAAACTTTTCGGCACCCATACATTCACATTTATCAACAAGTCTCCTCTACCATATCCATTAATATCAGGAAGCCCCTTACCTTTCAAGCGCAATATTTTGCCACTTGGAGTTCCTTGCTCTATTTTTATGCGTGCTTTTCCACTCAAAGTTGGCACCTCGATAGTGGCACCTATAGCAGCATCAGCAAATGTAATAAAGGTATTGTGATAAAGATTATTTTCTTGACGCTCGAATAATTCGTGAGGCACTTCTTCTATCAATATTATCAAATCACCGTTTATTCCTCCTCGTGGTGCTGCATTTCCTTTACCTGTCATACTTAGTTGCATTCCATCACGAACTCCGGCAGGTATATTAATTGTTATTATTTCTTCGGCTTTTACAATACCATCACCGTGGCAAGTTGCACATTTATCCTTTATTATCTTACCCTCACCACCACAATGTGGACAAACTGACTGTGTTTGCATCGAACCCAATATCGTGCGTGTCATCTGAGTTACAACACCGGTTCCGTTACAATGAGAACAAGTTTCGAAACTATTATTTTTCGAACCGGTTCCATTACAAGTCTTACAAGGCACATACTTATTTACTTTTATCTTCTTTTCTGCACCTTTTTCAATTTCTTCGAGAGTAAGTTTTACCTTTATTCTAAGATTAGAACCTCTTTGAACAGGTCGTCGGCCGGAACTGCCACCGCCACCAAAGCCACGGAAACCGCCACCGCCGCCAAAGAAACTGCCAAATATATCACCAAATTGGCTGAATATATCATCCATATTCATACCGCCACCACCAAAGCCTCCTTGTCCATCTACTCCGGCGTGACCAAACTGATCGTAGCGTGCTTTCTTGTCCGGGTTCGACAAAACATCGTAAGCCTCAGCTGCTTCCTTAAATTTTTCTTCAGCCTCTTTGCTATCGGGATTTCTATCAGGATGATATTGAATTGCCAACTTCCTATAAGCCTTCTTCATTTCTTCAGGAGTCGCATCCTTCGAAACGCCCAATATTTCGTAATAATCTCTCTTCGCCATTTTTATAATGTAATCTTTTTATTTTTTCGATATTCAAGAATGTATCTAAATCTATTAACGTTTTATATAGCCACTACAACTTTCGAATATCGTATAACTTTATCATTTAGGTAATATCCCTTAACCACTTCGTCTATTACCTTACCTTTTTGTTCATCGTCGCTGGCAGGAAATTGCGCTACTGCTTCATGTAAATTTTCGTCAAACTTTTCGCCTTTTGCCTCAATAGCTTTCAATCCCTTTTGTTGAAGAGTAGTCATTAATTTATTGTATATCAACACTACGCCTTCTTTCAAAGCAGCATTATCTTCATTCTCGCCAAAAGCTTGTATGGCTCGTTCATAATCGTCAACTATGGGCAATATGGCTTTTATAGTATCTTCGCTTCCATATTTTATAAGATCTGCCTTTTCTTGATTTGTACGTTTTCTGTAATTTTCAAATTCCGAATACAATCTCAAATACTTATCATTAAGCTCTGCCAATTTCTCGCCTAACTCCTGAACTTTGTCTTTTTCTCTATTGTTTGTTTTATTTTCTTCCTTTGCTTCGTTCAAGTTTTCAGCTGCCATATCTTCGCTGTTGTTCTTCAATTCTTCTTGATCTTCTATTTTATTTTCTTCGGGTTTCATATTTTTCTTTTTAAATAATCTCTTTATATTCTTCATACCTCAAATTGTTTGCCAAAGTCTACTATTCTGCCAAATTGTCATTATTTTTCTTTTTCATTATGTTTATATATGTCATTGACATGCATAGGTCGTCTATCCTGCCACCACTTAAATCCTTTTAAAAATTTCTTTTCTTCGGGCAAATCTTTTATCGGATAAGTAATCATATCAGGACTGGTATATGTAACAATTCTGCTGGGCTCACGGTTTTTATCATAATATATTCTTATCCCGGAACCTATACCTACATTTACTCCCAAAAGAGCATCTTGCCCATCATCTTGTTTTTCGGTAAGATAATATACCGACTGTGCATTGCCTATAATATCGCTATACAACGGCTTTTTACCATCAAGGTAAACAATAGCCGTTTTTCCATTTATCTGATTAAATTTGTTTTTATCAACCTTTTGCGAGATAAATGCATTGCCATTAAAAAATATTTGTTTTATCCCGTCCGAATCCAACTTCATAATTATCGTATCGGCAGTGAATTGATTTTCGTTGCTCCACATTATAGGAGTGTAATACATCGTCATCAACGAATCTGCAACATTGTAAAACACAGAATCGCACGAGCCTTGTATATCTTTGCGATAAAACTTTACATGATGATAAGCTTCTATTGTTTCAAACTCATTACTTGTATTAGTCGTGGCATAAATAGTATCGGAATGCATATACAACGAATCTGTACCATCAACAAGTATTGCAGTGGGTGTTTGGGTTATAAACAATTTATGCTTTTTTTCGTTGGAATAGGCATAATCACCCTTGCATATCATATTGTTAACACTATCGTGTACCACCACATTATGCTTAGCTATACTTATTTTCTTATTTTCATCATAATCTAAAATACCACAAGTCAGTTTTTGATTGGCACTAACCACCGATGTAGCCTTGCTCGAATGCGCCAATCCTTTATCGGTATTATACCATCCATATTCGCTATAAATTACAGTACTGTCGGAAGTTATATGAGTGGAACTCGTAAACAACGCTATATTGGTATTGGTATTATATTGCATAGTATCGGTTTTTATAACAGCCGAAGAGTCAGTTAATACAACATCATCATATACAAAAAACTCATTGGCATTTGAATAATAATAACCTTTCTTACTTACCAATGTATTTTGTTTGTTGGTAGCCACACCTCCCGCAGTATAATTAGCCATATTGGAATTTCTGTCGTAAAGAAGATGTGTTGTAACCAAACGAGTTGCACCATCGATAAAAATCACGTCTTTGCCCCAAATTTCCACCACACGAGTATTTGCATTATAAAACAATTTATCACCATAAATGGTGGTGGTATCGGTAAGTTCTATCTTTATATTATTAAATGCTGTAAAATTATTGAGTTTCGTATTGTAATGTGCCGAATCTGCATAAAGATTCATACCCTCGTGGGTGGCAAAAACATTGTCATACAAAATCCATATTTCAGGTTTTTGTTCATCTCTTGTACCCATTCCCGATTGATATTCGATAATCTTTTGCGAATACATCACACTGCTTAATATACTAAATAACAATATCAATAAACTCTTTTTCATCAAAATATTCACTTTAAATACATATATATTTGGTTTTGCAAATATACTCAGTTTTTTTGAATTATTGAACATAAATTTAAATATCTTACTCAAAAAAAACAATTGCTGCTCAACAATAAATTATGCTTCTGTATGTTATTTGTATAATGTTGATAGACTTTCATACACATAAAAACAAACTATTAAGAGAAAAATCTCTTGCAAAGGATAAATCTCTTTCGGTATATTCTTTTTCGGTTGGCGATGACAGCGAAGAAGAGGAATATATATCAATAGGCATACATCCTTGGGATATTACAGAGGAAAATATTCCTACGGCGATGGCGTTTATCAAAAAAAAGATTACAAACAGCAATGTATTATACGTAGGCGAATGTGGAATAGACAGATGCCGTGCCAATACAACTCCCATTGCTCTGCAACAACAAATATTTGAAAAACACATAAAATTATCGGAATATTATTCAAAACCATTGCTTATACATTGTGTAAGAGCATTTCAAGAAATAATTTTTCTGAAGAAGAAATACAAACCCACACAAAAATGGATAATACATGGTTTCAACAATAATATATCCATTGCCAAAATGCTTATTGCCGAAGAAATTATACTATCGTTCGGAACAGCATTATTAACCCCCTACTCCAATGCACGTAAGGTATTGACACAAATATCGGAACAATCGTTTGTATTGGAAACCGACGATAAAGATATTACCATAAACGACATATACAAAGCAGCTTGCGAAATAAGAGGCACTACAATGGACGAAATAGTAAAAATAACACAACAGAACTTTGAAAATATTATAGGACATAAAATTTAATTACTGATATGCACACACGCACCGAATTACTCGTAAAAACCGAAGGCATAAAAAAACTAAAAGACGCACATATATTAGTGGTGGGACTGGGTGGCGTAGGCGGCTATTGTGCCGAACAACTATGCCGTGCAGGAATAGGCAACCTTACTATAGTTGATGGCGATACTGTAAGCGTTACCAACATCAACAGACAGATAATAGCCACCAACGATACCGTGGGACAACTGAAAGCAAAAGTTTTTGAAGAACGCCTACACTCCATTAACCCACAATGCAACATAACCACAATAGCCGAATTTATTCGAGACGACAGAATGATAGAAATATTGAAAGATAAAAATTACGACTACGTGGTAGATGCCATCGATACACTGTCGCCGAAAGTATTTTTAATATACCACTGCGTGCAAATGGGCTTAAAATTAGTCAGCTCGATGGGCAGTGCAGGCAAATACGACCCCTCATTGGTACAAGTGTCGGATGTATCAAAATCACATACGTGCCCATTGGCTTATTTGGTGCGAAAACGCCTCAGCCGACTGGGTGTAAAAACAGGTTTCAAAGTAGTATACTCTTCCGAACGAATACCCGAAGATGCTATGATTGAAGACCCATCTACCAACAAACGCACCACCATAGGTTGCATTTCTTATATGCCGCCGATATTTGGTTGCGTATGCGCATCGGTAGTGATAAGAGATATATTGGGAGTTTAAATAAAACTTTTTTTACATATACACAAAAAAGCATGTCCTCAAAACAGAGAACATGCTTTTATATTTTTTGTTCAATTATCTACTAAAATAAGTAACGGATTGATAAGCAAGCACCCCAATCCAAACCATTATAATGAGAAGGACGTACTAGGTTAAACATAGGACGAGCATCTATCGAAATATTCAAAGGCACACCGTGTCCGCTGAAATCATATTCAACACCACCTTGTCCGCCGATAGCTAATGAAATACCGCTTGCATTAGCAACATCGCTCATATACAAACCTACAGCAGCACCCGGACCTGCATACCAATTGAAATTACCTACTATAGTGCCTTTCCATTGATAAATACCCGCTACTGATAAATGCGAGAAATTTTCGCCACCACGATAACCAAAATCAGCTTCTAAACGATTTGAGCCCATAGCTTGTTGATAAGTAACTTCACCACCCAAAATAGTACCATTACCACCAAAACGCAAACCGATAGCTTTTTGTGCAAATGTTGTGCTTGTGCCGATAGCTACTACTGCTACCAATGCTAAAAATACTTTCTTCATATTCTATTAAATTTTAAACAATTAAAAAGGGTTCTGATTAATTAAAAAAGGTGTATCGAACCCCCGTATAAACACACCTCTTTCGACGTGCAAAATTACACCTTTTTCCCTTATCAAAAAATATCAATACACTTAAAATATCAACACTTTTCTGTTTATTAAACAAAAACCCCACAAAAAAACATAGCTGTTTACTTGTTTACCTGTTTACTTGTAGCTTCGCAGACAACAAGACAACAAGACAACGAGTCTACGAGACAACAAGTGGCTGCCGCATTGCTTAGATTACATTAAACGGATTTAGAAGGTATAGAGGGATATTCCGTGATTCCATAATTCCATAGTTCCGTAATTCCGTAGTTCCGTAGTTCCATAATTCAGTAATTTCACAAAAAAAAGCTCGATGTTTCACAACACCGAGCCAAATAAAACAAAATTCAATGAAAAAAAAATATTTAAATATTTCATTAACGTAATAATATATATAATATTGTGTGTACATAAAAAAACTCGATGCCCGTTAAAGCACCGAGTTTAAGTAACTTATATATATTAAAATCGTAATAACGACATACTTATAACATAACAATAATTATATTATTGTATATACTCAATCAGATATAAACTCAGCTAATGGCTGATAGCACTAAAGCTAACAGCCACACAGCCTGCTATTTTTTATAATAAACATCTTTTATACCGTCCACCGGTTCTATCCAACCATTTTTTATCCAACGAAATATCAATGTTTTTACAGTATCTTTTTTGTTATCATACAATTCATTTACATCATCACGACTAAAAGTAGAATCCAATAAATCAAAATTACCACCTTTAGCTTTACTTTCTTTGAAAGAATTGTATGTGATTGTTTTCTTATTCTTATAACCTTTTTCCAAAATATGTCCGTGACGTATTACTTGTGTAATCATTACAAAATTAGCCACAAATAAGAATAATCTCTTAGTATCTTCACTAACTTTTGGAGCTTTACAAGGTTTAGAACCCTTACACCATACACCACAATTATAAGTATAACCTTTTTCGGCACATTCAATTAAATGATTTGTTAATGCTATACGTTTTGCCAATACCCTAGCACGTAATGACAAGTCATCGATAGGTTTAATATTTAATTGACGAGCAAAATCAATCCATTCCTTTCTCCATGATGTATATAAATCTGCTATTTCGTCAGGTAATATTATATGCCCTCTAAACTCTGCAAGTTTCTGACACAATGGTTTAATTACATTAGCATCTCTTATATCTTCTACAAGATATTCTTCTTGTTCTTCTTCCGAAAAATATACTTTTTCGACTTCACAAACAATTTGACGACTAGCTGTACCATTTTTTACATCTACCTCAGGTTCGAAACTTGCTATAGCTTCGGGTATACCACAAACTACATAATTCAAATGTCCATTTACAGTTATTACACCATTATTATCGTTCTTACCCTTACGTGTATCACGTTTAGCGGCTAATACAAACTCCATTTTTTCAGAGTCAAACACTTGACGTAAATACGTAGATGTTAATGCATAATCATTCTCACCTTTACCCAATGCATCAGCTTCTGATGTATAATATAATGCACGATAACCACTAATAGTTTCCATTATATCTCTCAAACCTGCTTTAGTAATAGTACCACCCACCAAAGTTAACTTAGGATTTTCTGGTTCCGGTATTTTTTCGTCGTCTTTATCTTTAGACTCTTTTTTCTTCCTTTGTGTTTCTTCATACCATTCATTATGTTGAACCTGAAAACTATATGTTAAATCTTCCAGATAATCAGCCCATATCGAACATAAATCAGTTATAGCACTTTTACCCGTAGCAAATGGTGATGATACCACAGTATTTAATGCTATTTTTTTCTTTTTACCACCTTTTTTACGACTATATGTTATCCCCCACAAATAAGTACTTGCAGCAGTATAAGTTGCAAACAAAGCAGCCGGAGTAAACGTAGTACGAGTAACATCGTCTATAAATGGTTGCAAAGTTAACTGAACAGATTTTGGCAATTTAATATTTTGAATTTGTTCCAAAAGATACACAAAGTCACCATAAGCCTCTTTAGTTTGTTCCCAATTACGACGAGCGTGGTAAGGAGCCATCAACTCGTCATATTCTTTTTGAGCAACAGTAGTAGCAGATATATATTTTTCTGCAGGCAAAGTAAGACCTATTTCCCAAGCAGCGTGCAATACTGCCCAACCTTCAGATGAGTCACTTGGGTCATCAGCATAAAACAATCCCGCTTTTCTAAACTTAGATATATAATAACGATAATATGCATCTACATCTTCTTGTGGCACACGATATTTACCTAACTTTAAACCGAAGTTTTTATCGATACCATGTCTTTTACCCACTCTTCTTTTTTCAAGATTTTTCTTATAAAAATCATCCACCAACTCATAATTAATCTCTACATTATCATCGTTTTGTGCAACCGATTCAGCAGTAGCAGTACTTACGTAACCATCAACCGTTTTATCTGTTGACTTGTTTACCTGTTTACTTTTTAATGCCTCTCCTTTTGTTCCAAATAACATTTCTTCGTTACTATAATATATATAATCGTTAGGCACGACGAAAGATTTACGTTTAAAATCCTTAGCCGAATCGTCAAGATAATTTAATGGAATACCTACTTGTGTAAGAAAATCTTTTTGATTTTCCTCCATATCCATATCCGGATTACCTCTGAAAATAACACGCAATCCATAAGTAGAAGGAGTAAGATGCAACAACATTAATTTTTTAGCATCAGTTTTTGTGTTCCATTTCATTATCAGAGTTCTAAAATCTTCGATAGTTTCTTTTTTTAAACCGTCCAAATCCACTATTACATTACCGTTACTGATTACATCTACATTTTTAGCAACACTGTTTTGTTCGTTATAACCACAAAAAATGTATACAGGCAACTTATTTTTTAATGCACGTTTATCCTCTATATAAGAAGGACTTTCAATGTCTAATGCTGCCAATTTTTTAAAGATTGACTGATATTTAGTATTCTTAGCATCTGCCCAAAAATCAGCCGCCGTAGCTCTTGTACATTGTTGTTTTGCGTCATTCACTACACCCAAACGCATCACATAACTTTCGTTAATAAATTCTTTTTGAGTCATTTGATTTATTTTTAAATTATTATTATTAAGTGAAGTATTATCTATTATTACTTCACCATTGTTATTGAAAACGAAATCGTTTTCTACTTTTTTTTGCTGCGAAGTTTCGGTACTGTACTTCCCTACATCTTCTATTTTATTTTTATTTGCCATTTATATATTTTTAAATATAAATTTATTTTCAATTTACAAATATACATTTTAATATAATATGATTTAAAAAAATTCCCAAATTTTTCTTCTAAATCCACTAATAAATATCAAAAAAAATATTTTTTTAAAAAAGATTCATATATAGATAACCATTTTTGCATCAAAATTTCCACAAAAAACTCATTTTTTTTAAAAAAAAAGACATATTTTCATATTTTTCATCATTTTTCATCATAATTTTACATTTCTCAAATCGCAAATATACATTTTAATATAATATACATTAAAAAAAAATATCAAATTTCTTCAAAAAAAAAGTTTTGGAGATACGAAAATGGATTACGAAACCACAAAATTATGGCAACATGGAACTACGGAACTACGGATTTATACATATATAATATAAATATGTTGTCCGTAGTCCTCAAAAAAACAGGTAAACAGTAAACAGGTAAACAACTAAAAACGATATACATATAACACCGCCTACAGTTTACTTATTTTTTAAACAAGCTATATATACAAACTCTAAAGCACATATATCCGGCGTATACTATTATATATATATGTATAGGGGAAGGAATACTTTTTTGTGTGGCGGAAGCAATACTTATATATAATATATATGGTGTGGGAGCAATACTTATATATTACATGTATGAGAGAATACTTATACATATTGAGTATTTTTAGTCTTTTTTTTTTCGACTCGTATGTTTTGACTTTTTATTGACTTCTCACAAAAAACAGAGAACAAAAAAACTCGATGCTTTTTGTTGCAGCAAACGCGTTTATTACTCTTTCTCATCATCGATGAGATACACAAACTTATTATATATAAAACAAGTACTATATTTTGAATTAACACTGTTTACTTGTTTACCTGTTACTTTTTTCAGCACTACAGACTACACTATTTTTCACAGCTTCGTAATTTCACAAAAAAAACTCGATACCCCATACAGAGACACCGAGTTTGACATAAATAAAAAATATTTTGCCGAAAAATTCATTTTTTTTTGCAAAAACTAAATTTCATACTATTTATATATATAAAAGGACAACAGACTCAAGTCCTCAAAATAATAATTAAATAAAAAAGTACTATTATGAGCAAAATTCTAGTTAAGTCAGTTGAACAAAATGTCAACTATCTGAAAGACGGCGAAGTGAAAAGTGGTTATCTTTTACGCCCTGTACGTTACAGCACCATCGAGGCTGATGAGTTAATAAACACTATTTCAGGCAATAGTTATGTGCCACGTGCATTTGTGTCTGCCACATTGTATGGCATAACCGATGCCATCGAAAATTATTTATTAAACGGACACAGCATAGCGTTGCCCAACCTTGGTATATTGTCGCTAAGTTGCGAGAGCAGTGTGGCAAAAACACCAGCTGAAGCAGGTGTAAATCAGTTTAAGAAATTGAACATCAATTTTCGTCCATCGGTGGCGCTGAAAGAAAAGCTTGACGTGGTGGATTTAGAATTAGACGGTGTGTGGAAATGTCTTGATTTATCTGCCGACGAAAAAGTATATCAACGCATTAATCAAAACCATGATGGCGTGGAACTCCCCAATGGTGATGAAAATGAAGCAGTCAATCCCGACGGACCTGCCAATGGCGATAATGGCGGCGGTGGTTTTGCAGGATAAAAATCACGGAGTCTCAGATTTTAAGGGTGTGGAACTTAGGGTTCTGCATCCTTTTTTTTGTGTTTTAAAAACTTTTTTTTCAAGTACACACAATAATATATATATTATCACGTTTAGATGATGTACTTAAAAATTTTTCATAAAAATTTGTTTACTGCTCGGTGTTGTGAAACATCGAGCTTTTTTTTTTGCGAAATTATTGAATAACAGAATTATGGATAGCATCAAAATCTGTTATCCATAGTCCGTTGTCTCAAAAAAACAAGTAAACAGGTAAACAAGTAAACAGGTATATTTTTCAGTTATCAGTTTTGAGCATTGAGGGGGCTAATGCCCACTCATTGCTCATTGTCAAACTAATAAACTACATCAATTGTTCGAGATAGCCTTGATATATTTCGGCTTCTTTGTTTTTTCCTCTTTTTTGATAGCTTGCCACCAATGCTTTGTATAGTTTAATGTATGCGGCTCTTTCGTCTAAGCCTTGAGCTTTGTTTATTGCCACCCAATGTGGTAGAAAAGTTTCATCAAGCTGGTCGGCATCCATCATACGCAGCATTATCTGTTCGGCACCAAAAAGATTATTCTGACGAATATATATATCTTTCAAAATACTGTATGCCCCTGCATATTTGTAATTGTGTTTCAATATATTTTCGCATATTTCCGCTGCTTTTTGAGGGTTATTTTGCATCAGATAAGTATATGCCAAGAAATAATTTCCGTTGTCGTCGTTAGGGTCAAATTCCAAGAAACGATTTAGGTAGATAGCAGCGCTATCGGGGCGTGCTTTATGAAGGTATATTTCGCCTAAGTTGAGGAGTGCCGTTTCGTTGAACGGATTGTCGTTCAATGCCATATTGTAATACATCACAGCGCTGTCAGCTTTTCCTTTTTCTTTTAAAAGAGATGCTTTATAGTCGTCTTTGCTTGTGCGTTTCAGCACCAAACATATTGGTTTGTTGTCCACTTCCACCGTATATACAGTGTTTTTTGGTGGGAAGGCGTCGCTTTTCATATATTCGGGCGATACTCCTGTAAGAGTGAATATTGCATAATCCCAATCGACATTTCCTTTTTGATACCAACGAGAAAAAACTACTTTAAAACGATTGGTATCGTGGCGGAAATAATTTTGCACACTTGGTACGTGCCAAGTTGCCACACGTATTTTTTCATCTGTCTGCATATCAGAAGTTTGAGCATTTGCTATCACCCATTCCGAGGCTTCACGTGTAGAATGATAGTAGTAGTCTAATTCGTAATTGCCCCAAGCTTTTTCTACACCTCCTGCCCACTCGTTGAAATAGACATATTGATATGGATGATTTTTAATTATATGACACATTGGCATTATCAGCAATGCGAATGGCAATATGGTAAGTGCTATTTTTGCACGTTTGTCCTTAATCATATTAATGGCATAATCGAAGCCCAATCCTGCAAATACCACCATTGTGGGATACGAAAACATCGCATGACGCCAACCTCCGTATACGTTTGATTTTTGATATATTATCCAAAATATTGGGAATACGAATGTAAAGAGAATCAATGTGCTCCAAAATATATTTTTCTTGTTGCTCCACATCAATATCAGATGGAATATCAATCCGGCTATTACTGCCAACGGTATTGTCATCAACACAAATTTTGGGGTGTAATACCAGGGCAACATATCACTCCATTGCATTTCGCCCTCAAACACTTGACGTATAGCTATGGCAAATTGTGTCATATTTTCCATTGTATCGATAAAGTTGTTTATGGGCGACTTTAGCAAAAAGGGCCACAACAATATCGATATTATTATACCTACAAACGATATGGCTATTCCCCATCCCAACATTGATTTTAACTCTTTAACACCCTGTTCTTTGAAGAGTCCATTTTTTTTATTACGCATAAACCAATATATGGCTCCAAACATTCCGAAATAAGCCACTATAAGCAGTCCTGCAAAACGCACACTTATTGCAAATCCGATGGAGAGTGCAAATAATATGGCTGTTTTTATATTTATCTTTGGAAATTCTTGCAGAAAACGAACCAAACAATATACTCCGAAAGCCATACCTGTGGCAAGGGGTAAGTCTTTGAGGTTGTTGAAACTGTGTCCCAAAAATCGTGGAGATAGGAATATAAGAGCAAATGTTATTACAGCTGCACGCCATCCAGCTATTCGGTATGCGATAAGTGCTGCAAAAAACATTGCCAACCAGCCAAAGATACTGTTTACGATGTGGCGTGTACCGTATTCGTCTTCGATACCGAAAGTTTTAGTTATAAAATAGGCAAAATTATCTACACTTTGTCCGTAGTAAGGGAGGTTATAATCAGGTGTTACCACTGCTGCCGTACTGTCTTGTCCAAATGTGGCGTAATAATTATATACGTTTTCGGCTTGTTCGGTATGGAAATGTTCGTCGCCACTCATACCGGCATCGGTAGACATTATTATCATACTTATCAATGATATAGCAGAGACAGCTATAAATACCCAACGCCATATTTTGTCGCACTTCGAAGTTGTTTTTGTATTTAAATCACTCTCGCACACGTCAACGTTTGCAACTTTGGGTTCAATCTTTTTGGTTTGTTTCTTATTCATATCTTATCTTTTTTTTGAATACACAAATATCTTGTTTAATACAAATCCCAATAATCCCACAGGCACAAGCATTAATGCACCTGCAATATAATCGCTTATTCCAAAACTTTTCAGCAATGCTATTCCGCCTGTATTGAAAAGATATACAACACAATATACTAAAATAAAACGGAATATCAACTTGTTGCTACTGTTCTTAAAGACTAATATTCCATAGGTTTTGAAATTAAAAAGTACTCCAAGCACAGTGCTACACAAGAGAGCCAAAGAGTAATGCATTCCAAATAAAAGCAATATCGAATACACCCCATATCCGAATAATGTATTGAGTATTGCCACCAATACAAATCGTATAAATTCAGGGGTTATATATCGCTTTAGCAGTTTAATCATTAATATGAGGATTATCGTTATCAAAATTAATACGTTCTTTTTCTATCACTAACGGACGCTTTCGCACCTGAGTATGAATAGCTCCAATATATTCGCCTATTATACCTATAAAGAAGAGTTGCACCGAACTAAAGAAGAACAAGCCTATAACCAATGGAGCTGTACCCACAGTAAAGCTATCCCAATAAACTAACTTATATATAAAGTACACTATTGCCACTATCAAACTGAGTATAGCCACCCCAAAACCTATAAAACTTGCCAATCGCAATGGTAGTTTGCTATGGTTTACAAAGCCCAACATTGCTATATCATAAAGCGTATAGAAGTTGTTTTTTGTCTTACCTTTTTCGCGCTTTGGTTGTACATATTCAAGTTCATAGCGATTGAAACCTAATTCGGCTATTATACCTCTAAAATAAGGATATGGGTCATTGATTTCGTTTCGCAATACATCTATAAACTTCTTATCATACAATCCAAATCCTGTAAAATTCTTTATCTGTTCAGTTTCGGAAAACTTTGCCAATGTATTGTAAAACACCTTTCGACACATAAACATCAGCGGATTTTCCTTACTTTTGTTTTTTACACAAGTTACAATCTTATAGCCTTCTTCCCACTTTTTAAGCATATCAGGCAATAGTTCGGGTGGGTCTTGCAGGTCTGACACCATCGAAACCACACAATCGCCATAGGCCTGAAGCATACCATAATAAGGAGAACGTATATGTCCGAAATTACGAGCATTCAATATTATCTTTACATGCTTATCGTTAAGCGCACAACGCTTCAACACCTCCACAGTATTATCTGTAGAGCAATTATCTATCAATATATGCTCATATTCATATTGTGGCATTTTATCAAACTCACGCTTTACGAGTTCAATAAGTTTTTCCACATTTTCTTCTTCGTTATAACAAGGTGTTACTACACTTACAAGTTTTTTCATTTATATCTATCTTATAAATCCATCTTTTTTCGGCACCAATCAATGGTTTCCCATATACCATCTTGAAACGAATACTCGGGTTCAAACCCTACATCGTTTTTTAAATCAGAAATATCGGCGCCCAACATCATAACCTGATTGTCGGAATACGGCAACTTACCTATTCCCAATTCAGCATCGGGGTTTATTATGTCTCTTATAATTTCTATATAATAACTCAACTTTCGACACACACCACTTCCCAAACGATAAACAGAACCGTGGGTTGCTTTTTGAGCAATGAGATATAATGCTTTAGCTGCATCTTTTACATAAAGATAATCCCATTCCTGTTCGCAAGCAGTAAACATAGTTGGCTCGTTTTTCAGCATTTTACGTATAGTTGAAGCTATCATAGTGTTTTCGCCATCATATGGACCATACACGCTAAGTATACGCACCGATGAGTGTGTTATACCAAATTCTTGACATCGCTTTCGACTCATCGACTCAGCACATAACTTTGCCATACCATATGCTGTTTCGGGATTTGAGGGAACAGAATTTGTAAGAATACCCTCTACCCTTCCGTATTGTGCTTGAGAACCTGCATAAACAAATGTTTTGCAGTTCATTTTACGAGCCAAATCCACTGCATACAACGTATACTTTACATTATCGTTTTGCACATAACAATCATTGCGAGATTCGCCATTTGTTCCATCCCATCCCAAATGGAAAAACACATCAGCGTGAAAATCTTTCGGCACTTTAAACGTATATAATCTACTCAAACTGCATTCATATACAGATAGCAATGGATGATTGGGCATAATGTCTCGCTTATACGAATTAGGTCGCAATATAGCAGTTACCTTGATACCATTTTGCAAAAGATATTCCATCAACGAATACCCTATCATACCCGTAGCACCCGTTATTACAACCGACTTCATAATTAGCGTTCCCTTATATATATTTATATTATTTTATTTCGTAGACAAAGTCACGTATAGTCTTTATCATAGCATCAAGTTTCGGCTTAGTCATTCCCGGATATACACCAATCCAAAAACTATCGTTCATTATTCTGTCTGTATTAGTTAAATCGCCTATCACTCTATATCCCTCTCCAAGTCGACGCATTTCATCAAAACAAGGGTGTTTCAATATATTACCCGAAAACAACAAACGTGTTTGTATATTCTTACTTTCGATATACTTAATCAAATCAACACGTTTAAATGGAGCATTGGGTTTCAATGTCAACAAGAATCCAAACCACGAAGGACGAGAATTTTCAACAGGTTGAGGCAACACAAAATAGTTTTCTAAATCAGCAAGATTATCTCTTAAATATTGCCAATTCTGTCGACGAGCCTCTGTAAACTCCGACAATTTTTCAAGTTGAGCACAGCCTATAGCAGCTTGCATATCTGTAACTTTAAGGTTATAACCAAAATGAGAATAAACATATTTGTGGTCGTAACCTATAGGTAGTTCGCCAAACTGCATTGTAAAACGATGTTTGCAAGTATCATCTTTACCCGATGCGCAATAACAATCGCGTCCCCAATCTCTAAAACTAGCAACTATACGTTTAAGCAAAGGATTGTTGGTGTATACAGCACCACCTTCGCCCATAGTAATGTGATGTGGAGGATAAAAACTCGATGTACCTATATCTCCTATTGTACCGGTTTGTTTCCATTGTCCATCTATAAAATATTGACTTCCCAAGGCATCACAATTATCCTCTACAAGCCATAGATTATGCTTATTACAAAAATCGCGTACTTCTTTCAGATTAAACGGATTTCCGAGAGTGTGTGCTATCATCACCGCTTTGGTTTTGGGCGAAAGAGCTTGCTCAAGCATATCACAGTTAATATTATATTGAGGTATCGTAACGTCTACAAATACGGGCACTGCACCATATTGTATCATTGGCGATATAGTGGTTGGAAATCCGGCAGCCACAGTTATCACTTCATCGCCGCGACGTATGGCACGCTCTTTCAACAACGGCGAAGTAAGGGCCATAAAAGCCAACAAATTAGCCGACGAACCGCTATTGGTAAGCAAGCAATATTTTACACCCATATATTCAGCAAAATCGTGCTCAAACTTATCTGCATATCGGCCTGTAGTAAGCCAAAAATCAAGAGCAGAATCCACAAGGTTAACCATTTCACGCTCGTCGAATTTACGACCACCGTAACCTATTCTATCTCCCTCTTCGTATTCTTTGGTTGTACTAAAAGTTTCTTTATAATATTCCTTTACAAGGTTTAATATTTCTTCGCGTTTTGTCATGCCTATTTCCTTATTTTATAAATTCATCAAATAGTCTTCTATCTGTAAGTTTGTAAAAGCAGCCATATCACCTCCTTGATAATATGCTTTATACCAACGCAATGTCATATCCAATGCTTTTCGAGCATTCATTTTGGGTTTCCATCCCAACTCAGTTTCTGCTTTGGTTATATCCAACGACAACAAACCTGCCTCATGAGGTTGATTTATCTGTTCGGGAAATTCCAATAATCCTTTTCCCCAAATATCTACCCCCATCTGTGCCATTTCTCCAACTGTAGTTACATCAGCCGAATTGGGACCGAAATTATAACCTTCGTTAAAGGATATCGGACTCTGATATATCTTTGCTGCCAAAGTGAGATATCCAATCAATGGTTCAAGTACATGTTGCCAAGGACGCACTGCTTTGGGGTTACGTATATTTACCGGTTTTTCTACCGACAAAGCCCGTACTATATCGGGGACCAAACGGTCGGCAGCCCAATCGCCACCACCTATCACATTACCGGCACGTGTCGATGCTATGGATTTATGATGTTTATCATAATCTTTGGGGTTAAAAAAGCTGTTTCTATAACTATCTATAACTATCTCTGCCGCTGCTTTACTGGCGCTATAAGGGTCGTAACCTCCAAATGGGTCATTTTCGTTATAAGCCTGTCCGGTTTCATTGTTGCGATACACTTTGTCGGTAGTAATCATCACCGCAACACATGGTTTTTCCAAAAATCTCAGTGTATCCAACAAATTGACGGTACCAATTGTGTTTATCTCAAATGTATCAACAGGTATGTTGTAAGAGGTTCTTACAATAGGTTGCGCAGCCAAATGAAATACAAAATCAGGCTCAAACTCCAATATACTTTTCTCTAACAATTCTCTGTTACGAATATCTCCTATTACCGACTTACAGTATCTATCGGCATTTACCACATTATACATTGCCGGCACAGTGTTAGGCTCTAATGAATACCCCATAACTTCAGCGCCCATTTTGTTCAAAATCATTGTAAGCCACGTTCCCTTAAAACCGGTATGTCCGGTTAGGAAAACACGCTTGCCGAAAAACACCTCTCTCATAATCTGCATGTATCAGTCTATCGTTACCATATTTTCCAAGGAGCAGTACCGCTCTCCCACATACGTTCAAGGTTGTCTTTATCCCTTTTAGTATCCATACAATGCCAAAAACCATTGTGCTTATATCCTTTAAGTTGCCCCAAAGCAGCCACTGTTTCCAATGGTGTTTTTTCAAGCACAGTTTCGTCGCCGTCTATATAGTCAAATATCTGAGGATTGAATACCATAAAACCGCCATTTATCACGCTACCATCTGTATCGTTTTTTTCGCGAAACGAGTTTATTGTAGTACCGTCTTCAGCCATATCTATCACTCCAAAACGTTGACCCACATTAACGGTAGTTATAGTAGCTACCTTACCGTGACTTTTATGAAAATTCACCAATTCAGCTATGTTTATATCACTAACACCATCGCCATAGGTAAGCATAAATGGTTCGTCGCCAATGTATTTTTGTATACGTTTCACACGACCTCCGGTCATGGTGTTTAATCCGGTATCCACCACTGTTACCTTCCATGGCTCTACCTCTTGTGTATTATGTATTTGAAGTTGATTACCTTGCGTAAAATCAAATGTTATATCGGAATTGTGAAGATAGTAGTCTGCAAACCATTCTTTTATTATATACTGCTTATATCCTGCACATATCACAAAATCGTTGTAACCGTACGAGCTATATATTTTCATTATATGCCACAATATAGGCATCTCGCCTATACCAAGCATCGGTTTTGGTTTTAGATGACTTTCTTCGCTTATACGGGTACCATAGCCCCCTGCTAATATAACTACTTTCATTATATATTCTATTTTATAATTCCGTGCAAAATTACAAACTATTTCCGATATAAACAAGTTTTTTTTTAAGCATTTTCCAACTTATCAGCCACACTCTTAAAAGTATCATCAAACCTTCTTTGTTTCAAACATATACAAGATTATCGAAACGGGAATTTATTGTTTCTAAAACGCTACATTATGCCACAAAAAAAATTAGAGACACGACAATCCGTATCTCTAATTCACAAAATAACTCAATTTATTACTATTGTTTACAAGAAAAACTCGTATTTATTTATTCCACTGCGTCAATAAATTTTCCATCTATCTCGAAGTTCAACACTTTGGTATCTCTTGTCCAAAACAAAAATTTCTTTGTTATTGTTGCTTTATAGATCTTTTTGTTACGAATATCCACTATCGCCAATTTACGCACTTTATATTTTGGATAATTTTCTACTACATAAGTCTTTATAGCAGCAGGTGTGTATTCCAAATTTACATGCCACGATGTTTCTACACCTTTATTAGAGAAACGCATAGTCATTGGATTATTATTGCTTACAAAATTAGCATCATATACCAACGAATCTACCTTCATCCATTCTACATTTTTTATTTCGGGATAGCGTTTCGAAAGATCCTTTACAAAGCGTTCGGGAACATCTTTTTCGCTTACCACTACACTTTTTTGAGCTAATACAGCAGTTTGAGTAGCTATCATCATAGCCATGATTAACATTAACTTTCTCATATTCTATTATTTATAATGTTTTACTTATTCTACTTACAATTGGCAAATATACAATTATTTTTCTAAGTAACGAAATTTTATCATACTTATTTTTACCCATCCTAAAGTATCTGACCTATAACACTCTTTAAATCAATTATATTAAACAAGATAAGTATAGTAAAAATAATTACGCCTACCGATACCCATTTTATAAAGTTCGAGCCCTTTTTCACCCCTATCAGAGTACCTACTATAGAGCCTATAGCACAGCCTATCCCGTGCAGCAATCCTATATCCCATCGTATGAGGCCTCCTCTTTGCGAAAACACCAATACTGAGGCTATCGTATATATAAGCATTATCATAACTTTAGCCGCATTGGTTTTTACCAAACTCCACCCCACTACTCCAACGCCGGCCATTATCAAAAAGAAACCGGTACCCACTTGTATAAAACCGCCATATATACCTATCATAAAGTATACCATAAACTCCTTTATAGTCAAATTAGGGTTTTCTACTTTGTCTGTTTCCAATTTCTTGGGATTTTTAAACAAAAACACTATCATCATCAGCAACACCGCCAACAGTGTATAGCGTATCACTTCTTCGGTAACCTGCACCGCCACAAAGCTACCGCCTATGGCTCCCAATGTGGTTGGTATTGCCAACAAGAATGCCTTTTTAGCATCTAACACTTTCTTGGAATGATAAGTTACAGACGAAGATATGGACTGAATAAGCACCCCCACTCTGTTGGTGGCGTTCACCACGTCTACGGGTAAGCCCAAAGTAAGATAGAGCGATATCGATATTGCCGTACCTCCGGCAGATAAGGTATTAACAAAACCCACAACCAAGCCCGACAATATAAGCAACAACTCTAGCTTCATACAACATCAAGTTTTTAGAAAAACTCACGTATATTTTCCGGAAGATATTTTTTCACATCTCCTCCAAATTTCAATATCTCTCTTACTACCGACGAGTTTATGTTGGTATACCTTAGTTCGGTAAGCAAAAACACCGTTTCTATTTCAGAATCCAATTCACTGTTAATTTGAGCTATATTTTGCTCATACTGAAAATCTATGGCATTTCGCAAGCCTCGTATTATGTATTTGGCATTTTTCCTTTTGCAGTAATCCACAGTAAGTTCATTGTAGATATCCACTTCGATATTGGGTATACCCTCAAAGGTTTTTTCAATCCATTCCATACGTTGCTCCAACGTATATTTACAACGTTTTTCGGTATTATCACCTATAGCAATGATAACCTTATCAAAAAGAGGCAATGCCCTCATCACTATCGATTGATGTCCCAAAGTGATAGGGTCAAACGAACCGGGAAAAATAGCTATACGTTCCATTTACTTTCTCTTTTTTCCTTTTTGTGTTTTTTTAGATGTATCTTTATCGTTGAATACCCAAATCAACCGCACCGACAAAGACATATTGTATGCATCTTGTATCTCTGTTCCTTTGTGATATGTAAACAACCAATCTTTTTTGACAGGCAAAAGCGACTGTTGGTAGCGGAAATTAAACTTAAGGTTTTTCCATATTCCGAATCTTATATCGGCCACAAAAGACAAATCGTTTTTTAGGAATTCTTTCTTTTCAAAATCTGTTATTATAGTGGTTACACCCGTAACATCCCAAGCTGCTTTTTCTGTGTAATTCAGCAATCTTCCATACGAAAGACCTAACCCAAATGTCCATTTTCCGATAGGGTCGTCAAAATGAGCCAATACCGGTATCTCTATGTAGGGCAATGTGGCATTGTAATGGTATGGATACGACTTCTCGTAAGCACCATATTGCGAGAATTTGGTTTCTATACTTAGCAGCCATTGTTCGCTTTTGCTCATTGGAATAAGCGTTCCCACACTTGCTGTAAGTCCCGGTTTTTTGAAGCCCGAAACTTCGTCGCCTTCAATCTGACTAAGGTTACCACCCAACGTAACAAATGCTCTGATATTCTGAGCATTTATATCGCCCACACATATACCGACAACTATTGCCGATATCACTAATATCTTTTTCATATATTTCGAATATTCGTATTTAAAACTATTTTCTTTAATAACGCTGTTGTGCCGAAAAAAGTATTATTTCAAACATAAAAAAAAGCCGCCCGATTAAATACAATGTAAAATAGGGCGGCGAAAGGAGAGTAAAAATATGAAAAAAAAATTATTTCTTGCCTTTCATTAATTCGATAAACGGATTGAAATAGTTAGGTCCTTTTTCGGTAACGCCGTCCAAACCTTTACCACCATTCTTAGGACGTTTTACTCCGCCAAAGATACCTTTTTCCAAAGCGGTAAACAAACCTTCTTTTTCCATGTTTTCGAGCAATTCGGTAGCATTATTAAGAACTTCTTGAGCACGTGTTTTTACTATACCGCCATCTTTAAATTCTACTTCGTCGCCAATGTTTTTCATGTTGCCGAATATATATTTGGCGTTTTCGATAGAAAGGTAGCGGTCGCTCATAAACGGGGTGTGGATAGCCTCGGTTGGCATACCCAAAAGTTGCAAACCTTGGTTAGTCCAAATACCTATCATATTGAATAATGCATCTTGTACGTTGCCTTTAAATATATTTCCTGTCATGTATTTTGTTGGAGGCATATATTTAAGCGGAGCTTTTGGGAATATTTCTCTAATCATTTGAGCTTGAGCCAACTCATACAAGAAGCCATTTTCCAAATCAGGATTCATTTCGAAAGCGTGACCCAATCCCATTTGTTCTTCGGGCAAACCTGCCAATAATGCAAGTTGTTCGTTGATAAGATCCGAAGCCAACACTGTATGTGCTTCATCGTAAGCATCAGCAGTGGTTAGATAGTTATCTTCGCCGGTATTGATGATAACGCCTGCAAAGCCATTGATTATACGCGAAAAATATTGGTCAATCAATGTACGTTGCATATTGATATCGCGGAATAATATACCATACAAAGCATCGTTTAGCATCACGTCCAAACCTTCCAAAGCACCCATAGCTGCTATTTCGGGCATACACAATCCCGAGCAGTAGTTACACAAACGGATGTAACGACCTACTTCTTCGCCCACTTCGTCCAATGCTTTACGCATTATGCGGAAGTTTTCTTGAGTTGCAAAAGTACCGCCGAAGCCCTCTGTTGTGGCACCGTATGGAACATAATCCAACAAACTTTGACCTGTAGTACGTATTACGGCTATAATGTCGGCACCTTGACGTGCACCGGCTTGTGCTTGCAATACGTCTTCATATATATTACCGGTAGCTACTATTATATATAAGTATGGTTTCGAGCCTTCGCCTATAGTGTCGATATATTTTTCTCTTCTCAAACGGTTGTTACGTACACGTTCGATAGTGCTGTCGATAGTAGGTTGCAAAGCTTGTTTTATTTCGCTTTCGCCATGAATAGGCAACTTGGTGATATCGAGATTGCCTTCCGATATCTTTTCGGCTATTTCTTGTGCCGACATTTTGGTTTCGGCTATAGCATTACCCATATAAAACATTACGCCTTGATTTAAAACGCCCTTATTCTTAAGGTCTTCAACTACCACATTTGGCAATGGCACATTATTTCCGTCTACGCCATCAATTCCCAACAATCTACACAATGTACGTTCTACAGCCACTGTAGTGTAGTTTCCAACAAAATCTTGCACTTCGTTAGCTATATTGCGTGCTATACCGCGTGCATATTCCACTTTTTCAAAGTCGATACCTACTTTACTTTTCTGCATGATATTTTATTTATATTCTTTATTACCAATATTATATACTCCACAACATGACTTCTTTGAGTCTTCCTTTGCAAGTATAAACCAATTGCAAAGATACACATTTTTTTTCAATCGACAAAAAGTTTTTTTCGCCCCGTCAACCAATAAGGACAAGCCGACAGAAAAACATCGAATATCAGAATAGTAATCAATGATATACAAAGAGGTGGAAATTGTAAATATTTATCAATAATCCGTTAAACTTTTGCCTTTTGTATTTTATTTTTCTCAAGACGAAGGCAGGTATTTTTTACCGCCCGGGTATCGATATTTTCGTGGTATACCGTCAGCGACACGAAACCCTATTGTCACGCAATTGATGATATACCGTCAATTTGGTCGAAAATATACACTATTTTTCATCACGAGGTTGTTAAATTTTCCTCGCGAGGTTTTTGCTGCTACATCACGAGGTTGTCGAATCGACATCGCGAGGTATTTTCAACACCATTTCCAGAGTGTTGCATAAGCATCAAAATATTGCTTTTTTTAGATACTTCAACGGTACTAAAAAGTAAGATTTTTAGTAATTTACCGCCCCGCATAGAAAAATATTTATTTGTAAGACAATCAATAACAATAATAATTAAAATAATATTTTCAGTAATGAAAAATAATGTGTATCTTTGCAAACCGAAAACCATCAAAACTTATATATGGATATTGCTATAATTGGCTACGGCAAAATGGGAAAAGAGATTGCCGAAATTGCAGAAGAACGAGGGCACGAAGTGTCCGTGATAATTGATAGTTCAGATGATTGGATGGAAAAAATCGACGAGCTACGCAGTTGCGATATTGCTATTGATTTTTCCACACCCGACGCAGTAGTAGATAATATTTTTAAATGTTTCAACAGCGACATACCTGTCGTGGTAGGTACCACCGGTTGGCACGACCAATTGGAAAATGTGGTACACGATTGCTTGCAACGCGAACAAAGTTTGTTTGTGGCATCCAATTTCAGCATTGGAGTTAATATTATGTTCAACCTCAACAAGCAGTTGGCTAAAATCATGAATATGCATCCCGAATATGATGTTACTATCGACGAAACACATCATATCCACAAAATGGATGCACCAAGTGGCACAGCCATTACAATTGCCAACGATATTATTGAAGAGTTGGAACACAAAGAAGAATGGGTACTCGATGAATCAGAATCGGCTACCGAAATACCTATCTTTGCACATCGCGAAGGCGAAGTACCGGGAATACACGAGGTGAAATACGAGTCGATGTTAGACACCATTTCGATAAAGCACGAAGCTAAATCTCGCAAAGGTTTTGCTTTGGGTGCTGTGATAGCCGCCGAATACTTGGTAAACAAAAAAGGCTATCACACTATGGAAGACCTACTAAAAGCGTAAGCATCACTTACGCTTTTAGTCTGGCTCTATGCCATATTACTTATAAGTTACACACTGTTTTACAAACTACACTAAGCACAATGAAACCAGGCAAATTACAAACAAAGCGATTGACCCTTTTGGCATTAGCATTATTGATGTTTGCTGTTGTATTTGTGTCGCTTATGCTTGGTGTAACAAGTTTTTCCTTTTCCGAAATAATCGACGCCTTGGTAAATAAGGCCAACGGCACTTCGGGCAGCGCCATACAAAACACAGTGTTATGGAATTTGCGATTGCCGCGTATTGTGTTGTGCTTGTTGGTAGGTGCAGCCCTTTCGGTATGTGGGGCCACTTATCAATCCATATTTCGCAATCCGCTTACCGACCCTTATATATTGGGCATATCGTCGGGGGCATCGTTGGGGGCAGCCATATCTATACTGTTGGGTTTCGACAACCAATTGTTTGGCATTGGTGCAATGGCATTGCTGACGGCATTGCTGACGGTGTTGCTTATTTACAAAATAGCATCTATAGGCAACCGAATGCATACATCCACATTACTGCTTACCGGTGTTTGCTTTACATTCCTTATCACTGCCGTAATATCATTCCTTATGGTGTTGCACCAAGACAAGATGGAAAAGATTATATTTTGGACTATGGGAAGCTTTGCATCGGCATCGTGGAACGATGTGTTAGTGGTAGCCCCATGTGTGATAATTGGTATATGTGTGGCAATATATTACAGCAAGGACTTAAACCTGCTTTTGGTAGGAAGCGAAACTGCCAAAAGTCTTGGTGTTGACGTAGAAAAGATAAAAAAACATCTTCTGTTCTTTACCACTCTTATGGTGGCCTTTGCCGTTTCGAGTTGTGGAGTTATAGGTTTTGTGGGACTTATAGTACCTCATTGCATACGTCTTGTGGTGGGTGCCGATAACAGATTGGTGGTCCCCTACTCTATATTTGTAGGCGGTATATTCTTATTGGTATGCGACACTTTTTCGCGCACCATACTGCAGCCATCCGAATTGCCGGTGGGCAGCATAACGGCACTGGCAGGAGCACCGATGTTTATATATCTACTGTATAAAAGCAAAAAACAACTATAAACCGATGATAGAAGTTCGCAACCTTTCGTATTCGTATGGCAAGAAAATCATAATCGAGGATATGAGTTTCGATATTGCTCAAGGCGATTTTTGTGCCATAATGGGTCCTAACGGATGTGGCAAAACCACGCTATTGAAATGTATAGCCAACATATTACCTATCAAAAGCAATAGTATATTCATCAACGGCAAAGACGCTACGGACTACTCTGTTAAAAAACTTGCACAACAGATAGCACTTGTGCCACAACATGTACCCCTCGACTTTGAGTTTTCGGCATTCGAAACGGTGCTTATGGGCCGAAATCCATATCAAACGCACCTGCAAAACGAGTCGCAAAAAGATTGGGACATAGTGGAAGAATGCATGAAAAAGACCAACACATGGCATCTGCGCTTTGCACCTCTCAGCGAGATGAGTGGCGGCGAAAGGCAAAGAGTGTTGCTGGCAAGAGCGTTGACACAACAAACACCCATAATGCTGTTAGACGAGCCGCTATCGAACCTCGACATATCGCACCAATTCGAAATAATAAAACTGCTACGAGAAATAAGTCAAAACGAAAAGAAAACCATACTGCTTATAGTCCACGACCTTAACATAGCCATGCGATACTGCAAAAGCTTGCTGCTGCTACACAACCACCACGTGGTATATCATGGCGATATCGACAAAGGACTTACACCACAAAACATTAAAGACTATTTTGGTGTTGAAGCAATAAGAGAGAACATAAACAACCAAACCCAAATTATATACAAATAAATATAAAAACATGGAAGAAAAGAACTCATACGTAAAATCTTTATTAAAGATATTTGCCAAAACGCCTTTCGACGCATTAAACTACAAACAAGTAGCCTCGCGAATGGGCGCTTTCGACAAAGGATCGAGAAAAATGATAGCCGACACCATATTATCGTTGGCCGAAGAAAAGATACTTATCGAAGAGCGTAAAGGCAAATACAAGATAGACCCCAAATATATCAACGACGATTTGCTACCACAAAACTATGTGGTGGGCACCATAGATATGAAGCAAACGGGCAAAGCCTACGTGATACCCAACAACGACACGATGGACGATATCATGATTTCGGCCAACAACACCCGCCACGCCCTACATGGCGACACCGTAAAAGTGTTGCTGTTTCCTGCACGTCGTATGCACAAACAAGAAGGACAGGTAGTAGAGATAATACAACGCGCAAAAACACGTTTTGTGGGACGCATACAACTACAAAGTCATTTTGCCTTCCTTATACCCGACAACAGAAGTATGGCAGTGGATATATTCATACCGCTGGACAATCTTAACAATGCCAAAAACGGCGACAAGGCCCTTGTTGAAATGACCGAATGGCCCAAACATCTCAACAACCCCGTCGGCAAGGTGGTGCAAGTATTAGGCAAACCCGGCGACAACAACGTAGAGATGCAATCGATATTGGCCGAATTCGACTTCCCTCTTTCGTTTCCCAAAGAGGTGGAGAAAGCCGCTGATAAAATATCAATGGATATACCCGAAGAAGAGATAGCCAAACGAAAAGATTTTCGTTCTATCACCACCTTCACCATCGACCCGGCCGATGCCAAAGACTTTGACGATGCCCTTTCGATACGAAAACTCGACAACGGCAACTATGAGATAGGTGTACATATTGCCGATGTGTCGCACTATGTAATAGAAAACGGTGCCATCGACCACGAAGCCTACAACCGCGGAACATCGGTATACCTTGTAGACCGCACCATACCCATGCTACCCGAACGTCTATGCAACGGAGTATGCTCGTTACGTCCAAACGAAGACAAGTTGTGCTTTTCGGCCGTATTCGAAATGAACAACGACGCTGTGGTAATAAACAAATGGTTCGGCAAAACAGTAATCAACTCCGACCGTCGTTTCAGCTACGAAGAAGCTCAAGCCGTAATAGAAACAGGCGAAGGCGAACTTAAAGAAGAAATACTTAAACTAAACAGTTTGGCAACCATATTGCGTGAACAACGCTACAAAAATGGTGCCATAAACTTCGACACCAAAGAGGTTAAATTCATCCTCGACGAAAACGCCAAACCCATAGGTGTATATACCAAAGAGTCAAAAGAAGCCAACTTCCTTATCGAAGAATTTATGCTGTTGGCAAACAGAAGTGTGGCCGAACACATAGGCAAAGTAAAAGAACGCAAAAAAGCCAAAACATTCGTATATCGTGTACACGACGAGCCAAACCCCGAAAAATTAGGTACATTTGTACAGTTTGTGGCCAAACTCGGCTACAAGATAAAAACCACTTCGCGCAAAACATTGGCCGACTCGTTCAACAAACTGTTTGTAGACATCGAAGGCAAGGGCGAACAAAACATGATAGACTCCATAGCCATACGCACCATGTCGAAGGCATACTATTCCACCGACAACATAGGCCACTATGGTTTGGGATTCCCCTACTACACACATTTTACATCACCCATACGCCGCTATCCCGACTTGATGGTACACCGCCTGCTATACAGCTACCTCAACAACGCCTCATCGGCAAACATAGAGTTTTGCGAAGAGCAATGCAAACACTCGTCGCTAATGGAACGCAAAGCCGCCGAAGCCGAACGCACATCGGTAAAATACAAACAAGCCGAATTCCTATCCGACAAGATAGGACAAGAGTTTCCGGCACTTATATCGGGCGTAAGCAAATGGGGTATATACGCCGAGATAGAAGAAAACAAATGCGAAGGAATGATATCGTTGGGCTCATTGCAAGACGACTATTACTACCTCGACGAAGACAACTACCAGGTTATAGGTCGCCGATACGGCCGACAATATAAACTTGGCGACAGCATAAGAATAAAGGTATTGCGCGTGGACATGGAAAAGAAACAAATGGACTTTGCTTTGATAGAAACCGAAGAGCCCATTGCACCACGCAGCAGCAAACCCGAAAAGAAAAAAACGCCGAAAGCCAAAAGCAAAACGGCTAAAAAAGAAAAGAAGACAACAAAATCGAAGAAAACAACCAGAAAGAAAAATAAATAACGACTTTTGCAGTTATATAGCCAACACTGATAAAACTGGATTTTTATGAAACAAAAAACAATAATAGTAGGTACCGACTTTTCGAAAGGCTCGTATGTGGCCTTGGAATTGGCAGTGGATATTGCTAAAAAGATACATGCCGACATACAACTTATATGGGTATGCCGCGAAAAGATGCTATACACCGACGACCAAAACAACTATGTACGCAATTTGGCCACCCAAAAGATGGACGACCTTTGCGAGAAATATCAAGCCCAACTTGAGGGTACCACTATAACCCCCATGATAATGCAGGGCAAAGTAGCCCCTATGCTTGCCGCTCAAGCCGAAAAGGCCAATGCAACAATGATAGTGATAGGTACAAACGGTGCCTCGGGTTTCGAAAAATACTGGATGGGTAGTACAGCAGTACGAATAGTACAAGAAGCCACATGCCCGGTATTGTCGATACGCGAAGGTTTCAACTTCCACAAAAGTTTGGAACGCATACTTGTGCCTTTGAATATGAGCACCAACTCGCGTCAGAAATTGCCGGTGGCTGTTAAAATGGCCAAAGCCTTCAACGCTCACATACACCTGCTTGGCCAATACGAAAACAACAGTCAGGCTCAAACAGTGGGCATATACATGAAGCAAGCCGAAACCTTTTTGCAAAAACAAAATGTGACATACACATCCGAAACAATGCTGGCCAAAAACTTGCCCGAAGAAGCATTGACATACGCCGACACCATAAATGCCGACCTTATTGTTATAAGCACAGAACAGGAGCAAGTATTGTCGTCGCTATTTATAGGCACTAATGCTCAGCAGTTTGTACACCACTCCCTTATTCCGATACTAAGTGTTCACCCTGCCGACATCAATAGTTTGGCACGATAATAACATACATACTATATGCAAACTCAATACGACTTAGTGATAATAGGAGGCGGTGCCTCGGGACTTATGGCAGCCATAGCAGCCGCCGAAAAGCAACAAAAAATTCTGCTTGTGGAAAAGATGGAACAGGCAGGACGCAAGTTGCGCATTACCGGAAAGGGCCGTTGCAACCTTACCAACACCTCGCCTATCAAAGAGTTTATTTCGCATATAGGCTCCGATGGACGATTTATGAGAAACGCATTCTCGTTGTTTTTCAACAACGAGTTGATGCAGTTCTTCGAAGAAAAAGGCGTCGAACTGAATATCGAACGCGGTAGCCGGGTGTTTCCAAAAAGCAGTAAAGCTCTCGATATATTTTTGGCTCTTATCAACACCATCGAACGAAACAAAAACATAACCATACTAAAAAACACTTCGGCAACAGACCTGATAGTATCGCCCAACGGAATAGCGGGAGTAACAATAAACAACGGCAAAAATATCGATATTGCCGCGCCAAAGGTTATACTTGCCACAGGTGGCAGAAGTTATCCCCTTACCGGATCGACGGGCGACGGATACTCGTTGGCAAAAAACGTGGGACATACCATTGTGGACCCGATACCCTCGTTGGTGCCACTGGTTTGCCAAGAAGCAATACCCGACGAACTTGTAGGTTTCACCCTTAAAAATGTAAGCCTTACCATATCGGATGCAAACGACAAAAAGATTTGCAACTTCTTTGGCGAGATGACATTTACCGACAATGGCATTGGCGGACCTATAGTGCTGTCGGCAAGCCGAATAATAAGCAGACGATTGCAGGCAGGCGAACAACTACGTGCCACCCTCGACCTAAAACCGGCTTTGGAACACGAGGTGTTAGACAAAAAACTTATACGAGAACTCGACGAAAACGGCTCTCGCATACTTAAAGATGCCCTGCGGCTGTGGCTGCCGGCCGAAATGATACCGTTGGCACTGCAAACAATGACAATAGAACACTACAAGCGATTGAATCAAGTGTCGGCCAACGACCGAAAAAAGATAATGCGAATGCTTAAAGCAATGCCGTTTACCATAGTGGGAACACGCGGTTTCGACGAGGCTATAGTTACACAAGGCGGTGTTTCGCTAAAAGAAGTAAACCCAAAAACAATGGAATCCAAATTAGTGAAGAATCTATATATCACCGGCGAACTCCTCGACCTCGACGCCGACACCGGTGGCTATAACCTACAAATAGCATTCTCCACAGGCTATGCCGCAGGCAAAGCAGTAAATATGCAATAACAAACCTATTTATCATATAAACAGTCCCGTTTCCTAAACTCCGAAATGGGACTGTTTATTTTTACAATGGTGCCCCTACCCCGCTTCGTGGCATTGCCATCATTGGCATACCCACACCCGGCCATCAAAAGTCGGCAGTTTAGAGGTCGTAAACCCCATACTTTTGGGTCGTAAACCGCCGAGTTTTGACCCGTAAACCACATAGTTTTTATGCCGAGATATCATTATTGTTGACTTTTGTGTCAACTTTTTCAGGACAAGACAATTCCTTAATGACCGATTTTGGGCTACAATTTCATTGGTCGCAACGCCTGACGGCTGCGACATGGTGAGACGTGCCGTTGGCGCGTCTCTACATTGACGTGGTTTATATACCACATTTTGTTTTCGGTGTTTTGTATACATATTTTATATTGTGTGAAATATATGTTGGTTGTTAATACACCATATATAAATCCACCACGAAAAAATGTACCCCTTTGTAGACGCGCCAACGGCACGTCTCCTTTCATTACGACAAATTACCAATATAAATCGCGCCAACGGCACGTCTATCATTGTCGCAGCCAATAGGCGTTGCGACCATATAGAAGTTGCCTCTATGTTCTTATCTCTTTTTCCGTATCAGCATTAGTATTTCCAAACTTCGTTCTTTACTTCCTGAAAGAAATTTTAATGGCAATGTTTGCAATTGCTCTTCAGTTATAAAGAATGAAAAACCTGCCAATCTTTTTTCTTTAGCCAATTTGGGATAATTATTCTTTTCTTTATCCATCATTGCTTTTATAAGCGATTCAGTATTTTCATCTTCAATAATATGCATATAAAATGCATCACCACGCATAAGCCCATGTAAACAAAATCTTGTACCTGCAGGAATCAAATATTGCCCACTCAAAGTACAAGGTGCATAGCATTGTATTAAATATTCTATTTCGCAACTTTCTGTAACTTCAAAAAAGTTCTCTTCTATATTCAACGTCTTTACAAATTCATTCATATTGGTTAGTTTTCTAACTAATTAGTATATTCATTTTTGTCATTCTTAATAAATAGAGTATCTTACCAAAGAATTTTGCTCATTTATTTGATAACTAATAATAAGTCTAAGTAAGATGAATACCTATCTCATTTAGACTTTATAAATTAGAAATAATCTTCTTGATTTACCCCAAGTAAAGGCAATTTATATATCCATATATTATAGAAATTCTTTTAATGATTTTACAGTAATTCCTAGTGCACTTGCCCTAGCCTGCAACATATTATCAGATGTTAGAAGAATTGGATTTTCATCTTTATGTTTCAGAGCTACAGATAATATCATACAATCTGGATTGCGTTTATCAAATCCCAAAGGCAATAATGAAACATCTGCTTCTTCCATATACGAATATTGATTTACAAAGGCATTATTAATATTTTTAGCAGCTAAATTTAATGCGGCTTTATCAATATCAAGTTTAAGTTTCAATTTATCTAATTCTTCCAATACTTTACTAGGAATAAGAATTTTATGCTTATTGCCAATTAGAGAAATAATGTCAGGGCAATTTACAAAAACATTTGTATCTATAATGTATGTTTTATTCTTTTCTTCAGCAACTATTTTTTTATTACGTTCAAATTTTGATAAATCAATCTTATCTACGACACTAACACCAATATTACCTACAGATATTTTTTTCGGTTCAAAAGCTGCGAACATATCTTCCTGAGATTTCAAAAGATATTTTCGTACCTTTTCAGACATATTCTCTTTCAAAATAGAATTATCCGCAACAATTATCGTACTGAATTTGGCACGTGACGTTGCTACATTAAACAATTCATTTTCCAAAGAATAGCGTATTGAGGCATTGGGAATGAAGAAAAAGCAATAATCTACAGTTAATCCTTGAACCCTATCTACAGTTTCTATACGAATATTATCGGGCAATTCTTTTGTAGTTGTCCATCTCATTACAAAATATTTATGTAGTTGACGAACAGATTCTCTGAATTTTGAAAGTATGGCAATCTCGGCTTTGGGCGATTCAGCAATAATTCTGCAGACAAAATCAAAGATAGAATCAAAAGCATTAATAGGAGCTTTGTTGCCAACTTTCAGATCCAATCCGACAAACAAAGGTCCGCCTTGTTGGTTTAATTCCAATAACTTAGAAGGAATGATTTGTATTTCAGAAACAGAACGTAATTCATTATTATAGAATATACCTGTACTTTCAGCTCCCCGTCTTGTCAAACGGAATGTATCGCTAAGCATATATGACTTGAATGAGAAATTCTGGCAAATTGTTTCAAATCCTTTTACTATCGAAGTCCATTGAAATCTATTGATAACATCTTCATTTGTCACCACAATAGGTGATAATTGGTTTTGGTCTCCAATCAAAATAACTTTCTCTCCCAATTTCATTGCTGCAGCAATCATCGGAAGTAAAGCTTGGCTTGCTTCATCCATTATAACATAATCAAATGGCTTTTCATTTGCATCTTTCGCCCATCCACTTGATAAGTAAAATGTTGCTAAAGAAAGACAACCTTGCGATGGATTACATAGATTATCCTTTATTGACTGAAGTTTAGAAAGTTCTCTACTTTCATCCACTGTAAGACTTGTCTTTGAAACTTTGCCTTTTTCGAGAAATGGTAAAATATCTTCTTTTTTAGCCAACTCCATCAAAGCCTGATTGGTAAGAGCTGTTACCAAAACACTTTTATTATCTTCTAATAATTTAGCAGCAAGTTGTGCCATTCGATATGTTTTGCCTGTTCCAGGGGGACCTTGTACAACAATACAGTTATTGTCTTTCATATCGTTCAGCAAGAGAGTACTGAAATCTGCTTTTGCTTCGATTTTCATCGGATTCCACAGATTGAATATTTCTTCATAATCCAAAATTTTCTGTATTCCTACACAAGAATGGTTCCGCACTATGTCAATAAGGTGTTGCAAATATTGCAAAGGAGGGTCTTTGGGACCAAATGCAATGATTGTATTGGGGTCAATGTTTGTTACGAAGTCTATCGTTAAATCTTTTATACCGACCAAACAATAGTCTGGATTGTCAGATTTTGAAATCCATACACAGATACAGTCACAAAAGTCAGATTGATATTGAGCTCTTAGGTCTTTCCAAGATAAGTTTCCCCAACTTTTGAATTTTGACATATCACCGTTTTCGCTTCTCAAATCGACAGCAGTCCAATAAGAATTTTTTCTTGGCATATTCTCAGTATTGCGGACTTTGAATATAGGAATCCCATTTTTGCCATATCCTTGAAATAAACCAACAAAAACATCCCCCCTTTCTTTCAAAGTAATTGCCTTTGTGTTTTTTATTTGCTCAAAATCTCTTTGTTGAGTATCTAATTCTGTACTTAGAAATCTTTCGTATTCATCTCTTGTATATCTCATATATCATCCTCCGTATTATCATTTGCAAAAAACGCTCTTTTGTTTCTCGTATATAATTCTGCCGCAGATTGAGCTCTACTTGAAATATTGAAACTATCGAAATCAAAATGCAGTTCATTGAAATAGTGTAAAGAATCCGCAAAAGCATTTACTTTATCCTCTAAATCAAGATTTTCGGTACTAAAAGAAATTGCAATACTTGATTGCTTTCTTATAAGGTCTCTTACGTAAACACGTTTAATATCTGCTCCTGTATATATTAGCAAAATAGCTTGTTCTCTTATTAAGTAATTCCATTCCTCTGTATTTATCTTGAAAGGCTCGCTAGTCTTTTTATAGCTTTTCAAAACTATAGGTATTGTTTTGTCATTTTCATCTTCAATTTCTATAGTTGAAAAATTATATGGTTTGCCATTTTCATCGGCTTCGCCATAGTCAGATGGAAATATCCATTGTGGAAATTCTTGAATGAGACGTTTTTGTGCTTCAATTTGAGCATCCCATTGAGGTCTATCTCCAATACCTCCAAGCACTCCTACTTCAATTTTAGGAAGTATTGAGTTTGGTTTCTGTTTACTTTCAGAACAGCTTTCATCATTTTCATACATCTTAAGCTTTTCCTGAAGTTTTTTTATTATTTCGTCTTTTTTACGATTAGATTCTTCGAGAGTTTCAATAGTTTTATCTTTTTTTTCAATATCTTCATTTGAAATAGTCATCTTACCTTCCAAACAAAGCTTTTTGTAATCATCAAAGGCAAAATCCGACTTACCTTCCTTAGCAACTTCAAATAAAATGTCTTCTATTTTTTTTACATTACTAACAAATAATTTCTTTTCTTGCGAATTATAATAATAGTCGTATTTAGGATCATCATAATTAAGCAATATCTCACTTTTGTACGACAATTGTCTTGGTAATATCCCAGAATAAATAAAAATATTTGGATAATGTTTTTCAATCCATTCTTTATACTCTTTTGTATTCCATTCTTTGGAATTTTCTTCTATTTTTTTATTATTCCAATTATCAAATAGGTTACAACATTTCTTATCTTTCAATTTAAGAAGAATTCCTTGATTTGTTCCTGTAAATGGTCTATCGAATCCATCGACTGTGGCAATAAATTCAACACCTGAGGATAAATCGACATCTGTAAGTTCTTCTATAAAATCGATTGATTTATCTTCCAAAAATAGTTTACGGAATTGCATAGCGTTGCAATTAGAAGATTGCACACCATTATCCTTTAGGTATTTTATCTTTTCATCACCATCTGCCCATCTCTCTATAGTTGACAACAATTGTTCTCTTTCAAAAAGATAATTATAATCAAAGTACTTATTATTAAAATAATTCTTCAAACGATATGTAAAAGGAGAAGAACTAATATCTATTTTATTATCACATAAAAAATTCATCAATTCCGAGACAAATGAATCCGATTCTTCTTCTAAGTTTATCGAAATAACCCAACTACTATTATAATTTTTAACTTGCCGATAATAATAAACATAAAACAAATATTGATAAGCGTTACCATTCTTATCATTTGGCCACTCACCTGGTTTTAGATTCAAAAAATCAGGACTCTCTAAATGTTTAATAATTTGATTTTGAGGCATTAATTTTGCTACAAAAAACTTACCCAAATCTTTTTTATTCTCAAAAAGAGCTTTTATTTTCTCAATTAAGTCTGATTGGTTTTGACATTGTGGTAACAACTTTGCCAACGACATTTTTACCTTTTTAGTTTCGCCATTTTGAATGTATTCACACACGACATCATCTGATACAGAAAATTCTTTGATACATTTTTCTTCAAAATAAATCTTTGATGAAAAGTTTGACGGTTCATCTAAAACATTTAATGCCATTTGAAGTATACGATATTCATGAGAATCTTTTTTATATTTTTTATCTTCTCCCACTATCAAATCCATTCTATTAAGATTCTGTAGATAAAGTTTCTTTGTATTTTCGCTTGATCTTTCAATTATTGGAAGTATTTGATCATAATTGTCGCTATTTCTATATTGTAAAATTAATTGTTGTGTATATTTTTCATCTGTCCATTGATATTCTTCATATAATTCAGTTTCTGAAATACCAAATTCTGTTTTATGTTTCCACACAATTTCTTCAAATTCTCTTTCTTTGGGAATTAAGTATTTCACCAATTCATCAAAGTATTCATTTTTGCAAATAACATATTTTTCTAACCATTTAGGAACATTGTCTCTATAAACAAGCATTTCTGACAAAGCTTTTTTCTCTCCTTGCATATTCAAAAATAGCTTCAGTTTTGCAATGGACTCTGGACCTACATCGTCAAATTTCAGCAAATACTCAATCAAAAGAAGTTTTCCACCAGGTGACAAATCTATATCTTTCTCTGAAATTCGCTTCGCTATATCATCAAATAGTTTCTTTTCATTTTGCAAATCTATATAATCAAGCAACAAATGATCATCTACTCTATTATCCGAAATATGATATCCGAGATCTAACAAAACTACTTTTATCAATTCTATCTTATCGGTAGTTATTATATAATCAACATTATTAGCAATTTGACTAATAGATAAGCATTCATTATCAAATTGAAACAATGGTAAGTTCGATACTAGTTTTTTTAGTTTAGTATTTCGATCAGAAGAAACATCTTGTTTATTAATCCATTTGTATAATAAATTTTTATATTCTTCATCTGCAGACACAAACCATTCGTTGAATTCTTCATTATTGGTAATAATATCAATAATAGTATCGAATTTCATCAAATCAATCTTCTCGAAAATATCCTCTTCCAATATTTTGCTATCAATCTTTTCTGACGGCAAACATTTTTCAGTTTGTAGTAGCTGACAGAACAAATCTGCTCCAACAATTTCCGCCAAACCTGTTTTGTCAATAATTATTTCGTCTTGTTTTGCAAGTTCTCCTTTGTGGTTGAGGATAAATGCTTCGGATTCAAGGGCAGATTTGTAGGATGAGTTGAAATACGACGACAAAGCAAGATGTCCTGCTTCTTCCTCAGGAAGTTTTATCGTAGGGAAAACCTTAAGATACGTTGGAATATGAGCAGAAACAGATTTACCCCAATCAATTAACAGCTTACCTATTTGCTGAAACAAAAATTGGTTCCATATTTTTTTTGTGTGTAACTGCTCCCTGTTTGCTGCTAAAAGAAAATCAGCATTAACAATGAAGTTGAATTTGAAATCATTTACCGATGTAGGAAGGTAAGCATATAATACGGAATTATCAAGTTGCTTAATTTGTCCATCTGTGATAAGCGCTGCAAAGCTAATTTGTGTTTTCTTCGCCTCTTTCATTTTTTGAGGTACATTTCTATCGTTTTGCATCGCATCACGTATATCTTGAGGTATTTCAACAACAAAATCGAATGTTGTCCATGAACTGATTATTTCACCATTTTGCGTAATATGTACAATGTTGTCACTGGTTTTCTTTGATACGACAAAATCATTATAGTCATGTTGGTAACGAACAGAATCAACGTTTTTCAAAAAGAGTAAAAAAAGTGGATTTGACAATATTTTTCGAATAGAATTGTCATAATGTCTTTCATTACTTTCATTAATCTCAAGAGAAATCCCAACAGGGGATTTCCAAAAACATTCGTTGATTCTAATCTCTTGCGGACACCTGTATTTTTCCTGCCAAATAGGCTTCAACTGCCATGGAATATTTTCCACAATTACACCATTATAAATAGGAGAATCTTTATCAAAAGCAAAGGAGTAATTCCCTGAATTTACAATAACTGTGTCAGAACCAGTGAACACGGATTTAAATCCTATTCCCTTGTAGCCAATCTTTTCTTTGCTGTTTCTTTTTGTACTACTTCCAATGTCACATATACTGTATATATCCTCTTTATCGAAAGGCCGACCATTATGCATAAATAACAGATGTCTATTGAGTAATTGCATGTTTACTGAAACATTTTTTCCATCCAGTGGTTGATCATCTGCATTTTGTATAAGTTCATAAACAAATCGGTCGTCTGCGTTTGTGTATAAATCGTCCATGATATTGTGCAACGCATTGACAATAGTCTTTGCATCCTTTTCTGTAGATCCAGTATCATAGAATAGTTTTTTTACATAAGATTCATTATCCAACCTTTCATTGAATTTCAAAGAAGGTTTACCAACGGTATTGTTTGCCATACACAAAGCAAACGGATTATCTTTGCGATATTTCTTTTCATTTAATCGTACATTAATTTTCCAAATTGGTTGAGATTCAAACGAAGTCTTATACTGAGACCAAATTTTCACCTTGCCAAGTCTATATGGATAATATAGAATGTCGCCCACTTCATTTCGAACATCGATAAAAAAAGCAAAGTCATTTCCTTTATTATCTTTATGTTCACTTTTTTGGTACGAAGCATACAACCTAATTATACCATCTTCATTTGGAATTACGTTCCAAAAATCAGAAAGATAAGACATAATTTCTTTGTCCGACTTATCTTTATATTCTTCTATTCTCTTTGTAAAATCAATTTTCATTTTGCCTTCCTCTACTTTACCTTTTGAATATTCTATTTTTTTATTTCTTCATAAATTACACTTTCAAATATCATTGTAAATAATCACAATATTTGATTATATCAAACCTTCTTCAAATAAATCATTATCATTCAGAAAATCATCATATTCTCGTGTTTCTCGGAATGTGATAATAGGTGCAGCAGTTTCTAATATTTCTTTATTACAAATTGTATCTAATGGAATATTTGTTCTTAACTCCGGTTTCAACCAATCATTATTCCATATATCAACGTCTTCACCCATTACTAATCTACAAAGTGGCAAATCGTATGGCGATTCACCCGACAATAAATCTCGTTGATATGTTATATTTTGCAACCACAATTGATCATATTTCGAATTTGGACGGTCGCACAATCTCTTGTAAACTTTATCTACAATAGCCCATCTATCAGTTTGTTCTTTAAGAGATGCCACTAGTCTACTTATTATTCGTAAGACATAGTGTGTAACAGAATTATTTTCTACTGCTATTTGCAATGCTACTGCAGATATAGCATGTATATTCTCGTAGATTCTTCCGGGCATTTCATCTACAAATTCTTTTATGTCACCATTATCCAAAATAGAAAATGATTTTCTTTTCCGTGATTTTAATTTTTCTATTATCCGTTTATCTAAATCAGACAACATCACTTTTAGTTGTCCTGAATTTTGATGTTTTCTTGAAAAGAGAAGTATATAAAACAAGTGTTTTTGAATACCATCAAAATCTACACCCTTCTTATTAAAGATTGGAGTATTTTCGATATACCATAATTTATCTGCCTTCACAGAGTCTGTAACAATAGAAGTACTTATCTTGGTCTTTTGACTGTTCATTCTAAAGTTTAAACTTTCTAATACCTCTTGCAGAATATATGATATTTGTTCCAATGTATCCTTATCATTGCAAAATATTCGATAGTCATCTCTATATCTCAATATTTCGTAACCATCTTGAATTCCTCTTCCCAATAACTTATTGTGTAGCAACAAATCTGAATAGCCTAATACAATTTCTCCTACAAAATCAAATACAGCACTACCCTGTGGAATTCCTATATTACGACCTTGTTGGAACGCTTTTAAATATTTGATTATATTTTCGGCAATATCATGATTGTCATCTCTCCGATATTCTGTATTTTTTAATGATAGTGCCCAATCTATAGTTTGTGGATTTACAGTACCATAGCAGTTTGTAATATCGGTAATAAACATATATTTATATTCCAACGATAATTCCAAAGAACGTTGTTCTATAGTATTCCACCAGTTCAAAATGGTAGTAGATTTATGAAAAGATTCGGGTTCTTCTTTTATTATAGGAAGAGCTGTTGAAGAAATATGCGGTACTTGAAATTTTGAAAAACATTCTTTTATCTTTTTCCAAGATTCTTTGTTACAAAGTTCTCTTACCAAAAAGCAGTATAAATAAGGATTGGCCAACACAATAGGACGAACAGCATAACGTCCATCTTTATTCAACAGAATATTCAAATTTGCATCTTCCAATTCATCGGGCAATATATCCGACAAACATTCAGAATACGGAATATCAACAATTTTATTACTTACATATTGTAATAATTCATCAAATTGAAAATATTCAGGTAATTCAAATCCACAATACTGTTCCGACTTCATAAAGTAATTAAATACTTCTGTATAATCCAATGTAAGAATGTTTTTTGCCATAACAGATAAGTTTTATTTATTTACAAAAGCGGTGCAAAGGTACGAATAAAATTGCAAAATATTAATATTTATAGCAAAAATATTTCATAGTAGTATGCTTTTATTCTCACTGGATGAATTAAGGTGGGCTCTAAAAGTGTTTTGTAGAATGATAATTTCGGTAATATTGTTACTGTTTGAAATTAATACTAATGCCGAGACATTGTGAAGTTGGCTTTATTTTTGTCGTTTTTTTGGGAAAAATGAGGTGTTTTTGTAGAGATAACGGGGCTTTTGAGTGCAAAAAAAGGCTGTTTTTTAGTCGTTTTGGGATATTTTGGGGGCTAAATTTGACAGTTTTTTGGGGCTAAAAATGGCTTTTTGGGGTGGTATTGGTGCAAAAAATAGGAGAAATTTCGCTGTTTTGGCGGAGATATCTCCGTCATTTGGCCAAGATATCTCTGTCGGGTGACGGAGATATCTCGGTGAAGTCGTCGAGATATCTCCACCTACTATGTCGAGATATCTCCATCGGCTCGTAGAGATATCTCCACCACGTCGTGGAGATATCTCAAACGGGGTCCAATTTTGCCGAAAAATCGACAAAAAAAGGCGACGATTATTTCTAATCGCCGCCTAGTGCCACAGGCCTCTGTGCTATGGCTGTCGGGGTTTATCCCGCAAAACCGCCACCACCACCACCGGTGTTGTCACCACTGTCGGGGTCAGGGTTGTCGCCACCATCGGGTTGAACGGGCGCGTCGCCCAGTTCGCCTCTGCCCACCTCTTCGTAGAATTTGCGGTCGGCATCCACCAATCGGTATATGCCTTGCAACGTTTTGGGCGCTTTGTTTAGCCTTTCCACTATGTCGGAGTTGGGTCTAAAACGTACGTTTACCTTTTCCAATTGCACCATGCCGGCATCGGTATTGCTGTCTACGGCCTTGCTTTTGATGGTTGGATAAAAGGTACCCAATTCGCCCAACTGCACCCTATAACCCAACGATAGGTAATGCTCTATTATTTGGAAACTGCTTTCCAATACAGCTTTCACCATCACCGCCGGTGCCGAGGTGTGCTTGCTTGCAAATTCTACAATATTCTTGGCAGATACAGTGCCTGCTTCTACCAAATTTAGGACAAATTTCAAATTTGTCTCGCTTGTGCCAATCTTTGTGATTGGCTGCTGTTTCGAAAGAAACTTCATATTTTCTAATTTAAAAAGTTGTATAAAATCGATTGGTAATCCCTAAGCACAACTGGCATTAGGTTTTGAATAATTACCAATAATGGTGCAAAGTTACAACGTTTTTTTTGAAGCAGCAAGAGGATTTTATTTAAATAACATTCTAATTATCAAGAGATAAGCAACATTCACAAAACACCTTTTATTAAAAACATAAATCATTAATAGGGATATAAAAATGAGAGGATAAATTATTTTCGAATACACGGGCAAATAACGGAAATGAATAATTTAGATATTGATTATCAAATATAAATAAGCCGTCAGAAGAGACTATTAAAAAAACACAAAAGATTTGATTATCAATTAAATATATTACGCGATAAACATTTTTTGTTAGGTCTTTTGAAAAAAAAGAGAGATGAAATTTTGAATATTTAACACATCATCTCTCAAAAAAGATTCATATTTAAGTCGAATTATAATGCTTTATTTGGCTCTTCGAGGCGAAATTTTGTCTGCAGAAACAAGAAAACGCCCTGCAAAAATGGGTACTAAAACGGGTAATCGATACCGAAGTTGGTTACAATCTGATTCCATTTCCAATGCGGGAAGCGCCAACGCTGCGATGGGGAGTATTGAGGATCGTAGAACGGAATGGCGAAATCCAAACGCAATGTTATAATGGATATGTTCATTCTTAATCCGAGTCCGCCTCCCATTGCAATCTGCGGTATAAATGTTTTGAAGTTGAAGTTTCCGTCGGGGAACTCGCTCGAAGGACGCAACAACCATATATTACCCATATCGAGAAATACGGCACCCTCGAACATTCCGAACAAATGGAAACGGTCTTCGATATTTACCACCAACGATAAGTCGCCCACTCTTTCGAATATATTGGCAGCGTCGTTGAAATAGGCACCCGGCCCCAATGTGCGTATGTTCCATGCACGTATGGTGGTGGGACCGCCGCCATAAAAACTCTTTTCGTATGGCAACGACACCGAATTTCCGTAAGGAATACCTATACCCAGCATGGTGCGCACAACAAAAGTATTGTGGTCGGAAAGATAGAAATAACGTTTCCAATCCATTTCGGTACGCAAATATTGCGAATAAGGGACGCCCAAAAGTTGGTATACTCCGGCCGAGTCGGTAGGCATATCCAATGCTTTGTCGAAGGTATAGAGCAGATTGCCCGCCGTTTCGAGATTCAACGAAAAATAAGTAAAATCCGTTTTGGTATTAAAGCGTTGGGTGTTGTATACAAAAGTGTAATGCGTATTCATTATCAAGTGGTTTGTATACTGATATTTTAAACGCAAATCGGACAGGCTTTCTATTTGCTGTTTAAACTCCGGCGACTGGTTTAAAAACCTTACATAGGTAAACTCAAACGGCACCAACTGATGTTGACGATATCGAGTGTTTCGCCAATTATAACCAAACGACACGTTGGCCAAAGCGCGTTCGAAATATGTTCTAAACTGATAATTGATACCCAAAGCGAATTCGGTGCTTGGGCGGAAACGCTTCGAAAACCACGAACTTGGAACGGGAACTATAAACTTGGGTATATCCAACGAGAGGTCGACACCCGTTTCGAAAGCCGAAAATATGCTGTAAAAGTTCTCGCTTTTTGTATTTAATGCCGATTTTGCCAACTCGAACAGCAAGGTGGTTTTTACGTTAAAGAGTTCGGCACCGCCAAACAAATTTCTGTTTTGATAGCCCAAAGTCCACTGCAAGCCAAAGTTTCCGGTATTATTTGTAACGGGGGCGTTGATAGTGTATAGCGGCGAGGTGTTGGTGATTTCCACCGATGTGGATACCGAATGCTTCATGGCATTCATCAAACGAATGCGTGCATTTAGGAATCCGGCGGTATCGGACTTTCTGTCGGAACGTACAAAGTCGACATCTGTAAATTTAAAATTCCTCAAACTTATCAATGAGTTGTATGTAAGTTCCACCCCCAACAAACGATACAAGTTGCCCGGAGCAAGAAATATTGCCCTGCTGATAACAGATTCGTCGACCTGCATTTTCTTGTTTACCACAAAGTGGTACAACGTTTCGCGACCCCGATAATTGTATACATACTTCAAAGTATCCATTTTCTTATACGAATCGACGGGGAGCAAAGTCTGCAAATCGGGATATATATACACATTATCGATATAATACTTAGTAAGAGGCTGTTCTACTGTTTGTTGGTCGACATATATCTTAGGGTTTGAAATCCTCACTTCCACACTCATGGTATGCTTTGCCTCGTTGGTGTCCAACAAAAAAGATATCACATCGATGGTGGCGGTATAGTAGCCCGAATTTTGCAAATAAGTTGCCAAACGGCTGCGCTCTTTCGAAAACAGGTCTTGGTCGTAATAATCGCCCTGCTTTATAAGCGAGCTGTTTTTGTTGGTTTCTATCAGTTGTTGCACATCGGCATTATCGGACACATAAAAGAGGGTATCGATAACATAACGTGGTGTAGGCAATATTCGATAAGTAACATTTATTCTGTTTTCCTTAACGGTATCGGTTTCGTAAAAGACCTCCGAGTTGAAACATCCCTTCGATTCCAACAACAGCTTCAACTGCTCGGCAGTACCAATCATGCCCAACCTGTCAAATATAACCGGTTTGGCGCCTTGGTCGCGTATGGTTCTATTTACCCAATTGTCCTTTTTGGGATTGGACAAGCAATATATCCGCATGTCCAAACGTACACCCAATATTCGGGTGTTGGGTTGTTGTTGAGCATAATTATCCATCACCGACAATGCCGACGACACCACTTTATATTGCTCATCGCTAAGAGAATCCTTCTCTATCACATACTCGTTGCTGTTGAGCAAATACTCGCCTTGAGGGATAAACTTATTTACACCACACGAAGAAACAAGCACTGCCAACAAACAAATACCCGCCAAACGACGCAATCCGACGAAAGATGCTACGGAATGATTTCTTATATACGTTATCGGTCTACTATGTAGATTCATATTAAAACTTCGTAACCATATTTATAATTGTATCGGAAGTACCCTTGTTGTCTTGCACATAGTGCATACATACATCCGATGCTTTATTGTACAATTCGTCCGAATCGAACAAGTCGGTCAAAGCCTTATTCAACGATTTTTCGTTGCCTACAGACCAACCGCCATTCAGGTTTACTATATCTTTTGCCTCTTGGAACTTTTGGTATTTGGGGCCGAAACATACAGGTTTGCCAAAAGCCAAAGCCTCCAATATATTGTGAATACCCTTACCAAAGCCTCCACCTATATATGCCACATAAGCATATTGATACAAGCTCGACAACATTCCTATATTATCAATTATCAACACCTTATAATCCCTTAAATCGGAGATATTGGCTATATCGGAATATTTAACACAAGTGTTTCCAAAAAGTTTCATCAAGAAATCGATACGCGAAGCGTGTATTTCGTGAGGAGCTATCACAAACTTTATGTCGGCCGAAGAATATGTATCGGCAAAACTTTTCAAAAGACGTTCGTCGGGTTCCCAAGTACTTCCGGCCAACAACACCTTCGACTGCCCCACAAAACGCATTACTTCGGGAAATTGTTTTACGTTGGCGGCAATGGCCATCACTTGGTCGAAACGGGTATCGCCGGCAATGGTGCATTGGCTTATGCCATGCTCTTTAAGCAGTTTTTCGGACTCCTTGTTTTGAACAAACAAATGGTCGAAAGCGTTCAACCTACGGCAAAACCATTTTCCATACCATGCAAAAAAGTATTGCGAAGGACGAAATATAGAGGAAAACAATATTGTGGGTATGTTTCTCTTGTCCAACACAGCCATATAGTTAAACCAAAAATCATACTTAACAAAGAAGGCCATCTTAGGATTTACCATATCAACAAACTTGCGTGCATTGAACATAGTATCCAAAGGCAGGTAAAACACATAATCGGCATTGGGATAATTCTTACGAACTTCGTAGCCCGAAGGTGAAAAAAAGGTTACAAATATCTTATAATCGGGATATTGCTTTTTAAAAGCATCTATTACCGGACGACATTGTTCAAACTCGCCCAACGACGAAGCGTGAAACCATGCCACAGGGGAATTGTTGTCGGCTAATTTGTTTCTTATCTGCTGAAATATATCTCGTCGTCCCGCTACCCATAGTTTAGCCTTTTTGTCGAACAAACTTGCCAAACGAATAGCCAAGCCATAGCACAATATTCCAAATGTGTACAAATATCTCATTACAAAAGAAAGGTTTAGTAGTAATAATATTCTTGAGTTGATTTACCTTCCAAAGGTATCATCCAGCCGAACTTTATGCCATATATATGGCTGAAATAAGTTTTATCATCTTTGCCTCTTATTCCCATAAAGTCGTCTATTATATAGTCGCGTGTCGACTTCAACCACATTTGAGTAAACTCGAAACTTATATGTATGTTTAAATAAGTCTTTTTATTATTCATATACCAAAAACCCAAGCGTTGCGACAATACGGGACCACGTTGCTGATGGTCGTATAGTTTGGCATAAGAATCGGATATTTGCGGTGCCTCTTCGAGCGAAGGCATAAGCACTATTTGGTTTTGAGCAATACCGGCACCCAACATCACAAACACACCCGAATTAGGATTCTGCGGTGTTACCTTAAATATCTTACCCACTTGCAATTGTCCTACCACGCCACGATTAAACATTTCTACTCCCGCATCGCTACCGCCTGTGCCTATAACAGTACCGGCTTCGGTATATATCGAAGACAGGCGTTCTGTTCGGTTTTTTAAATTGTCGTCGCCAAAAAAGAACGACCCCTCTAAACCGAACACCCAATTGTTTTTGGTTTTATACATTGCCGAAACACCGAAATCCAACATCGGCGACTCGAACATATCGTTTATAGCACCCTGAGCCATCCATGGTGCAAAATTAAAACTTATTATAGGGCAATTCAACGTGTCGCCAACAAAATTATCATCCTTTGTTTGAGCATTCAACGACCAAATGGTACATGCATAAAGTGCAACCACAAAAAATCTTCTCAATGTCTTCATCTCTGTTTACAAAATAATTCATTTAAACTTTACCCAAAGTAAACGCTATTATTTGAATTTTATTTTTCCCAACCCATTATTTGGAGTATTTTTGGATATATATCTTGGTTTTCCATTATACCAGCAAACTTATCGGCACCCGGACCATAAGCAAATATCGGCACCATAACGCCGGTATGATTGGTGGTGGTGAATATAGCCTGCATAGTACCGTCTTTTATATTTCCGCCGGGTAATGTAAGGCCTCCGGTTTCGTGGTCGGCAGTAACTATAACCAGTGTTTCGCCATCTTCAATGGCATAGTCCAATACCATACCTATCACTTTATCAAATTCCACCACTTCGTTTATAACCACAGAAAGGGTTGTATCGTGTCCGCCATAATCTATTTGCGAACCTTCTATCATAAGCACAAAGCCGTCATCTTTTCGGCTCAGGTGTTTAATTGCCTTTTCAACGCCTTTGGTAAGAATATCGCCACGTTCGGGATATTTGGCAGGATAACCCTCGGTTAGCAGCGCTCCTATCTTTTCGGCATCAGACTTTGTCATATCTTCCAATGTGTATACCACATCGTAGCCTCTCTTTGTCAATGTGTCTATTGGCGAAAGACCATCTTTGCGATTAGCGGGTTTGAAATACATGGCGCCACCACCCGAAAAGAAATCGAGCTTCGACTGCGACAACTGTAATGTAATACTATCAAATTCATTACGATTCGACACGTGTGCATAAGTAGATGCCGGAGTAGCACAATTAACTATAGTGGACACCACAAAGCCGGTGGATAAACCATGCTGTTGTGCTTTTTCGAGCAATGTTGTTAAAGGTTTACCATCCGGAGAAAGGGATATAGCCTTATTGTTTACCTTTTGGCCCGTAAATAACGCAGAGCCTCCGGCGCCCGAATCGGTTGTAAAATCGGAATACGAATAAGTTTTAGAAAAACCAATGTAGGGGAAACGCTCAAAATTAGACTTACCCTTCATTGTCACTATCGATGTGTACACTTGTGCCACACCCATACCATCGCCCACCATAAAAATAATATTCTTAGGCATAGGCGATTGAGCTTTCAACAAAAATGATATTAAGGAAAAAGTGATAAAAAGATGTATCTTCTTCATTGTTGTGTTCATTTAAACGAAAAAAGAGGCAGTATTAACTACCTCTAATTTTATATCTTGGTTATTAATATGTACTAGAACTTCATTCCAAGTGTAACTACAAGTACGTTTCTATAATCTGTTATTTCGATAGGAGAATCCGGATTGGCTGTAAAAGAAAGCTTATCTTTTTGTTCGGTATGAGCAAAAGCCAAATCAACAAACCATTGTCTTGTTTGATATCCTATACCACATGCCAACGACATCTTTGAGGCATCCATATCCAACTCTTCCTTATAAGGATCGGTAGAATATACAGCACCGGCACGTAGCGACAATTTCTTAACATTCAACGTACCACCCACTCTAAAAGTATGCGATGCCTTGTAGGTATCCTTTATTTCGTTGTTTACCTGACGCATATAGTCGGGATCGCCACCAGAGAAATGCATCGATCTATAGTTGGTAAATTCATAATCGAAACTTAAACTGCCGGCCATCTTCGATGACATATCGCCAAAAGTAACTGCTGCATTGGCCAACAACTTCAACGGAGTAGAGAAATTGTAAGCATAAACCCCATACGACGAAACTTCGGAGTTACGTTCGATATTACTCGAAGAACTTGCCAAAACTGAACTTTCAACAGTTGTGTAATACGACTCGTTAATCTCGTAATAAGTAGGTGTGTGGAAAGCAACACCTAAACGGATATTATCGATAGGACGATAAATGGCACCTAATTTTAAATTAATACCACCACCATCAATATTCTTACTTTCTATAAAATCGAACTCTTTCAAACCTATTGCTGTGTCCACAGTTTGGGGAACTTCGGAATAAAGCATAGAACTACGATACGACAAATATGGCACACCCATTGTGGCACCTAAATAAAGTTTATCTTCATAATTACCGGAAAAACTTACCGCCATTTCGCTAATACCGCCCGATTCGACAAAATAGCGACTTTGTATCAACTCTTGCGTTCTTCCATCGAATATATCGCTAAAAGTATTCGAAACGCTATCGTAATCCATCAATCCGCATGTAATGGCCAATAAACTGGTAAATTGATCGTAGTTGCCATAGTAGTTAGCATCTTCAGTCCATACATTCAATAGCGAAGAATTTACAGGATTACCCTCGATATAACTACGATTGTTGAAACTACGCAACTTGTTTACCCCCACACCAAACTGGAAAGCCTTCCAGCCTTCAAGATTATTGGTTTTAAAAGCAAATAAGTAATTGGCATTTGTAAAGGCAAATATTCCGCGTTGCTCGCTAGTAGAGTTTCCCATATAGTTAGCATCGGCAATATTCCATTCCCACGACGGTGTCATGGCTATCTGCGACGAATAAAACAAACCTAAACCGGCGGGATTATAGCTGGCGGCAGTAAAATCGGCTCCCAAAGCACCTATGGCACCACCGCGTCCCACAAAGGCTGCGGAACCCAACAAATCGGTTTGACTATAATTCAATGCCTCTGATGCATACTGAGCCTTTAGTCCATAAATACTTAGCATTGCAAGAATGCTCAACAAAATCTTTCTCATATCAATGTCTTTTTTGTAATTTATAGTTGTATAAACTATTATCTTGACACTTTGTTCGACTTAAATAAAAATCTTTTTCGTCGGATTATCTGCGACTGCTGCTACGACTACTACTTGATGAACTGCGGCTGCTGCTACCACTTGAACTACGGCTGCTGCTACTGCCGGAACGATACGACGATGAAGAACTGCTGCGCGACGATGAACTCGACGAACGTACACTTGACGAAGTGCTCGATGAACTCCTGCTCGACGACGAACTATTGAAACGGCTACTATTGTTGGAAGAACTTCCTCTCTTAGTACTACCTACGTTCGAGTTTGTTGCTTTACTGCTACTACTCGACGACGAGCGGGTTCTTGTTGATACATTATTCGACGATGACGAGCTACGCGTAGGAGCTGTGTATTGACTGGAACGAGTGGTCTCTACTTTCGATGGTTTGGAGTAGCGATCACTACCCGACACACGTGTAGAAGAACGGCCCGTTGTGGTTGTTGTGCTGTTGTTGTTTCTACCATCGGTCGACACAGTGCCTGTGTTAGTAGTATTGGTGCGGCCTGTTGTTACACTGCTACTGTTTCTATCAGTTGTAGTAGTAGTTGAGGCACGACCGCTTGTTGTGCTGCCACTATTTCTATCGGTAGTAGTGGTTGAGGTACGACCTGTAGTTACACTGCTGTTTCTATCGTTAGTGGTACTTGTCGAGGTGCGTCCGTTTGTTGTGCTACCACTGTTTCTATCAGTAGTTGTGGTCGATGCGCGGCCTGTAGTTGCGCTACTGTTTCTATCTGTAGTGGTAGTTGTCGATGTACGACCGGTAGTTGTACTGCCGCTGTTTCTATCAGTAGTTGTGACAGTTGATGTACGACCGCTTGTTGCGCTACTGTTTCTATCGGTGGCAGTTGTCGATGTACGAGACGAGCCGCGATATGCGTTATTGTTTATATCCACACCTCCTCTACGTGAAGGATTTGACACAGCCGATGAATTTCTATTGCTCGATGATGTACTTGTACGCGATGATGTGCTTGTACGCGATGCTATAGCCGATTCATAACGTTGTCCGAAAGTATTACTATTGTTGTTGTAACGATTTGTACTGGTACGATTGTTTACGTTTACTGTTCTACCAGCCATATATCGCGTTGTAGCTCCATTGTAAGTACGTGGACCATAGTAATACGAGCCTCTGTCGTAGCTGTTATAATAGTGTGTGCAATTCCAAGCATAATGATGATGGTGATGAGGATTGTAGTGGTGATGGTGGTGGTGGTGGTGGTGA